>NZ_ASZV01000015.1:0-139096 GCF_000442475.1 Ralstonia sp. AU12-08 | reverse complement strand
TGTAACCGGGCGGAGGCGGGGAAAACTCGCTTCGCTCAGACAGTTCCCCGCCTTTTTTCCGCCCGCTTACAGAAATTCAAGGCGCCATCAAGGGCAGGTACGGCCAAACCGTCTGGATGCATGTGCTGACGCTGCGGCGTGCTCTCGCGGGCTCGTGCTCAGCGGAGCATCGCTGACATGGCGGAGAGGCTATTGAGCATGCGCACGGCGTGTTCGACCGAATCCGCTGCGAAACGCAACATCGTTCCATCCACACGTTCCAGCGCGGGCCACTGGCAGAACAGGTCGGCCAGCGCGGGCGTTTGCGTTTGCAGGCGGCACACGATGGGCGCTTGGATGCGCAGCGGCATGCTGAAGTGGCCGCGCTGCACAGTGGCCTTCACGGCTGCGTAAATCGCTTCGCACGACTGCTCGGGCGAGAGCGATGTCCCTGCGTTCTGTCCTTCGGCCTGCTTGGTCTCGACAAACGTGGTGTGCGGCAGCAGCGGCTTGGTCTCTTTGATGAAGACGTCGTCGCCGCTGGCCACGGCCACGGGCACGCCGCGTTCGCCAGCCAGGGCACCGTAGAGGCCGGCCTCGCCCAATTCCTGCTCGTTGAACCAGACGCGCGTGAACGCGAAGCTGTTGATGGTGTGCGCCAGCACACCACGGCTGCCGGCACGGGCGTGGTAGCCGATCATGCAGACGGCCGCGCAGCCGTCCACGCCGGCCATCATGCTCAGGTAGCGCGGTTTGCCGAGAACGAAGCGTGCGCGGCGGTCGATCGATTCGGGGATGAGGTTGCGGAAGCCGCCGTGCGAATCGTTGACGAGCACGTCGGTCGCGCCGCCGTCGAAGGCGCCGCGCACGGCGGCGTCAGCCTCAGCGGTCATCCAGCGGCGGGCGCGCTCATACTCGCCGTTGCCGGCGCGTGTCTGCTCGGTGTGGAACACGTTGGCGACGCCTTCGATGTCGGCGGAGATCAGGATGCGCATGAGTTCAGAGTAAGTCGGTCAGGGCGCGGCGCGTGTGGCCGTCGCGGCCGGTCACGGCTTCGGCATGAAACAACGCGTGCACGATGGCTTGTTCGACGCTGTCGGCAGCGGCCTGGAACAGCGGGTCGAGGTGCGATTCGTGCGTCATGGCAGTCGACGGCATGGCGCGTGTGCCCTGGTGTGGCACGGTGTAGGCCGTGGAGAACGCCAGCGCGATGTCGCCGCTGCCGTGGCCGTAGACGGAGCCGGTGCGCGCCAGGCCCGCACCAGCACGCAAGGCGAGGCGACGCAACTGGCGGGCGTCGAGCGGCGCGTCGGTGGCGAGCAGCATGATGATCGAGCCCTTCTCAGGCTCGGGTGCGCCAGCGGCGATTGCCTTTGCCAGCGCTGCGCCAACGTGGTGCCCGGCCAGCGTCAGGTTTTCCGTCACGCCAAAATTGGAGAGCACCAGCGCGCCCACCGTGCGTTGCGAGCCGTCGGCCAGCGTCGCCACGCGCGAGGCAGAGCCGATGCCGCCCTTCACGCCAAACGACGACATCCCTCGCCCCGCGCCGATCGCGCCTTGCTCGAATGTCTGGCCGGCTGCGGCATACGCAGCTTCGTAATGCACGTCCTGCACGGCAAACGCCTGCAGGTCGTTCAGATAGCCGTCATTGCATTCGAAGACGAGCGGGTTGACGGTGGACCACGTGCGGCCGATCTGCGGATTGGCATCCACGGCCTGGCGAATCTGCGCCTGCGCCACGGCGCCCACGGCAAACGTGTTGGTCAGCGCGATCGGGGTTTCCAGCACGCCAAGTTCTTCTACCTGCACGAGGCCAATGCTCTTGCCGAAGCCGTTAATGACGGCGCAGGCAGCAGGCACCTTGTCGACGAACGGGTCTCCGGCGTGCGGGCGTACCACGGTCACGCCGGTCTGGATGTCGCCGCCAGCAATCGTGGCGTGGCCGACGGTGATGCCCGCCACGTCCGTGATGCTGTTGCGCGGCCCCGCCGGCAGCGCGCCGATAGTCGGAAGGCTGATGGGCATATCAACGGCGGTCGATCTTCGGGTCCAGCGCGTCGCGCAGGCCGTCGCCGAGCAGGTTGAACGCCAGCACGGTCAGGAAGATGGCCAGGCTCGGGAAGATCGCCACATGCGGTGCCGTCACCATGTCGGCGCGCGCTTCGTTGAGCATCGCACCCCACTCCGGCGTGGGCGGCTGCGCACCGAGGCCCAGGAACGAGAGGCTGGCGGCGGTGATGATCGACGTGCCGATCCGCATCGAGAAATACACGACGATGGACGAGATCGTGCCCGGCAGGATATGCCGCATGATGATCGTCCAGTCCGATGCGCCAATGCTGCGTGCGGCCTCAACGTACGTCAGGTGCTTGAGCATGAGCGTGTTGCCGCGCACCAGCCGCGCAAACGCCGGGATGCTGAACACCGCCACGGCAAAGATCACGTTGATCATGCCGTTGCCCAAAATCGCCACGATGCCGATGGCCAGCAGAATGCCGGGGAAGGCGAACAGCACGTCGGAGATGCGCATGACGATGCGGTCCCACCAGCCTTCGTAGTAGCCGGCCAGCAAGCCGAGCACAGTGCCGATGACGGCGCCGATGATGACCGACACGAAGCCCGCTTCCAGCGAGATGCGCGTGCCCATCAGGATGCGGCTGAAGATGTCGCGGCCCAGCGAATCGACGCCGAACCAGTGCTGCGCCGACGGGCCGGCATTGAGCGCATCGTAGTCGAAATAGTTTTCCGGATCGAACGGCACGATGTGTGGCGCGAGAATGGCGATCAACGCCAGCGCGATCACGAACACCCCGGCACCCATCGCCAGATGCTGTTTGCGGAATTTGCGCCAGAACTCCGTCCACGGGGTGCGGACGGGTTCGGTTGTGGCTTGCGGCGTTTTTGGCACGCCCGCGGCCGGACTGGTTGTCTGCGTCATGGCCGTCTCCTTACTTCTTGTAGCGGATGGTCGGGTTGATCACGGTGTACAGCATGTCCACCACTAGGTTGATCAGGATGAACTCCAGCGAGAACAGCAGCACCTCGGCCTGGATGACCGGGTAGTCGCGCATCTCCACCGCATCCACCAGCAGGCGCCCGAGGCCCGGCCAGTTGAACACCTTCTCCACCACGATCGAGCCGCCCAGCAGGAAGCCGAACTGCAGGCCCATCATGGTCACCACCGGAATCATCGCGTTGCGCAGGCAATGCTTGATGACCACCACTGTCTCGCGCACGCCCTTGGCACGGGCGGTACGCACAAAATCTTCTTGCAGCACTTCGACAAACGACGCGCGGGTGAAGCGCGCCATCACGGCGGCCACGGCAGCGCCCAGCGTGATCGACGGCAGGACATAGTGCTTCCAGGTATCCGCGCCGATGGAGGGCAGCCAGCCGAGCTGCACGGAGAACACCTCCATCAGCAGCATGCCCAGCGCAAACGCCGGGAACGAGATGCCGGACACGGCCAGCGTCATGCCCAGGCGGTCCGGCCATTTGTTGCGCCACACGGCGGAGGTAATGCCAATCACCATGCCAAAGATGACTGCCCACACCATGCTGGCGATCGTCAGGTTGAGCGTAGGCCAGAAGCGCTCGCCAATCTCTTCGCTCACCGGGCGCTTGCTCCGCAGCGACGTACCGAACTCGCCGCGCACGGCGTTGGTGAAAAAGCGCACGAACTGCTCGGGCATCGGCTTGTCCAGGCCCAGGTCGCGGCGCACGAGGTCAACCGTCGCCTCGTCGGCTTCGGGGCCGGCAGCCAGGCGCGCCGGATCCCCCGGCAGCAGGTGCACGAACAAGAACACCAGCACCGCCACAATCAGCAGTGTCGGGATCACGCCCAGCACACGTTTTACGAAGTAGTTCAGCATGGCAAATCCACCACAGACGGCAATTCAATGGCCCGCGCACAGGCTGCACGCGGGCCGGTACAGCATTGAGGCTTACTGCTTGATGTCGATGTCGTCAAAGCTGAACGAAGCGTCTGGCGCGACATACACACCCGACAGGCGCTTGGAACGCGCGTAGACGATCTTCTCCGTCACCAGGAAGGCCCAGGGCGCGTCTTCCCAGATGCGCTTCTGCGCGTCGGTGTAGAGCTTTGCTTTTTCAGCACGATCGGTCGTGCGCAGGGCTCCGGCGATGTCGGCGTCCACCTGATCGTTCTTGTAGTACGCCGTGTTCAGTTGCTTGGGCGGCATCGATTCCGAGGCCAGCAGCGGACGCAGTGCCCAGTCGGACTCACCGGTCGAAGACGACCAGCCGATGTAGTACATACGCACACCCGCATCTTCCGGCTTCTGCACGCTCTCGACCTTCTCGACACGCTGACCGGCTTCCAGCGCCTGCACTTGCGCCTTGATGCCGACCTGCGCCAGTTGCTGCTGCACGAACTGGATGATCTTCTGCGCGGTCGTGTGGTTGTAGGCCGACCACAGTTGCGTCTCGAAACCGTTCGGGTAGCCGGCTTCCTTCAGCAGCTCTTTCGCCTTGGCCGGGTTGTACGGCCACGGGCCCAGCTTGACGGCGTAATCCACGCCCTGCGGCACCACACCGTCCTGCGGCACTGCATAGCCCGAGAACGCCACCTTGGTCAGCGCGTCCTTGTTGATGGCGTAGTTGATAGCCTGGCGCACCTTCGGGTTGTCGAACGGCTTCACGCGCGTGTTGAACGTGATGTAGCGCTGGATGATCGACGGCGCCGCAATCAGATCCACCTTAGGGCTTGCCTTGAGCACCGCAGCCTGCTCGAACGGAATGCTGAACGCGAAGTCCGCTTCGCCCGTCTGCATGACGGTGGCACGCGTGTTGTTGTCCACCACCGGCTTCCAGGTGATGGTGTCGATCTTCGGCAGGCCTTGCTTCCAGTAGCCGTCGAATTTCTTGCCCTTCAGGTAATCAGTCTGCTTCCACTCGACAAACTCGAACGGGCCAGTGCCGACCGGGTGGAAGGCGATGTCCTTACCGTACTTCTTCAGCGCCGTGGGCGAGATCATCGCGGCCGAGGGGTGGGCCAGCACGTTGATGAACGGCGAGAACGGCTCCTTGAGCGTCACGCGTGCGGTGTACGGGTCCACCACTTCGGTCTTGGCCACGCGATTGAACAGCACAAAGCGCTTGAGCTTGTTGGCCGGGTCCGTCACGCGGTCCAGGTTGGCCTTGACGGCGTTGGCGTCGAACGTCGTGCCGTCGTGGAACTTCACGCCCTTGTGCAGCTTGAACGTGTAGACCAGGCCGTCCTTGCTCACGTCATAGCTTTCGCACAGCACGTTGACGAGCTTCATGTCCTTGTCGAAGCCGAACAGGCCTTGATAGAACGACTTGGCGGCACTGAACGACAGCGTGTCGTTGGCGTCGTACGGGTCCATCGTGGTGAAGGTCGAGTAGACCGCCATCACGGCGTCCTTGGCGGCAAAGGCCGGCATGGTGAATGCCGCCAGGGCCAGGCCGCTGGCAACCATCGCTGCGCGCGGTGCCGAAGTGAATCGATGAGCAAATCGATTGAACATGTCCTTCCTCCTCAAAGAAGTGTTTGACTTCACTACGTTCAGTAAGCGCCGCCAATCGAATGGCGGGCAACAAAGTGGTCTGGCGCCACTTGCACCAACGGCTGCACCACCGGCAGGTCGCCAATGGCACGGATCGGGCTGGGGATTTCGTGCGTGGAAAGCTCGCGCTTCAGGTGCCGGCGTGCCGGGTCCGCAATCGGCACGGCCGACATCAACTTCTTCGTGTACGGGTGCTGCGGGTTCTCGAAGATCGCGCGGCGCGGGCCGATCTCGACGATCTGGCCGAGGTACATCACCGCCACGCGGTGGCTGATGCGCTCCACCACCGCCATGTCGTGCGAGATGAACAGGAACGCGACACCGAATTCCTTCTGCAAGTCGAGCATCAGGTTGACGATCTGCGCCTGGATCGACACGTCCAGCGCGGAGACCGACTCATCGGCGATCACCACCTTCGGGTTCAGCGCCAATGCACGCGCAATGCAGATGCGCTGACGCTGCCCGCCCGAGAACTCGTGCGGATAGCGCGACGCGTGCGCGGGCTGCAGGCCGACCTTGTCGAGCAGCCACTCCACACGTTGCTGCGCCTCTTTGCCGGACGCCACCTTGTGCACCAGCAGCGGCTCCATGATGGAGTAGCCGACCGGCACGCGCGGGTCCAGCGAGGCGAATGGGTCCTGGAAGATGAACTGGATGTTTCGGCGAAGCGTCTGGAGCGCGTGGCCCTTCAACTCGCCGATGTTCTGGCCGGCAAATTCGATGCTGCCGCTCTGGCTGTCCACCAGACGCAAGAGCGACCGTCCCGTCGTCGACTTGCCGCAGCCCGATTCGCCGACCAGCGCCAGCGTCTCACCAGGGTAGAGATCAAAACTGACCTGCTCCACCGCATGCACCCGGCGCGTGACACGGCCGAAGATGCCCGTGGGCACGTCAAAGCGCGTGACGAGATCACGTACGCGCAGGATGGGTTGTACGTCGTGCGAGGCGGCCAGTTGCGGTGTCGTATCGACCTCAGCAGCAGTCCCGTCCACACGCAACAGCGGAAAACGCGCCGGGCCATCGGTGCCCTGCATCGAGCCCAGGCGCGGCACCGCCGACAGCAACGCACGCGTGTACGGATGCGCCGGCTGCGCAAACACCGTGGCCGACGGGCCCTCTTCCACACGGTCGCCCTTGTACATGACGAGCACGCGGTCGGCCACCTCAGCCACCACACCCATGTCGTGCGTGATGAACACCACCGCCATGTGCAGCTCCTGCTGCAGTGCCCGGATCAGCTGCAGGATTTCGGCCTGGATGGTCACATCCAGCGCCGTGGTCGGCTCATCCGCAATCAGCAGCGACGGCTTGCACGACAGCGCCATCGCAATCATCACGCGCTGACGCATGCCGCCCGACAGCTGGTGCGGATAGCGTCCCAGCACGTTGCGCGCTTCCGGAATGCGCACCAGCTCCAGCATGCGCAGCGCCTCGGCCTTGGCCTCGCTGGGCGACTTACCCTGATGCAGGCGGATCGATTCGGCAATCTGCTCGCCCACGGTAAAGACCGGGTTGAGCGAGGTCATCGGCTCCTGGAAGATCATCGCGATATCGGCACCGCGCACGCCGCGCATGGCCGACTGGCTGGCGTTCGCCAGGTCCAGCACCTCGCCATTGCGGCGGCGCAAGTGCATGTGCCCGCCGACGATCTTGCCGCCGCCGTGTTCCACCAGCCGCATCAGCGCCAGTGACGTGACCGACTTGCCCGAGCCCGATTCGCCCACCACGGCCAGCGTCTCGCCACGGTCCACATGGAAGGACAGGTTGCGCACCGCGTCGACCACGCGCTCGGACGTGGCAAAGCGCACGCTCAGGTCCTGCACCTGCACGATGCGCTGGTCGGGCATCGCAATGGCGCTGTGCTGTTTGGCTGTTGTCACGGCAACTCTCCTGCTTAGCGATAGATCGACACGACAGGCGCCTCGGCGCCACGTGCGAACCCGCGGTACATCCCTTCGGTGTTGAACGGCAAGGCGACGTTGCCCTGCGCATCCACGGCGATCATCCCGCCACGGCCATTGATGGCCATCAGCTTGCGCATGACCACATCGTCGCTCGCGTCGGCCAGCGACTTGCCGGCGTATTCCATCTGCGCAGCCACGTCATAGGCGGCCACGGCGCGGATAAACATCTCGCCCGTGCCGGTGCACGACACGGCGGCCACGTTGTTGGCGAAGCATCCCGCGCCAACGATCGGCGTATCGCCCACGCGGCCAACCTTCTTTTTGGTGACGCCGCCCGTGGAAGTCGCCGCCGCCAGCCGGCCCTGCGCATCACACGCCACGGCGCCCACGGTACCGAACTTGCTATCTGGGTCGATAGGCGCGTTTTCCTTGGCCATGAGCGATGCCGCGTCGTGATCGAGCAGCGCCATGCCGTCTTGCTGGCGAGCGCGCTGCCACTGGGCGTAGCGCGCTTCGGTGTAGTAGTAATCCGGCTCGACGAATTCCAGGCCCTGCGCCTGCGCGAACGCCTCAGCGCCTTCGGAGGTGAACAGCACGTGTTCGCTGCGTTCCATGACCGCACGAGCGGCCAGAATCGGGTTGCGCAAGCGCTTGACGCAGGTGACTGCGCCGGCGGCCAGCGTGGCGCCATCCATGATCGACGCATCCAGTTCATACGTGCCGGCGCTGGTCAGCACCGCGCCCTTGCCGGCGTTGAACAACGGGCATTCTTCGAGCAGGCGCACAGCTTCGGTCACGGCATCGAGCGCGCTGCCGCCGTCGACGAGGATGCGCTGGCCTGCTGCCAGGATGTCGTTGAGCGCCTGCTCATAAGCGGCTTCTTTGTCGGCGCTCATGGCCGTGCGGGTGATGGTGCCGGCGCCACCGTGGATGGCAAGAATGGGCGTGGTCATGGGTGGCTCTATGAAAATCAGTTTTCAGCGGTGCGCTTGCGGCCGCGTCGAGTGGTGGGGGCGTTGGCCGCGTCATTGCCTTGCGCAGCATTGGTGCGCGAGGCCTGGCCGGTGTGCAGCCACGGCAGCACAAATTCAGTCAGGCGCTCGGCCGATTCCAGCGAATGCGCAGACCGGTGTGCCACCGCTCCGCACAGCGCTTCGAACAGCGCCACAGCGGCCGTATCGGACGTCGCCGAAAACTGCCGCTCCGGACGTGCATACAGCGCAATGTCGGCCAGCGGCGCGAGCGGCGAGGTTGGACCATCCGTCAGCGCCAGCACCTGGCACCCCTGATCGCCCGCCTGCTTGGCCAGGGTGATCGTGTCCGCCGCATAGCGCGGGAAAGCAATGGCAATCAGCAGATCCTTCTGCCCGATCTTGCGCAGTTGGCGGGCCGCGTCAGACGCCCCACCCGGCTGCGAAACGGAGATCACCGTGTCGCAATACAAATCCAGCCCGTGGCGCAGCAGGCCCGCGAGATAGCCACTGGCGCCAAAGCCCATCACGTAGATGCGCTGGGCGCTCAGGATGGCGTCCACCGCGCGCTCGCAAGCGGCAGGGTCGAGCATGCGGCGCGTGGCATCCAGGTTGGCTATATCTTCGTTGAGCGACGCAGCAAAAATCTCCGCGCTGGTAGCCGGACGCGCCAGTTCGTGGCGCAGCTTCTCTACCGGTGCGAGCGTTGCTTCGAAACCGCGCAGCAACTCAGAACGAAACTGCGGATAGCCATCAAAGCCCAGCGCCAGCGCAAAACGGTTGGCTGTGGCAATCGACATCTCCACCGCGGCGGCAAACTCGTCGATGCGCATGGTGGCCGCGCGAAACGGGTTCGCCAGCACGTACTCGGCCATGCGCTGGTGCGCGGGCGTGAGCGTAGCCAGCGTGGCCGCAATGCGGTCGGAGACCGTCGCTTCGGCAGCAAATGCGCCTTTCGACACATCCGTACGCTTGCTGGTGGATTTCGCCATCGTCCTGGGCCGTGAAAATTTTGTGTAAATGTATTTTCACGAAACGACCATGTAAAGAAAAAAACTTTCACGAAGGCCTATGGTTTTCCCTAGGTCGAAAGCGGGTGCACAGATTGCGGGCCAGCGCCGCTGCCTCATGGTGCGATGCACCTGTCCAAACGCTCACGGTGCGCCAGGATCGTGCGCCGCAGCACGTTACAATCGCTCCCTTCTTCGATTGTCCTCAAGCGCAGTTTTTCGTGATCCGATTCGACGACCTCGTCCTCCAGCGCGGCACCAAGGTGCTGTTCGACCACGCCACCGCCACCCTCAACCCCGGTGAACGGGTCGGCCTTGTCGGCGTGAATGGCAGCGGCAAGTCCACGCTGTTTTCGATGCTGCGCGGCGAGCTGCATGCTGACGGCGGCGAAGTCGCCATCCCGCCCACCTGGCAGGTTGCCCACGTGGCGCAGGAAACGCCTGCGGTGGACCGCAGCGCGCTGGACTACACGCTCGACGGCGACACCCGCCTGCGCGATATCGAACAGCGCCTGGCCGCCGCCGAAGCCGCCCACGACGGTCACGCCCAAGCCGAAGCCCACACCGCCTTTGCCGATGCCGATGGCTACACCGCCCCGGCGCGCGCGCAGGCCCTGCTGCTCGGTCTCGGGTTCACGATGGCGCAGACCACGCAGCCGGTGGCGAGCTTCTCCGGCGGCTGGCGCATGCGGCTGAATCTGGCCCAGGCACTGATGTGCCCGTCCGACCTGCTGCTGCTTGATGAACCGACCAACCACCTGGACCTGGATGCCGTGGTCTGGCTGGAAGACTGGTTGTCGCGCTACGCCGGCACGCTGGTGATGATTTCGCACGACCGCGAATTCCTCGACGGCGTGTGCAACGTCACGCTGCATATCGAGCATCAGAAGCTCAAGCGCTACGGCGGCAACTACACGCAGTTTGAGACGCAGCGCCTGCAGCAGATGGCGCTGCAGGAAGCATCGTACGCGCGCCAGCAGAAGCAGATCGCGCATCTCGAATCGTTCATCACGCGTTTCAAGGCCAAGGCCAGCAAGGCCAAGCAAGCGCAGAGCCGCGTCAAGGCGCTGGAGCGCATGGAGCGTCTCGCGCCCGTGCATGCGGCGGCGGGCTTCTCGTTCGAATTCCGCGAACCCGATGCGGCGCCCAACCCGATGCTCACGTTCGAGGGCGTCGATTGCGGCTACCCGGGGGCCAGCGAAGACCAGCCCATCACGATCCTCAAACACCTGACGTTCTCGATCCAGACCGGCCAGCGTATCGGCCTGCTGGGCGCCAACGGCCAGGGCAAGTCGACGCTGGTGAAAACGCTGGCCGAGACGCTGGCACCGCTCTCGGGCACGATCCGCCGCGGCAAGGGCCTGCAGATCGGCTACTTCGCTCAGCACCAGTTGGAAACGCTGGACGACCACGCCTCGCCGCTGCTGCATCTGGCACGCCTGGCGCCCGACGTGCGCGAGCAGGAGCTGCGCGACTTCCTCGGCAGCTTCAACTTCCGCGGCGACATGGCGACCGCGCCCATCGAGCCGTTCTCCGGCGGCGAGAAGGCACGCCTGGCGCTGGCTCTCATCGTCTGGCAGCGCCCCAACCTGCTGCTGCTCGACGAGCCGACCAACCACCTGGATCTCGACACGCGTGAAGCGCTGACCATGGCGCTCGCCCAGTTCGACGGCACGCTGATCCTCGTCTCGCACGACCGGCACTTGCTGCGCGCCACGACCGACCAGTTCCTGCTGGTGGGCCAAGGCACCGTCGCCCCGTTCGACGGCGATCTGGACGACTACCGCGACTGGCTGCTCAAGCAGGCCGCTGCCAAGCGTGCCGCAGCCAGCGCGCAGACGGCGTCAACCGATGCGGATGGCATGCCGGCCGTCAATCGCCGTGACCAGAAACGCGAAGAAGCCGCCGAACGTCAACGCCTGAACGCACTGCGCAAGCCGCTGCAAAAGAACGTCGACACGATCGAAAAGCGCATGGCACCGCTGCAGAAGGAAAAGGCCGAACTCGAAGCCTTCCTAGCCGATGGCGCGGCATATGAAGACGCCAACAAGACGCGAATGATGGAAAGCCTGCGCCGCCAGGCCGAGATCAACACCGAACTCGACCAGTTGGAAGAACGCTGGCTCGAGCTGCACGAACAACTCGAACAAATCAGCTAAGGCTGGCGTGTCCGGCCAAGGAGACCTTGTTGATGACAACCCCGTCGCCGGACACCGCCACCTCGACCAGCCAGCCGCTGGCCGGCGTGCGCGTGCTCGACCTCACGCGCCTGCTGCCGGGCCCTGCCGCCACCCGCCACCTGGCCGATCTCGGTGCCGAGATCATCAAGATCGAAGACCCAGGCCCCGGCGACTACGCCCGCGACATGATGCGCTCCCCCGCCGACCGCGCGGCCGAACGCCCAAGCCTGTTCTTCCGCTCGCTCAATCGCGGCAAGACCGAAACGCGGCTGGACCTGAAACTCGCTGAAGACCGAGAAGCGCTCATCGAACTCGCGCGCCATGCGGATGTGCTGATCGAGAGTTTCCGCCCCGGCGTCATGGCGCGCCTTGGGGTCGGCTGGGAGACGCTGCGCGCAGCCAACCCGGCCCTGGTGATGTGCTCCATCAGCGGCTACGGCCAAGACGGCCCGCTCGCGCAGGCCGCCGGCCATGACATCAACTACGTCGGCTATGCGGGCATGCTGGACCAGCTCACCAGCGCTGACGGCACGCCCATCGTCCCCAACGTGCAGATCGGTGACCTGCTTGGCGGTGCGCTGACGGCGGTGGTCGGCATCCTGGCCGCACTGGTCGATGCGCGCGCCACCGGCCGCGGCCGCTACGTTGACGTATCGATGACGGATTCGGTGTTCGCGCACAACCTGATGGCGTTCTTTGCCGTCGGCACGCGCGGCAAGACAAGCCGGGCCGGTGCGGATCTGCTCAACGGCGGCGTACCGTGCTACGGCGTCTACCGCACGTCGGACGATCGCTTCATGGCTGTTGGCGCCTTGGAATTGAAGTTCTGGCAGGGGATGTGCGACGTACTAGGCAAGCCCGAATGGAAAGACAAGCACTGGGCCCTTGGCCAGCGCGTCGGCGGCGATGATGCGCTCGCCCTTCGCGACGAAATCGCTGCGCTGTTCCTGAGCGCCACACAGGCCGAATGGGCTGCGCGCTTTGCTGATGCCGACTGTTGTGTCACGCCCGTGCTGCGCATGGAAGAAGCCCTGCAGCATCCGCTCTTTACCGAGCGCAACAGCGTGGTAAAGGAAAACGGCGAGCCTGTCCAGCTCGCCCTGCCGCTACGATTTGCCGACTGAATCGGCACGGTCCAGCGCATCGAGCAGATGCGCAGCCTCTTCCAACTGGTGTTGGCTGAACACGCGGATACCGTGCCGGCGCAGCAGCGCCGCGGTCACGCCTTCACCGGGTTGCAGTTGGCTGGAGAACGTACCGTCGTAGAGAAAGGTGGAGCCGCAGGAAGGGCTGCGCTCGGTCAGCACGGCCACCTGCACGCCGGCTTCTCGCGCCGCCTCCAGGGCACGTTGCGCGCCCAGTAAAAACGCATCGGTCACATCATGACCATGGTGCTCGACCACGCGGGCAGCCCCGCGCAGCACTGCAGCACCGCCGCCCTCACCATGGATTTCCGCTGGCAGACGCGGCACCGGCAGGCCGCCGGCCATCTCGGGGCACATTGGCACGATGCGCCCTTCCATCTGCCAGCGCGCCAGGATGCCGCCTTCGGTGACGACCGTGCCGCCGTCATAGCGTACCGGCTGGCCCAGCAGGCAGGCACTCACCAGCACGCGTTGCATGGTCGGCGGCTCCGGCTTAGCGGCGCTCGCGGCGGATCATCCCCACCACCAGCGTCAACGACAGAATCAGCAGCCAGATCAGCGACCACACCGGCACCGACAGTCCCAGCACCGGCGGCATCGGCCCAACGCACAGACCATCGGCTTCGAATACCTGCGGCAGCCATTTCGCTGTGGGCAACGCATTGACCCAGTTCTCGATCGGGTCGATACCGCATGTCGCCTTCGGGTTCAGCAGCAGCGATACGTGATACCCCGCCACGCACAGGCCGGCCAGCCCGGACAGCATCCCCAGCCCGTGCCACAGCAGCCGCGTGGCCGACGACAGCGCCGCCAGCAGCGAGAACACGCCAATGCCAAGGAACGCGAACCGCTGCAGGATGCACAGCGGGCAAGGCTGGAGCCCCTCAACGTGCTGGAGGTACAACGCATAGCCGACCACCCCAAAGGAGATCACGGCAATCAGCAGGAAAAAGGCGCGCGAATTGGCTTGCATGGCGGCGTCGGCTCAGAGGCGTCTTAGAGAAAAGTTGGCGGATTATCGCATTGCAACGGCACGTGCATTTTCAAATGGCGCGCGCGACATCGTTGCGAATTTTTGAAGGATCAGGCTTCCAACGCCCGCACACGATCAATCGCCTGCTCGATGCGCTCGACAGCAATCACCTCCAGCCCATCGATCGGCTGCTTGGGTGCGTTCGATTTCGGGATGACAGCAATCGAAAAACCCAGTTTGGCCGCTTCCTTCAATCGCTCTTGGCCGCGCGGTGTGGGACGGATCTCGCCCGCCAGACCGATCTCACCAAACACCACCAGCCCACGCGGCAGCGGCTTGTTGCGCATGGACGAATGGATCGCCAGCAACACCGCCAAATCCGCCGCCGGCTCGGTGATCTTCACCCCGCCCACGGCATTGAGGAACACGTCCTGATCAAAGCATGCAATGCCTGCGTGACGGTGCAGCACCGCCAACAGCATCGCCAGACGGTTCTGCTCCAGGCCCACCGCCAAGCGGCGCGGGTTCGGCACATTGGCGGTATCTACCAGCGCCTGGATCTCTACCAGCAGCGGCCGCGTGCCTTCCTGCGTGACCAGCACGCATGAGCCTGGCACCACCTGTTCATGCTGCGACAGAAACAGTGCCGACGGATTCGCCACCCCGCGCAACCCGCGCTCCGTCATCGCAAACACGCCCAGCTCGTTGACGGCGCCAAAGCGGTTCTTGAACGCGCGCACCAGCCGGTAGGACGAATGCGTATCGCCCTCGAAATACAGCACCGTATCGACGATGTGCTCCAGCACACGCGGGCCCGCCAACGCGCCTTCCTTGGTCACATGGCCGACCAGGATGGTGGTCACATCCAGCCGCTTGGCAATACGCGTGAGTTGCGCCGCGCATTCGCGCACCTGCGCCACAGAACCCGGCGCGGAGGTCAACGCCTCCGAATACAGCGTCTGGATGGAATCGATAACGACGACTTCCGGCTTTTCCGTCTCAATGGTTGCCTGGATGCGTTCGAGCTGAATCTCCGCCAGCAGCGCCAGATTCTGGCTCTCGATGCCGAGGCGATGCGCACGCAGCGCAATCTGCGAGCCGGATTCTTCGCCGCTCACATACAGCACACGCCGTGTGGCCGACAGGTTGGACAGCGCCTGCAGCAGCAGCGTCGACTTGCCGATGCCCGGATCGCCGCCGATCAGCACCACACCGCCACCGACCAGGCCACCGCCCAGTACACGGTCAAACTCATCGATACCGCTGGAGAAACGCGGCACATCTTCCGCATCAATCTCCGACAGCTTGCGTACCGTCGCGCTCGATGCCAGCGATTGGAAACGCGCGCCTGCGCCAGAGGCCGGCTGCGCTACGGTTTCCACCAGCGTGTTCCACTGCTGGCAATGCGGGCACTGCCCCGCCCATTTCGGCGCCGTGCCACCGCATTCGGTGCACGTATAGACCGTCTTGCTCTTGGCCAAACAACCCCCTGCTTGCGGCCGCTACGCTTGTCGGGCGGCCGCTTGATCTTCGTATTGCGTGTGTAACTTGGCGCGACGCTCAGGCTGCCTTGCCGAGCTCGCCCGCGTCCGCAGTCTCAACCGGCTCGACGGTGACCGGCACGCGCGGCGCGACCGCGCACATCAGTTCATAGCCGACGGTACCCGCGGCATGCGCCACATCATCGATGGGCAGACCTTCGCCCCACAGCGTGACGGACGTACCAACGCGGGCGTTCGGCAGGTTCGACAGATCGACGGTAATCATGTCCATCGACACGCGCCCCACCGTGTGCGTGCGCTCGCCATCAACAGCACCGGCGTGAACTGGTCGCCCCAACCTGGGGCATGGCGCGGGTAGCCGTCTGCATAGCCGCACGCCACCACGCCGATGCGCATCGGGCGCTCTGCCACGAAGCGCGAGCCGTAACCGATGGTGTCGCCCGGCTGCAAATCCTGGATTGCGATCAGTTCGCTCTTGAGCGACATGGCCGGCATCAGGCCCGTGCCTTCGATATCGCTGGCCAGGCCCGTCGGCGAGGCGCCGTACATGATCACGCCCGGGCGCACCCAGTCGCGATGCGCCTTCGGGTGCCACAACGTGGCGGCGGAGTTCGACAGCGATGCCTCGCCCGGCAACCCTTGCGTAGCCAGTTCGAAGGCAGCGAGCTGGTGCTCAATGCCGCGCGGGCCATCCGCATCGGAAAAATGCGTCATGTGGACGATGGTGCCAACGCCGGAGATGGCGCGGGCACGTTCCCACGCAGCCCGGTAAGCCGCCGGCATGAAGCCGAGGCGGCTCATACCGGTGTTGATCTTGAGCTGTACGCTGATCGGCCCCTTCAAGCGCGCCAATTCCAGCATGCGCAGTTGGTCTTCGCTATGGACAGTCGTGGTCAGGCGGTACTGCTCGACGACAGCGAGGTCTTCAGGCTTGAAGAAGCCTTCCAGCAGCAGAACCGGTCCTTGCCAGCCAAGCTGGCGCACGCGGACGGCTTCATCGAGATCGAGCAGCCCGAAACCATCGGTCTGGCGCAGGCCTTCGTAGGCGCGCTCGATACCGTGGCCGTAGGCATTGGCCTTGACGACCGCCCACACACGCGAGTTCGGGGCGTGGCGGCGGGCAACCTGGAGATTGTTGGCAAGTGCGGGGCCGTGGATGACGGCCTGAATGGGTCTTGGCATGACGGCAAACCTGCAGAACGTTGGAGCGATGGCGCGCTGGTGGTGCGGCATCGGTGTTGCAATGCAATAAATATTGCGAGGCCGGCGAACGTGCAGCGGCCGGCCCCGAGCGATCAGCGTTCTATTTGACCACAGGACGCCAACTGGTTCGCACCCACAGGCCGATCGGGAAAAAGAAAGTGCGCCGCCGTCACCGGAAGCGCACAAGTTTCATGTTATAAAGCCGTTCAAATTAGGCATGGGCAAACATACGTGATGCATTGGCTGCATAAGGAAAGTTGGGCAACAGCCACTTCTTTTTGCGTGACCGCATCGCACCCGGGTTTGACCATGTGCGCAGGCGAGACAAAAAGACGTACCGAGCGGAACGCATGCCTCGGACGCCTGTCAGTGAAGATTCCTACGGTTGCCCGGCGATGCGTGTCTTGCAGCACCGAACTGGCCCGATAAAGGGAACCACAGCCAGGGGAGCCCGCGCGGGCGGCGGCATGCATGCTGCACTCGCGCACCTGTGCGCTGCACGGCCGGTCAGCCGATGCATCGTGCAGCCGGCCGCCTGGGAGGGAAGCTTCCGTACGCCGGCACAACGTCTGCGCGTCGTGAAGACGGGATTGGCACCGCGATCTACGGGGACGAATTCGAAGGTATGAAGAAGGGTTTTTACACCATCATGGCGGCGCAGTTTTTCTCGTCGCTCGCCGACAATGCGCTGCTCATCGCCGCCATCGCCCTTCTGACAGAGATGCATGCGCCGCAGTGGATGACCCCGCTGCTCAAACTGTTCTTCGTGCTCTCTTACGTTCTGCTTGCCGCCTTCGTGGGCGCCTTTGCAGACTCCCGGCCCAAGGGCCGCGTGATGCTCATCACCAATGCCATCAAGCTGATCGGTTGCGGCGTCATGCTCACCGGCGTACATCCGCTGTTCGCCTACGGCGTGGTGGGCTTTGGCGCGGCAGCGTATTCTCCGGCCAAGTACGGCATCCTTACCGAACTGCTCCCCCCAGAAAAACTGGTTGCCGCCAACGGCTGGATCGAAGGGCTGACGGTCAGTTCGATCATCCTCGGCACGGTGCTGGGCGGCGCACTGATCTCCAAGCACGTGTCGACGTGGCTGTTGGCGTTTGATATTCCCGGTCTGGAAGCCATCGACACGCCTGCGGAAGCGGCCATGCTCGTCATCATGGCGATCTACCTGATCGCGGCGCTGTTCAATCTGCGGATTCCCGACACCGGTGCGCGCTACCCGCAGCAAGAGAAGAACCCGGTACGCCTGATCTCCGAATTTGCCGACTGCTTCAACGCGCTGTGGCGCGACCGGCTGGGCCAGATCTCGCTGGCGGTGACGACGCTGTTCTGGGGCGCGGGCGCCACGTTGCAGTTCATCGTGCTGAAGTGGGCGGAGCAATCGCTTGAGCTGAACCTGTCGCAGGGCGCCATTCTGCAGGCCGTAGTGGCCGTGGGTGTGGCCGCCGGCGCCATGGCGGCGGCGGTGAAGATCCCGCTGCGCCGCTCACTCGATGTGCTGCCGGTGGGCGTGGCGATGGGCGCGGTCGTCATGCTGATGGCGTTCTATACCAAGCACACGATTCCCGAAGTCACGTTCCACATCGGCGAGTTCAAGTTGCCGCTGTACATGCTGATCGCCTACCTGTTCCTGATGGTGGTGGGCGCGATGTCGGGCTTCTTCGTGGTGCCGATGAATGCATTGCTGCAGCACCGTGGGCACGTGCTGCTCTCGGCAGGTCACTCGATCGCCGTGCAGAACTTCAACGAGAACGTTTCGGTGCTGCTGATGCTGTGCCTGTACGCCCTGCTCATCAAACTCAACGTGCCCGTGAGCATCGTGATCGTGTCGTTCGGCATCTTCGTGTGCATCACGATGGCGCTGGTGATGCGCCGGCATCGCATCAACGAGAAACTGTTCCACACCGCCGCCCTCATCGGCGAGGACAAGCACCACTGAGCAAGCACCACTAAGCGTTGCCGCGTGCCTCCGCCAGGAGCCACGCGCGAAACGCCGCCACCTCGGGCCGCCCGGCCGAGGCACGCGGATACACCAGCCAGTAGCTGAAGTCGTTCGGCATGCTCACGTCGAACGGCTGTACCAGCCGCCCGGCCGCCAGGTCGTCTGCGGCGAGCAGCAACCGGCCCAACGCCACGCCCTGGCCTTCCACGGCCGCCTGCAAGACCATCCCCGCATCGTTGAAGACCACACCCGACGTACGCCGGGGCGGTATCACACCAGCATGCTCGAACCACGCGCGCCAGGCACCCTTGGGTTCGTCATGCAGTAGCGTGGCATGGCGCAAGTCAGCTGGCGCTGCCAATGACTCTCGCAACGCCGGGCTGCACACGGAGCTCAGGTACTCACGTGCGATGAGGTCGGCCTTCAGGCCGGGCCAGCGGCCCAACCCCGAGCGGATACCAATGTCGAAGGTGTCGTCGGTATGGACCCAGAGCGTGGTGGAGGTGGTCAGCTTCAGCTCGATCTCCGGATGCTGCACGCGGAAGCCGCCCAGCCTCGGCAGCAGCCAGCGTGACGCAAACGACGGCAACGCGGTGATACGCAGCGTGTCTTGCGCGCGCCCGCTCAAGCGCGCAGTCGCCTCCACCAGACCATCGAACAGATGCGTCAGCTCAGATAGATAACTGCCCCCTTCCACCGTCAACGTCAGTGCATGACCGCGTCGGGCAAACAGTTTCAAGCCAAGCCAGTCCTCCAACTGCCGCACCTGGTGGCTGATCGCCGCCTGCGTGACGCACAGCTCGGCAGCGGCGCGGGTGAAGCTCAGGTGGCGCGCGGCAGCTTCGAAGGCTCGCAGCGCACCCAACGGCGGCAGTCGTCGCATGGTGTTTGTTCGATAACCCTGGTTGATCGAAGCCATGAGGATAGATCGTTTGGCACCGCATCGCGCACCTCGTCTAATGGCGGCTTCGGCGCACCCCGCGCCATCGTCATTGGAGACCAACACCATGCTCGCTTGGGAACTGTGGGCCGCCTTCTTCGGCTACGCCATTCCGATGGTCATCAGCCCCGGTCCGGGCAACACATTGCTGGCGACTGCCGGCGGGCGCTTCGGCATCCGTGGCTCAGTCCCGTTCTGGCTGGGCTTTGAAGCCGCCAACCTGGTGCTATGCCTGATCTACGGCCTAGGGCTCGGCCGCGTGCTGCACGACTATCCGGCCCTCGAGCTGGCGTTGAAATGGGTGGGCGTGCTGTATCTGCTCTATCTCGCCAAAGGCTTCCTGATGCCGACGGCCAAAGGCGCTGCGGAAGAGCGTGATACCTCGCGCCTGGGTTTTGGCGCGGGCTTCTTCTGCGTGATGGTCAACCCGAAGATCCACTCGATGATCGTCGTGATGTTCGCGCAGTTCCTGAAGCCGGGCGCAAGCATGGCGACACAGGCGGCCATGCTGACGGCAGGCTTCATGCTCGTGGGCGTGACGTGCCACTTCCCCTGGATTGCGGGCGGCAAGGTGGTGCTGCAGCGCTTCCGCTCGCCGCGGGCGCTGCGCATTCAGGGGTGGATCTTCGGGCTATGCATGCTCGCGGTGGCGGCGTATGTCGCCCTCACCTGAGGACGATGCTATTCGCCGCCGTGCTCTGCATAGACCTTGCGCGCGAGGCACAGGTCTTCCCACGCGCGAGCCTTGTCGGTGAGCGTGCGCAGCAGATAGGCCGGGTGATACGTCACCACCACGGGCACGCCTTCCACCTCGTGCACCTTGCCGCGCAGCTTGCTCACAGCCGTCTGTGTCTGTAGCAGGTTCTGCGCGGCAACTCGGCCCAGCACAACGATGATGCGTGGCTTGACCAGCGCAATCTGGCGCTTGAGATACGGGTCGCACATCGCCGCCTCGTCCGGCTCCGGATCACGGTTGCCTGGCGGACGGCATTTGAGCACGTTGGCGATGAACACGCCTTTCTCTCGGGAGAGACCGACAGCGCGCAGCATGCTGTCGAGCAGCTTGCCGGCCTGGCCGACAAAGGGCTCGCCTTGCTTGTCTTCGTTCTCGCCTGGGGCCTCGCCGATCAGCATCCACTCGGCCTGGCGGTCACCAACACCAAAGACCGTATTGGTCCGGCGCTCGCACAATTTGCACGACGTGCAATTGGAAACGGCGTCTTCCAGCTGCGCCCAGTCGAACGCTGCAATGCGTTGCGCGCGGGGCTCGGCAGCATCGTTTGGCGCTTCAGCCGCGTGTGCCACTTCGGGGAATACCTCGATGCGCGCGACGACGGGTTCCGGAGCCGCAACGGCAGTCTCAGCGACAACCGGCTCGGCAACGGCAACCTCGACGACCTCAGCAACTTCCACCTCGGCCGGCTCGGCACCACGCAGCACCCATTCGTTGGAAACGCCCAGCGCCTCCAGCAGGCGAGATCGACGATTCATGCTGCCTCCACCCCGCTCGCTTCGCAGACGATGCGCATGACAAGCGCGTCTTCGCGTGTGCTGTTCTCGGCCGGGTAATAGCGTTTGCGGCGGCCGATCTCGGCAAACCCCACGCGGTGATACAGCGTAATCGCGCCGGTATTGGACGGCCGTACTTCCAGCAGCAGGCTGCCAAAGCCATGCGCGAGCGTCAGCGCCACTGCCAAACGCAACAGCCAACGCCCCAGCCCCTGTCGCTGCCAGACGGGAGCCACCGTCACGTTCAGCAGGTGCATCTCGTCAACCACCGGCATCAGGATCAGGTAGCCCGCGACCTCGTTGCCTCCGTCACGCAGCACGATGCCGAGGTGACCCGACTTGAGCGAATCCTCGAAGTTGCCGCGCGACCAGGGAAACGCAAACGCGGCCTGCTCGATAGCGGCGACGCCGCCCAGATCCAGCGCTGTCATGCGTTCGGCGCGCCAGCCGGCGGGCAGCGGCGTCTGCGCGGTCACGCTGGCCAGTGCGTTGTCGATCAGGCTCATGCGCGCAGTCCTGCCGCGGCCTTGGCCTGCTGCACGGCCTGACGCTCTTCAATGGTGAGTGCGACCTTGTCGCGCACGTACAGCGGCGCGGCATCCTCGGGGCGGACCGTGTGGCCCGCAGCCAGCAGGCGCAGCCCGAGCGCGGCGATCTCGCGCGCATGCGGTGCCACCTCGGGCAGCACGGTGGTCGCGCCGGTCGCAGCGGTCAGTTGGTCGCCGAATACCGTGGTGGCATTGCCGACCAGCCAGTACGGCTGCGACGGTGCGATCACGGCTTGAGGGCCACTCACCTGGATGGCCGTAAGCGCATGCCAGCCCGAAGCCTCCTGTGCCGTATCGGCAGGGACGAAGCTGGCCCAGTAGCACTCGTCCATCCGCGCATCGAGTGCAACCGTCACCGCCGTGCCGGCGGGCAATGTTGCGCGTGTCTGCTCCGCGCATGCCACCAGCGAGTTGACCGGCACCACAGGCAAGTCGGCGCCAAACGCCAGACCCTGCGCAACCCCGCAAGCGGTACGCAGCCCGGTGAAGGAGCCAGGCCCTGCGCCGAAGGCAATCGCAGCGCAATCAGCCAGCGCGATGCCGGCCTCGGCCAGCAATTCGCCGGCGGCCGGCAGCACACGGCTGCTGGAACGCGCGCCGGTGTGCTCATGGCGGAACAGCGTGCGCGCGCCGTCACCAAGGGCGACGGAACAGAACTCGGTGGAGGTATCGAAAGCAAGAATCCAAGGCATGGCCGCATTGTACCGGCTGGTGTGACGGCTGAATGCGCAAACCCGTACCCAGTCATGCGGAAAACCGAAGCCATCCTCGAATTCAAACGGCCCGACCGCACGACCCCGGCGCTATCATCGCCAGACCATTGTTTTCAGCCGGGAATCATCATGAGCGACCTGCAAGCCCGTTTCGACCAAGCCCAGATTGACGTCAAGGGCCTCTCCGAGCGCCCCGCCAACATGACGCTGCTGCGTCTTTACGCCCTCTTCAAGCAAGGCAGCGAAGGCGATGCGCACGGCGACAAGCCGGGCTTCACCGACATCGTCGGCCGCTACAAATTTGAAGCCTGGGAAGGCCTGAAGGGCACCTCGCAAGACGACGCCAAGCAAAAATACATCGACCTCGTCGAAGAACTGAAGAGCGGCGCGACGACCTGATCGTTGCCTCGTCAGACGAAAAACCGGGCCTCGTGCCCGGTTTTTTATTGCGCGGCGGGAATGGCAGATGGCACCTCGCGGCGCCGCATGCGCCACGCAGCCAGCACCGCCAGCGCGCACAGCGTGCCGAGAAAAATGAACGTCTCGTCAAAGGCCAGGATGCGGGCATCCGGGTCGACCGCCGCCCCGTGCACGGTTTCGATGCCGCGTGACGCGAGCCGCCATTGCAGGAAGATGCCCGTGGCCGACACGCCAATCGCCCCGCCGAGCTGGCGCAGGAAGTTAACCGCGCTGGAGCCCTGCGGGATCAGCGTGAAATCGACACCGCGCATGGCACCAAGACTGAGTGATGGCAGCACGAAACCCAGCCCGATCCGGCCAATAACAGCAATCGCGATCAGCAGCAGATAGCTCGTGGCTCGGGTGTTGGTCGCCATCAGGAAGAAGGACACTGCCAGCGCGGCCAATCCGAACGACACCAGCCGGAACGGCTCGATACGGTTGGTCAGGCGCCCCGCCAAAATGATGGTCACGGCCAGCACCAACCCGGCCGGCAACAGGACCAGCCCCGCACGCGACGGCGCATAGGCCAGTGCCACCTGCATATACACCGGCACCAGATACGTCGAGCCGTATAGTCCCGCCCCATAGATAAAGGCGACCACCGCCCCCATCGCAAACTGCCGGTAGCTGAACAGCCGCAGATCCAGCAATGGCGACTCCACCCGCCGCTGCCAGAAGACGAAACCCGCGACGCACGCAGCCGCCACAGCCATCAGCATGACGCCGTGCGTGGCATCGGTATGCAGCGCCACCAACCCGTTGAGCAGCGATACCGTGGCCGCACCGATCAGCAGCAAACCGCGCCAGTCGAGCGGCTTGGGCTCACCGGCCATGGACGAGTTGAGCGCCATGAAGCGCCGCGCCATCACCCAACCCATCAGCGTGAACGGCACCACCACGAAAAAGATCGAGCGCCAGCCGAACAGCTCCACCAGAAAGCCACCCACGCTTGGGCCCACTGCAGGCGCCAGCACCACGCCAAAACCGAACAAGCCAAATGCCTTACCCTGCTCACGCTCCGGAAACACGCGCAGGATCAGGATGTTGGGCAGCGGCTGCATGATGCCGGCGGCAATGCCCTCCACCACCCGCATGGCGATCATCACCTCGTAGTTGGGCGACAGCCCACCGGCCAACCCACCCAGCCCCAGCAGTAGCAACGCGCCGATGAACGTGCGCCGCAACCCAAAGCGCAACAGCAGCCAGGGTGTCAGCAGCATCGCTAGCGTCATCGCCACCATGAAGCTGGCGGACACCCACTGCGCGCGCTCCTGTCCGAGCACGAAATGCCGGCTCAGATCAGGAATCGCCACATTGACGATGGTGGCCGAAATGACGGACGACACCGCGCCCACCATCAGCGTGAACAACACCAGCCACTTGAAGCGCTCGCCGTAGCGGGCACGCAGGGCTTCCAGGGTGGGTGTGAATGTCGTCATGGTCTCGTTCTAGTGATGTGAGACGACTTGGGGGACAAGCCCTGCCCGGTGCGTCCTCCACGCATCGGGCGGGCGGTGTCGCAATCAGCCGAGGCGGCCGGTGGCAGCAATCTCGCGGATGCGGCGCACGGTGTCGATATCGCTCTCGCGATAGGCCGATTTGACGATCTCCGAGTAACGCGTGTCGCCGGTTTCATCCGCGCTGGGCAGCGTGGTGTCGTAGACGAATCGGATGAACGCCGCGTTGGTGTCGTTCGTCTCGATCGTCATGGTGAGCGAGCCGCCGGCGTGTTCGCCCGTGGCAGCGGTCGTGTAGGTCACGCGCTTGTGCGGTTCGAGGGTCACGCGATCCTGGATGCGTGCCTTGCCGAAGCGCAGTTCACGCTCGACCCAGCCATCGCCTTCCGCGGTGATGATGCATTCGTCCAGGCTTTCGACAAATTCGGTTTGCTCCCGCACGCGCAGCACCAGGCCTTGCCAGATCTGGTTGAGGGTGAGCGTGTCGATCAGGGGGTTCAGTGGATCGTTGACTTCCACCAAGTGTTCAAAGCGCAAAGCGGCCTCCGCAAGATTTCCCGACATTATCGCGCGGCAACGGAAAAATGAAAAAACGCCGGTGGGTTGCCCCAACCGGCGTTTTCCCTGCAACCCAAGCGTCGCTTAGATTTCTTCGTACAGCGGCAGCGTCAGGAATTCCGCAAAGTCTTCCGACGTCGACATCTGTTCGAAGATCACTGCAGCGCGGTCAAAGTGGCCCACCGCTCCCGTCTCCTTCACCTTGGCCAGTTCTTCCGGGATCAGCTTGCGCACGAGCTCGGCCGTGACCTTCGTGCCGTCTTCCAGCTTGCCCTTGGGCGAGCGGATCCACTGCCACACTTGCGAGCGCGAGATCTCGGCCGTGGCGGCATCTTCCATCAGGTTGTGGATCGGCACGCAACCGTTACCGGCCAACCAAGCACCCAGGTAGTGGATGCCGACGTTGATGTTCATGCGCAGGCCGTGTTCCGTGATCGGCGTTTCCGGCTGGAAGTCCAGCAGCTGGGCGGCCGTCACTTCCACGTCCGGGCGTTGCTTCTCGAACTGGTTCAGCTTGTCGCCCAGCACGGCCACGAATTCCTTCATGGCTGGCTCGACCAGACCCGGGTGCGCCACCCAGCCACCGTCGTAGCCGTCGGTCGCGTCGCGCTTCTTGTCACCGATGATGCCGGCCATGGCGATGGCGTTCTTCTCCGGATCGTTCTTGATCGGGATCAGTGCGCTCATGCCGCCGATGGCGGGCGCGCCACGCTTGTGGCAGGTCTTGAGCAGCAGCAACGCGTAGGCGCGCATGAACGGCGAGGTCATCGTCACCTTGGCGCGGTCGGCCAGGCAGAAGTTCTTGTCGACCTTGAACTTCTTGATGCACGAGAAGATGTAGTCCCAGCGGCCGGCGTTCAGGCCAGCGCTGTGCTCACGCAATTCGTACAGAATTTCTTCCATCTCGAACGCAGCGAGGATGGTTTCGATCAGCACGGTGGCCTTGATCGTGCCTTGCGGCAGACCGATCTCGTTCTGCGCCATCACGAAGATGTCGTTCCACAGACGCGCTTCCAGATGGCTTTCCATCTTCGGCAGGTAGAAGAACGGGCCAGCGCCGCGGGCGATCTGTTCCTTCGCGTTGTGGAACAGGAACAGCGCGAAGTCAAAGATACCGCCGGAAACACGTTCGCCGTCGATCAGCACGTGCTTCTCGTCCAGATGCCAGCCGCGCGGACGCACTTGCAGCGTGGCGATCTTGTCGTTCAGCTTGTACGTCTTGCCGTTCTGCTCCAGCGTGAGCGTGCGGCGGATGGCGGCCTTCAGGTTGACCTGACCCTGGATCTGGTTGTGCCAGCTGGGCGAATTCGAATCTTCGAAGTCGGTCATGTAGCTGTCCGCGCCCGAGTTGAACGCGTTGATGACCATCTTGGCATCGACCGGGCCGGTGATTTCCACACGGCGGCAATGCAGTGCCTGCGGGATCGGGGCAACCTTCCAGTCGCCTTCACGGATGGCCTTCGTCTCGGCCAGGAAGTCCGGGCGCTCGCCGGCGTCCAGGCGCTTGGCACGCTCGACACGGGCAGCCAGCAGCTCTTTGCGGCGCGGCTGGAAGGCACGGTGCAGCTTGGCAACCAGCGCCAGTGCTTCGGGGGTCAGAATGTCTTCGTAGGCCGGGAGGATCTCGGCCTTGATCTCCATGCCTTGGGGCAGCGTGAGCGCCATGGTTGTTCTCCAGAGGATGTGTGAGGGTTGAACGGGTTCGGTCCTATGACTGGGCCGATTGGAAAATCCTTACGTCGCTTGTGTTGCCTGCACGAACTGCAGCAGATCGCGCATGTCGTGGCCAGCCGCGGTGGGTGCCACGTTGAGCGCCTCGGGCGGATGCCCCAGGCGGTTGATCCAGAACGTTGTGAAGCCATACCACGTCGCGCCGCAGGCATCCCAGCCGTTGGACGAGACGAACAGAATCTCTTCGGCCGGCACGCCAAAAGCCTGCGGTGCCAATGCGTACGCTTGCGGAGCGGTCTTGTAGAGCTTCACCGCATCGACCGACAGCACGTGGTCGAACAGGCCTGACATACCCGCGCTCTTGACGGCGATGTCCAGCATCTGCGGATTGCCGTTGGAGAGGATGCCCAGCGGCAACCCCATCTCACGCAGGCGGCGCAGCGCAGGCACGTTCTCGGGAAATGCCGACAGGCACGCATATTCGCGCATCAGCGTGGCTTCGTCGTGGGAGGAAAGCTCTACGCCCAGGCGTGCCGCTGCGTAGCGCAGCGCATCAACGGTGATGTCCCAGAACGGCTTGTAGTGCTCGCCCGAGGGGCCGGCCAGCGAGCGGATGCGCGTGTAGTCGATCTGTTTGTCGCGCCAGAGCACCGACAGTGCCTCGCCCTTGCCGGCAAAGAGTTGCTCGGCGCGCGCAGCCACGGAATACACGTCGAACAACGTGCCATAGGCGTCAAAGACCACCGCGCGAATCGAACTCATAGACAAGCCCCACGAAGCTCCACGTAACCGAAGGTCGTGCGCTCCGCCTGTTCTCGCATGTTCCATCTAGCAGAACGCCTCTCCGACCTTCGCAACGAGGGCCATTGTAGAAAAGGTGACGCACCGCACAAAGACGGCAATGGTCACTTGATCTTTAACTTTTACCATCGGAATGACGAGTGATAACCTTTATATTCGTCACAATCCCGTGCTTTCCGATACATTCCAAACCCTATGTCTCTGTGGGCCCAATTCTGGTCGATTGCACAGTTCGTGCCGGTCGCAAAACTGATGCTGTACGCCGCACTGGCGCTGCTGGCCGGTCTGGCGCTGGGCGTCATGGCGGCATGGGGGCTGCATCGTGCCGGGCTGCTGCGCCGGCGCACTCGGATCGGGCGTTGGGTAGCACGCCTGTATTTCCTGTATCTGCCCGTCGTGCTGGCAATCTGCGCGATGCAGGCCGCATTGGCCGTGTGCGTGGAAGGCACATTGGCCGAACACCTGAAGACCGCTCGCCCCGTCATCCGGACATTGACGCAGCAGACGCTCGGCGCGATGCAGGTGCAACTGCAATCGCTGCTTGAACAGCATCCGCAGTTGTCTACGGTTTCCATTGAGCATGTGGTGGACGCCGCCGTTGACCGAGCCGCGCAGGCGCCCGAAGCCATGGGGAATGGCGCGCTGCGGCAACTGGCTGCGGCGGGTGCCGCGCTGCTGGGGGCCCACGCGTTTCGCGAAACGATCAAGGACGTGCTGGTGGAGCGCGTGCACAAACTCGCGCATATCGATGCACAAACCACGCGCATTGCGCTGCGCCAATCCTTGGCATCACTGGCCGACGGCGAATTCGTGGCGAGTATCCTGGCCGAGCGGATAAGTGCATTCTTCATCGCGCTGTATCGCGGCATCGGGTTGCACTGCCTCTTTTGGCTGGCCCTGGCGGCACTAGAAATCGGTCTTGCGCAATGGCGCTTGCGCCGGACATCGACATCGGCGGAACTCCCCGCCTAACAGCGCTCGCATCAGAATGGATCACTTCAAGCAACTCGAAACCTTTGTCGCCGTGGCCACGCGCGGCAGTTTGTCTTCTGCGGCTGCGGCCGAAGGTGTGGCACCAGCCATCATCGGGCGCCGCATCGACGCACTGGAAGAACGCCTGGGCGTGAAGCTGCTGGTGCGCACCACGCGGCGCATCACCCTCACCTTCGAGGGCTCGGCATTCCTGGAGGATTGCCAACGCATCCTCAACGACCTGCACAACGCCGAGGCCAGCGTCTCCGCTGGTGGCGTGAAGGCCAGTGGCCACCTGCGCATCACGGCCCCGGCCGGCTTCGGCCGCCGCCACGTCGCGCCGATGGTGCCGGACTTCATCGAGGCCCACCCAGATGTGTCGATGACGCTGGACCTGGGCGACCGCGTGGTTGACCTCGTCAACGAAGGGTTCGACTGCGCGATCCGCCTGGGTGATCTGCCGGATTCGAGCCTGGTATCGATCCGCCTGTGGGAGAACCGCCGCGTCGTGGTGGCCGCGCCCGCCTATCTGGAGCGCCATGGCGTGCCAACCCAAGTGGAGCAACTCTCGGGCCACAACTGCCTGGCCTTTGGCGCCAGCGCCAACGTGCAGCGCGGCTGGGTCTTCCAACAAGGCGGCAAGACCGTCACCGTGAAGGTATCGGGCACGATGGAATGCACCGACGGCGCCGTGCTGCGCGAGTGGTGCTTGCAGGGCTACGGCCTGGCGTGGCGCTCGTGGTGGGAGGTCGGCCACGACATCGCCACGGGCAAGTTGGTGACAGTGCTGGATGCGTTCGAAGCGCCGCCGATCGGCATCCACGCGGTGTTTCCGCAACGCAAGCATCTGCCCCTGCGCGTACGGCTCTTTATCGATTTCCTCAAGAACACCTACGGCAACCCGGCCTACTGGCGCCGGGCCGATGCCCTCATCGGGATGGACTAGCGATCACTCCGGATGGGTGGAACATTGCACGCGGCCTACAATCAAGACAACGCGTATCCACCCAACCAAGGAGGCCGCATGTTCCAGCACATCCTCATCCCGACCGATGGTTCCGAGCTGTCGCGTAAGGCGGTGGCGGGCGCGCTCGACTTTGCCAAGACACTCGGCGCGCGCCTGACGGCCTACACGTGCCTGGAGGAATACCCTTACACGCCCTTCTCCGAGATCGTCGTGGAGACCCCTCAGGCCTTCAAGGAGCGCGTTGAAGCCCAGGCGCGCGTGGTGCTCAAGAACGTGGAAGACGCCGCCCGCAGCGCCGGCATCACCTGCGATACCGACATGAGCTGCTTTGCGGTGCCCTACATGGGCATCATCGATGCGGCAGAACGTCACGGCTGTGACGTCATCTTCATGGCCTCTCATGGCCGGCGCGGACTGGCCGGGCTGCTGCTCGGCAGCGAGACGCAGAAGGTGCTCACGCACACCGAAATCCCCGTGATTGTCTATCGCTGAGCCGCCTCCAGAAGACCAGACTCCTTCGACACGCAGCCGCCCCTGACCGGGCGGCTTTCTTTTTGCCCTTGACTCTTGGCTTGTTGATGCATACAACTTTGTACACAAAACTAAATAATCTTGTGCACAAGTTTGCGCACAATGACCGCACGGCCTGAACTCGACTTCCTGCCGGCATCAACCAAGGAGAAGACAGAATGACCACCACCACCGCTTCGGCGGCACCGGCGGATGATCCGCCGTACGCGCATTCCAACGTCGTCATCAAACCGCAGTACGACCCACGGCTCACCAACGAAGACCTTGCGCCGCTGCGCAAGCAAACCTGGGGCACCTACAACATCTTCGCGTTCTGGATGTCGGACGTGCACAGCGTGGGCGGCTACCTGACGGCGGCGAGCCTGTTCTCGCTGGGCCTGTCGAGCTTGCAGGTGCTGTTTGCGTTGCTGGTGGGCATTCTGATCGTGCAGGTGTTCTGCAACCTCGTCGCCAAACCCAGCCAAGCGACCGGCACGCCGTATCCGGTGATCTGCCGGGCCTCGTTTGGCGTGCTGGGAGCCAACATTCCGGCCATCATCCGCGGGTTGATCGCGGTGGCGTGGTACGGCATCCAGACCTATCTGGCCTCGCATGCCTTCTTGATCGTGGCGCTGAAATTCATGCCCGAACTCGCGCCGTACGCAGACTTGCAGCAGCATGGCTTTGCCGGCCTGTCCACGCTGGGCTGGGCGGCCTTCATGTTGCTGTGGGTCCTGCAAGCGTTCGTGTTCTGGCACGGCATGGAATCGATCCGCAAGTTCATCGACTGGGCAGGCCCGGCGGTGTACGTGGTGATGATTGCGCTGGCCGTGTGGCTCGTGCACAAGGCCGGTTGGGAGAACATCAACTTCACGCTCTCCTTCCTCAAGTACGAAGGCTGGGATGCCGTGCCCGTCATGCTGGGCGGGATCGCGCTGGTGGTGTCGTACTTCTCGGGGCCGATGCTCAACTTTGGCGACTTCTCGCGCTACGGCAAGGACTTCGGCTCGGTCAAGCGCGGCAACTTCTGGGGCTTGCCGGTCAACTTCCTCGGCTTTGCGCTGCTGGTGGTCGTTACCACCTCCGCCACGCTGCCGGTGTTTGGCCAGTTGATCTCCGACCCGGTGGAAGTCATCTCCCGCATCGACAACACAACAGCAGTGGTGATCGGCGCGCTGACCTTCATGATTGCCACCATCGGCATCAACATCGTCGCCAACTTCGTCTCACCAGCGTTCGATTTCTCCAACGTGGCGCCGCAGCACATCAGTTGGCGCACGGGCGGCATGATCGCGGCGGTGGCATCGATCTTCATCACGCCCTGGAACCTCTACAACAACCCTGAGGTGATCCACTACACCATCGACGTGCTGGGCGCCTTCATCGGCCCGCTGTTCGGCATCCTGATTGCGGACTACTACTTCGTGCGCCGCCAGCAGATCAACGTGGACGATCTCTACTCGATGCGCCCGACGGGCAGCTACTGGTTCCGCAACGGCTACAACCCGGCAGCCGTCTGGACGATGATCCCGTCCGCGCTGATCCCGATGGCCTGCGTGGTATTCGAGCGCCTGCAATGGCTGGCCAACTACAGCTGGTTCATCGGCGTGGGCATCGCGCTGGTGCTCTACACCACGCTGAGCCGCAAGCAACTCGCCGCCGCCCGTTGACCCTTACAACGCATCGACATGGACATCCGCATCATCAATCCCAACACGACCGCCAGCATGACCGCGCTGATCGGCCGCTGCGCACAGGCAGCGGCGGCATCCGGCACACGCATCACGGCGGTCAGCCCGAAGATGGGCCCGGCTTCCATCGAGAGCCACTACGACGAAGCCCTCTCTGTGCCCGGCATCCTGGAAGAAATCCGCCACGGCGAGCGCGATGGCGCCGATGCCTACGTCATCGCCTGCTTTGGCGATCCGGGCCTCTATGCGGCTCGCGAGTTGGCACATGGCCCCGTCATCGGCATTGCCGAAGCGGCCATGCACATGGCGAGCCTGATCGGCAACAGCTTCAGCGTGGTGACGACGCTGGAACGTACCGTCGGCATGGCCTGGCACCTGGCCGAGCACTACGGCATGCGCCATGCCTGCCGCAACGTCCACGCGAGTGACCTGCCGGTGCTGGATCTGGAAAAGCCGGGCTCCAATGCACGCGGCATCATCCTGCAAGCCTGCCGCGACGCACTGGCGCAAGACCGCAGCGACTGCATCGTGCTCGGCTGCGCCGGCATGGCCGACCTGTGCGAAGACCTGAGCGCCGAACTGGGCGTGCCCGTCATCGACGGCGTGGTGGCGGCGGTGAAATTGGTGGAGGCGCTGGTCGGCATGCGGCTATCGACCAGCAAGCGCGGCGATTGGGCACGCCCGCTGCCCAAACCCTACACGGGGATGCTTGCACCGTTTGCATTAGCCTAGTGCGGCACGGGAGGGTGCATTTGCTACCATGCACCCTTCCGCCTTTTTCCTCCGCTCTGTCACCCGCCATGCCCGCATCCGAACGGGAAACCACCGACAGCCAGCCTGCTGCCGAACCGATCTACCAAGGCCTGCTGACGGCCATCATGGAGCACCGCTTGGCCGCCGGCACCAAGCTGGTCGAAGAGCGGTTATGTGAAGCCACCGGTGCAGGCCGGCCGCGCATCCGCCAGGTGCTGGCGCGGCTGGCGCATGAGCAACTCGTGACGCTCGTACCCAACAAGGGTGCCTTCGTCGCGCAGCCTTCCGTGGAGGAGGCGCGCGACGTCTTCCAGACCCGCCGCATCATCGAACCCGAACTGGCCGCCATGCTGGCACGCGCATGCGGGCCGGCTCAGGCCAAACGCCTGCGCGAACACATCGCTGCAGAGCATGCCGCACGCGAGCGTGGCGATCGTGCAGCCACCATCCGCCTCTCCGGCGAGTACCACGTGCTCATCGCCGAAATGGCCGGCAACCACGTCTTGGAGCGGCTGATTCGCGAGACCGTCTCGCGCACCTGCCTGATCATCACGCTGTACGACCGCCCCGGCCTGCCCGCCTGCCCCGAGCACGAGCACGACACCCTCGCCGAGGCCATTACCGCAGGCGATGCGGCACGCGCACACGACCTGATGCGCGAACACCTTGAGCACATCGAGCATTCGCTGGACCTGCATGCCACGCCAACGTCGGCACTGGACCTCGAATCGATTTTCAAGCGCGCATAAAAAAAACCGCGCCACTCACGGGACGCGGTTTCGAGAGGCTGGCGCGTGGTCAGCGCGCTGGCCCAGGTGTCCTGGATGCCGGATGCGTCGGCAAACTCAAGCCACCTTCTTGGCTTGCGCCGTTTCTTCGAAGAATTGTTCGTCTTCCGTCGAGCCCTTCAGCGCCGTGGTGGACGCTTCCCGCTCGATGGTCTGCGTCACGGCATCGAAGTAGCCCGTGCCGACTTCGCGCTGATGCTTCACCGCAGTGAACCCCTTTTCCGCCGCCTTGAACTCGGCCTCTTGCAGCTCGACAAAGGCGCTCATCTGGTTGCGGGCATAGCCGTAAGCCAGGTTGAACATCGAGTAGTTCAGGGCGTGGAAACCGGCCAGCGTAATGAACTGGAACTTGTAGCCCATCGCGCCGAGTTCCTTCTGGAACCGGGCAATCGTGACGTCGTCCAGGTTCTTCTTCCAGTTGAACGACGGCGAGCAGTTGTAGGCCAGCATCTTGCCCGGGAACTTGGCGTGGATGGCCTGGGCGAATTTCTTGGCGTACTCCAGATCCGGCTTGCCGGTTTCGCACCACACGAGATCGGCCACTTCTGCGTAGGCCAGGCCGCGCGAGATGGCTTGCTGCAGGCCCGGCTTCGTGCGGTAGAAGCCCTCCACGGTGCGCTCGCCAGTACAGAACGGGCGGTCGTTGTCGTCCACGTCGGTGGTCAGCAGATCAGCGGCTTCGGCATCGGTACGGGCGATCAGCACGGTCGGCACGCCCATCACGTCAGCAGCCAGGCGCGCAGCCACCAGCTTGCTCACGGCTTCACGCGTCGGCACCAGCACCTTGCCGCCCATGTGGCCGCACTTCTTCACGGCGGCCAGTTGGTCTTCAAAGTGCACGCCCGAAGCGCCGGCTTCGATCATGGCCTTCATCAACTCGAACGCATTCAGCACGCCGCCGAAACCAGCTTCCGCATCGGCCACGATCGGGGCAAAGAAATCGATGTCGTCCTTGCCTTCCGACCATTGGATCTGGTCAGCGCGCTGGAAGGTGTTGTTGATCTTCTTGACGACCTTGGGCACCGAGTCCACCGAGTACAGCGACTGGTCCGGATACATCTCCCCGTTGCTGTTGGCATCGCCCGCCACCTGCCAGCCCGACAGGTAGATGGCCTTCAGGCCCGCCTTGACCTGCTGCATGGCCTGGTTGCCCGTCAGTGCGCCCAGCGCGTTGACGAACGGCTCGTTGTTGATCAGGTCCCACAGCTTTTCCGCACCGCGCTTGGCCAGCGTGTGCTCGATCTGCAGCGAGCCACGCAGGCGCACGACGTCTTCGGCGGTATAACCGCGCTTGATGCCTTTCCAGCGCGGGTTGGTGTCCCATTCCTTTTGCAGTTGCTGCACTTGTTGTTCGCGCGTCGTCATCACACTCTCCTGCTTGATCGCATCCATCCAATAAGAACCGGGTAGCTCGCTCACCGCTTAAAGCCACTTGCCTTCCGCTGGCGCCCTTTTTGGGTGTCGTCGGCCGGCCAAAAGTCATGTGTCTTATATAAGAGTGTAGAAAGGCACGATGCAGCGCAACAAGGAGAACCTCAACTCGATCCGAAGTTTTTATTTGTTTATTTTCAAAGACTTAATACCATCGTTTCACGATACGGAAAGATTTTCCCTATCATGAAAGATGGTGATGGTGCCCTGCGGTGCGGAATTTTTGAGGACCAAAAAGACTTTCCGCATTGTGAAAAATAGAAGACCTATCCTTCACATGCGGTAGGTCGACACACATCACACTGGCTTCGTAGCGTTGATGGCACCGCTCCACTGGCCATCTTTGGCACCGTGGCTTCTGCGGGCCAGGAGAAATACGCCCACATGCCCATGCCCGGCATCTACACGCAGGCCATGCGTGTTCAATCCGAATCGTTGGCGTACTTGTGTGCCGCCCCCTCTTTCGCCTTGGCCAGGCGCCGCGCAACCCGTTCGGCACGAATCGCTTCGGCAACAAAAATACCGATGACAGCCAACACGGCCGCCACGCCCAGCAACAGCCGATCCGTTAGCGTCATAACCATACGGGCGCAGCATGCCCAAGTGTTTTTCGAGCCTCCAGCGTAAGACGTCGTTCATCAAGAAGTCATAAAGAACGCTCTCCTCGACGCAAAATTCGTATCAACGTACCGGCCCGCGCGCAAGCCGCTGACCCGGCAGCCATCTGCGCAACCAGGGCGCCGGGTATCTCGGACTGGTATGCCTCACGGAATTGCTCTACACCTACAGATAGCGCCAATAAGAAGGGCGGGAGGCACGATGGCTACATTCGACAAGATGTGGCAGGTGGTTGTTGGTAAGCCGCTTGATCCACTCGACCCACGAACCCGGCATGCCATCGCCGTGACGCCGCTTCTGGCGTGGGTGGGGCTTGGGGCCGATGGTCTGTCCTCATCGTGCTATGGCCCCGAGGAGGCGTTCCTCGCCCTGGGTCAGCACACACCCCTCGCCCTCTTCCTGGCGTTGGCGACTGCCGCAACCGTATTCATCATCGCGCTGGGGTACAACCAGGTCATCGAACTGTTTCCCACCGGGGGCGGTGGCTATCGCGTGGCAACTGCCTTGTTGGGCCAGCGCGCGGGGCTGGTGTCCGGCGCCGCGCTGCTGGTCGACTACGTGCTGACGGTGGCCACGTCACTGGCAAGCGGCGTCGATGCCTTCTTCAGCCTGCTGCCATTGAGCGCGCAAGCGTTCAAGCTGACCACCGAGCTGATCCTGATCGTGCTGATGACGGGCCTCAACTTCCGGGGCATGCGCGAATCGATTCTCGTGTTGCTGCCGATCTTCCTGGGCTTTGTCGTGCTGCACTTCGGGCTGATCGTCTATGGCGTGGCAGTTCATGGCAGCGGGCTCACCGCCGTCGTGCCGGATGCCGTGGGCGAGGCGCACACCATGTCGCAAACGCTCGGGCCGCTGGTGATGCTGGCGCTGTTGATGCGCGCGTTCTCGCTGGGCGGTGGTACCTACACGGGCCTGGAAGCGGTCTCGAACAACGTCAACATGCTGGCCGAGCCGCGCACGCCCCACGGCAAGCGGACGATGCTCTATATGTCGACATCGCTGGCGTTCACGGCGGGCGGCATCATCCTGCTCTACATGCTGTGGCACGCCAAACCGGTGGAGGGCCAGACGCTCAACGCCGTGGTGTTCGGCAGCGTGATCGACCACATGGGGCTCAGCTCGGCATTTGCGCGTGGTGCGCTACTGGCTGCGGTGCTGGCGTTTGAGGCGGGGCTGCTGCTGGTCGGTGCGCAAACCGGCTTTCTCGATGGCCCGGCTGTGCTGGCCAACATGGCGCACGACTCCTGGGTGCCGCGCCACTTTCGCGATCTGTCGGCCCGGCTGGTGCGCCAGAACGGCATCATCGTGATGGGCGTGGCAAGCCTGCTGATCCTGTTCTGGACGCACGGTGACGTGGCGGTGCTGGTGGTGCTGTACAGCATCAACGTGTTCCTGACCTTCAGCCTGTCACTGCTCGGCCTGTGCACCTATTGGTGGCGCCAACGCAAGAATGGCGCGCACTGGTGGAGACACTTTGCGCTGTCAGCATTGGGGCTGTCGGTCACGAGCACAGTGCTGGTCATCACCCTGGTCGAAAAATTCACTGCGGGCGGCTGGCTAACAGTGCTGGTCACGAGCACAGTGATTGCGCTGTGCTTCCTGATCCGGCATCACTACGACGAGACCCGCGCGCAAATCGCCAAGGAAGACGCGCTGTTCTCCGGAGAAACACCCATCGTGCCCGACACCGCGGCGCCCAGCAAACCCGACCCCAGCCTGCCCACTGCCATCCTTCTGGTGGGCAAGCATCGCGGGGCCAGCATGCATGCACTGCTATGGGTCAACCGGCTCTTCCCAGGGCACTTCAAGAACTTCATCTTCCTGGCCGTGGGCGAAGTCGATGCCAAGAGCTACGACGGTGCCGAGCATCTGGAGCGCCTGCGCCAGACCATCACGGCATCACTGGAGTACTACGTGGCGCAATGCCGCCGGCATGGCGATGCGGCCGACTACCGCATCGCTTTCGGCACCAACCCGGTTGCACAGTTCACCAAGCTGGCCGAGACCACGATGGATGAGTTTCCCAACAGCGTGTGCTTTGCCAGCAAACTGATCTTCCGGCAGGTGAACTTCCTCACCGCTTGGTTGCACAACCAGAGCCCGCTGGAAATCCAGACGCGGCTGCACCAGCAAGGCAAGCAGATGGTGCTGCTGCCGATGAATGTCGGCTGAGGCGCTCAGACACTGCGGCGCAGTGCTCAGCCGCGCGCCAGCCGATGCGCGACCCAATCGCCACCCGTAATGACATGTCGCCCGGCAATGTGCGCCGGGCTGACCGGATAGACGATGCACTCGACAGGCTCGCTACCCAGCATCACGGCGTGGTTTTCGCGCAGGAAGAGCGCGTCGCCACCTGGATACACCTCTTCGATCTCGTCGAGCACCGGCACGAGCGCGGCATCGATGCGATAGACATCACCCCGTACGGCAGTGCCGGTCGGGTCCAGCACCAAGCCTGGGTATGCGCCAAAGTCGTACAGGCGACCGTGCAACATGGCGGTGCCCAGCAACTCCGGTTCGGGAATGCCGCGCTTGGCTGCGGCCACGCGCAGGTCATTGGCCTCTCCGGCGCGCAGTGTGCCGTAGACGAACACGTGAATGGCGTTGACCGGGCTCATACGAGTGGGTCCTGCGAAACCAGCACACCGTCTTCATCGGCATAGATCCATTCACCGGACTGGATGTACGCGCCGGGCATCTGCACCCCCACCTCGCGCTGGCCGGCGTTCTTCTTGATGCTCTTGCGTGGGTGCACAGCTAGTGCATGAATGCCGACGTTGCATTCGATCAGCTCGCGCGTGTCGCGCACGCAGCCGTTGAGCAGGATGCCCTCCCAGCCATTCTCCTCGGCCAGCTTGCCGAGGTTGCCGCCCACCAGCGCGCAGCGCAGCGAACCGCCGCCGTCGATGACGAGCGCGCGCCCCGCGCCCTGCTCTTCCAGCGCGGCGCGCACCAGGCCGTTGTCTTCAAACACCTTGAGCGTGGAAGCCGGGCCGGCAAACGCGGCACGCTTGCCAAAGCTGCGGAACACCGGCGTGAGCACACGCAGGCTTCCGTAGATGAGTTTGTCTTCGTGCAGATCGCACAGGTCAGTGACTGGGGTCATCGTCATGGCAGTGTCGAAGGATTGGGCGTTGGTAGAAAGGGATTAGCTGCGCGACTGTGCTCGCAACGAATCGATGGTCGCACGCGGGCTGATGATGTTCGGATCCGTCTGCACCTCGATGATCGTGGCAACGGGGGCAACCAATGCAGCCTCAACGGCCGACTGGAAGCCTTCGAGCGAGCGTACCGTATGCCCCTGGGCGCCGTAAGCGCGGGCCAGTGCCGCAAAGTCGGGATTGCGCAGTTCGGTGCCGCTCACGTGTTCAGGGTACTCACGCTCCTGATGCATGCGAATGGTGCCGTACATGTTGTTGTTGACCACAATGAAGATGACCGGCGCGTTGTATTGCATGGCGGTCGCCAGCTCCTGGCCGTTCATCAGGAAACAGCCATCACCCGCCATGCAGATGACGGGCGTGTCGGGGCACACGATCTTGGCAGCCACGGCAGCCGGTGCGCCGTAGCCCATCGCCCCGCTGGTCGGCGCCAGTTGCGTGCGCGAGCCGGATGCCAGCGCGCCGTATTGATAGAAGCGATGCAGCCACGTGGCGTAGTTGCCTGCGCCGTTGGTCAGGATGCTGTTGTGCGGCAGGCGCTCGCGCAGCCATTGCATCGCGCGGGCCATGTCGATGCCTTGCCCGGTGAACGGCGGCGGCACGATGTTGGCAAGGTAATCGGCATGGGCGGCTTCGGTCCACGTCGACCAGCGCGGAGGTGCGTCCGGTACAACGCCCTCCAGCGCTTCAGCAATCGCAGGCATCGACGCATGGATCATCAGGTGTGCCTGGTAGACACGCCCCAGCTCTTCCGCGCCGGCATGCACGTGGATGATCGTCTGCCTTGGGCGCGGCACGTCGAACAGCGTGTAGCCGGAGGTCGTCATCTCGCCCAGGCGCGGGCCGATGGCGAGCACCACGTCCGCCTCTTTCACGCGTGCAGCAAGCTTCGGGTTGATGGCGATACCGACATCGCCCGCGTAATTCGGGTGACGGTTGTCGAACAGGTCTTGCCGGCGGAACACGCAGCCGGCCGGCAGGTTCCAGCGCTCGGCAAACACCTGCATGCGAGCGGCGGCCTGCGGTGTCCAGCCAGAGCCGCCCAGCAGCAACAACGGGCGCGCTGCGTTCTGCAGCAGCCCCTTCAGTTGCGCGAGATCGTGCGGACCGGGCCACGCCATGGCGCGCGCTTTCGTTGCCACATCGGGCGGCACGTCTGCAACCGTGGCAACCTCGGTGAGCATATCTTCCGGCAACGCCAGCACGACCGGACCGGGCCGGCCAGCAGTGGCCGTCTGGAATGCGCGCGCGATGTATTCGGGGATACGCTCCACGCTGTCGATCTGCGCCACCCACTTGGCCATCTGGCCGAACATGCGGCGGTAGTCGATTTCCTGAAACGCTTCGCGGTCGACAAAATCGCGGCCGACCTGGCCGATGAACAGGATCATCGGCGTGGAATCCTGGAACGCGGTGTGCACGCCGATGCTGGCGTTGGTGGCGCCGGGGCCCCGTGTGCAGAAAACGATGCCGGGGCGGCCGGTCAATTTGCCGTAGGCGTCGGCCATGTTGGTGGCGCCGCCCTCTTGCCGGCAGATGATGAAGCGCGCGCGGTCGCGGCGCTGATAGAAGCCCTCGAGCACCGACAGGTAGCTCTCACCGGGCACGCCAAAGGCAATGTCGACACCATGGCCGACCAACGCATCGACCAGGATCTGCCCGCCGTGGCGGGGTTGGCCTACAACTGCAGTCTCCATGGCGAGTAGTCTCACGCTTGATTCGTTGACGACACAACGGATCATAGCGGAAGGCCCGCCTGTGTAAACAGCGGGCGCACACGCCAGAACGGGCTACATCTGCCGAAACAGATGCGCGTACTGCCGTGCCACCGGCAGCGTCTCCGCCCGTCCGCGTATCTTCAGGCCCAATCGGCCCAGCGACAGATGCACGGCGCTCGACACATGCGCCACGTTGACCACCGTGCCGCGGTGCACCTGCCAGAAGTGCTCCGGATCAAGCTGGGCCAGCAACTCGCGCAAGCTCATGCGGATGAGCGATTCACCGCTGCTGGCGACCACGTTGACGTACTTGTCGGTCGCTTCCAGATACAGCACGTCATCCACGGGGATGAAGCGCACCTCTTGCCCGACCAGCGCCTTGATAAAGCGTAGATAGCCGCCCTGCGGCGTCACGCGCGTCTGCGCGGCGCCCTGCAGACCGGCGAGGCGTTCGACGAGTTCTGCCAGCGTCTGTGCCGGATCTGCGGCACCGTTGCTGCTGGGGCGCACGGTCAGTCGGTCCTTCAGGCGCTTGACGGTCTCGGCCAGGCGCTCGGTCTGCACGGGCTTGAGCACGTAGTCGACCGCGGCCTGCTCGAAGGCATCCAACGCAAACTGATCGTAGGCCGTGACGAACACCACCAGCGGGCGATCCTCTCGGTCCGACAGCTCACGCGCCACGTCGATGCCTGAGAGCCCCGGCATACGGATGTCGAGAAACACAACGTCCGGCCCCTGCCCGGCCTGCGTATCGTCAATCACATCGAGCACGGATTGCCCGTCATGCACGGCAGGCAACAGCGTGGCCTCGGGCCACAGTGCAGCCAGTTCAGCGACCAGGTTGTCAGCCAGCGCCGGTTCGTCGTCGGCAATCAGCAGGCGGGGGGAAGACGGCATCGGTCAGGTTCCGGCGGGCGCGCGCGAATACAGCGCTGGGTTGGCGGCGGGGCGTGCAGACTGGGAAAAGCGGCAACGCCACTCAGGTGCATCGGCTTGGGCAGGCGTGTCAGTTGTTTCGCGTGCGAGCGGCAGCTCAACAATGATCGTCACGCCATGCGGCACGGTTTCCGTAATCGTCAGGCGCGCGTCACCATCAAACAAACGCGCCAGCCGTTCACGCACATGCGTGAGGCCCAGCCCCGAGCCCTTGCCGCCATCGTTGCCGAAGCCGACGCCGGTATCGCGCACTTCCAGCACGAGGCGCTCGCCGTCATTGTGGGCAACCAAGCGGGCCGAAAGCGCAATCTCACCGCCTTCGCGTGCCGGCTCGATGCCGTGCACGACAGCGTTCTCCACCAGCGGCTGGATCAACATGGGCGGGATGACGATGTTGGCGATGGCATCATCCAGCGTCAGTGAAAACCGCAGCCGGTTGCCGAAGCGCAGCGCCTGAATATCGAGATACGCACGCAGCAGCGCGAATTCCTGCGCCAGCGTGCATTGTTCGGCGCGGGCATGCGAGAGCGACGTACGCAGAAAGCCGATCAGGTGCTGCAGCAAGCGCCGTGCGCCAACCGGGTCCCGGGCGATCAGCACATCCACATGGGCGAGCACGTTAAACAGGAAGTGCGGCTCGATCTGCGCTTGCAACGCCATGAGTTGCGCACGCACGACCTGCTTCTCGGCTTCTTCACGATCCAACGCATCGAGCGCGGCCTGACGCTCCAGCGCAACCAGCTTGCCGCGCGACCAGTAATAGTAGGTTGCCCCCAGCGCAGCCAGCATCGTGATGATGAAGCTCATGCGCAGGCTATCGGCCCGCCAGGGCATGGGGAACGGCGCGTTCATGCAGAGAATCATGCGGGCCACCCATTGCCCGAACGGCACGCCAATCACCACCGCACCAACCACAACCCACGGAAAGAACTTCTTACTGGGCGGCCCATCGCCCCAGAACACGTGACGCGGAATGCCAATCAACGAGAACACCGCCAGACCGATTGACTGGCTGAAAACAAAGTCCTGCCAGAACGTCTCTTCCGGGCGGATGCCGAACGCCAGCACCGTCGCAATCAACGTATTGATGACGATGATGACGGCATAGCGGACCAGCCAGCGCCGCACGAAGCGCAGGCAGTCGGCAAGCGAAGGAAACGACACATTGGCGAGCATGCGGGCGATCTTACCGGAGGGTTCTCCGGCGTTGAAGCTTGGGGTTTCCCGCATCAGCGGCCAGCCTGTTCGCGCAGACGGGCGAGTTCCTGATCGACCATGCGCTGGTAGCCGTTGCCCATGCTCCAGGCCAGGCTCAGACCGTGCGCGGCCAGCCCCATCCCCCAGCCCAGCAGCGGCCAGACGAACCAGAACTGCCCGCGTGACAGCGCAATCGCCGCCAGCACGGCGTTCACGGCCAGGAACGACAGCAGGTGGATACGGAACCCCATGCGTGCGCCGGCGCGGTGGCGGGCGCGGCGCAGCAAGGCATCGTCAGATTCAGGAGAGGTGTCGTAGGGGATGGCGGACATGGCGGTCTCAGGTGGAACCGAGGATGTCCGCAGTATAGGAATGGCGCCTCGAGAGGCGCCATTGGCGTGTGACGAATGGCGGAATTGGAGGGGTGAACGGCTGCCACCCCGCGCCGCTGGCGTGGTGCCTACGCCGCCAGCGCCTCCCGCACCCCTTGCGTAACCACCGTAGAAGCCACCGCCTCCGCCACCGTCTCGCGCGACAGATGCGGCGCGAACATCCCGATGAAGTCGTGCGCATAGCCGCGCAGGTACGCACCACGCCGCACCGCCACACGTGTGGTGTTCGGCTCGAACAGATGATCCGCGCCAATGCACACGAGGTTGTCATCCTTGCGCCCGTCATACGCCATCGAAGCGATGATGCCCACGCCCACATCCAGCGCGACGTAGGTCTTGATCACGTCGGCGTCCATGGCGGTCAGCACGATCTCAGGATGCAGCCCCGAGGCAGCAAATGCCGCGTCGATGTTGCGGCGGCCCGTAAAGCCGGCGTCGTAGGTAATCAACGGATACTGCGCCACGTCTTCCAGCGTGGGCAGCGGGTTCTTGGTCAGCGGATGGTCCGGGCTGACCACTAGCACGTGGCGCCAGCGGTAGGCCTCAAACGAGGTCAGGCCCGGTTCGTTGGCCACGGCCTCAGTGGCGATGCCGATGTCGGCCTGCCCCGTCAGCAGCAGTTCGACGATGTGCGAAGGCGATGCCTCCTGCAGCGCCAGCGTGACGTGCGGATACTCCTTACGGAACGACTGCACGACCTTCGGCAACGCATAGCGCGCCTGCGTGTGCGTGGTCGCCACGGTCAGGCGGCCGGACTGGCGGCCGGAGAATTCCTCACCGGCCTGGCGCAGGTTTTCGGCTTCGAGCAGCAGGCGCTCGACAATGCGAACGATCTCGCGGCCCGGCTCGGTCAGGCCGGTCAGACGCTTGCCGTAGCGCTCGAAAATCTCCACGCCAAGCTCATCCTCCAGCTCGCGGATCTGCCGCGACACACCCGGCTGCGACGTATAGAGCGCGTTGGCGACTTCGGTCAGGTTGAACTGGCGGCGCACCGCCTCGCGGATGGAACGCAGTTGCTGAAAGTTCATGCTCGTGTCCTCTCGAATGGTTGTCGTCGGAGCGGCGAATTGGGTGGGGGTTAAGCGGTGGCTTGCACGGTGGGCTGTGCGCTGCCCTGGGCGAACACGCGAATGGCGCGCGGGCGCACCACCAGCGTTTCGCCTTCACGGAAACCCTCGGCGCGGAAGCGCTCGATGGGCAGGGAGACTTCGATGACGTCGTCGGTATCCGAACGCTCCAGCTCCAGCTGGGCAACGGCACCCAGCGTGAGCGCGCGGCGCAACGTCACGGGGATGCCTTCGGCGCCGGGCGCATAGCGTTCCAGGTCGATCTCGTGCGGGCGCACAAACGCCACCGCTTGATCGGCACGCGACGAATCCACACCGCCCGACGGCACGGTGATGGACGCATCGCCCACATGCAGCACGCTGCCGCCCTCGCCCTCTTCCAAGCGGCCGTGGAACAGGTTCACGTTGCCGAGGAAGCCATAGACGAACGGCGTGGCTGGCGTGTTGTAGACCGTAGCCGGGCTGCCGACCTGCTCCACCTGCCCACGGTTCATCAGCACCACGTTGTCAGCCACTTCCAGCGCCTCTTCCTGATCGTGCGTGACGAACAGGCTGGTGACATGCAGATCGTCGTGCAGGCGGCGCAGCCAGCGGCGCAGTTCCTTGCGCACCTTGGCATCGAGCGCGCCAAACGGCTCATCAAGCAGCAACACACGCGGCTCCACCGCCAGCGCACGCGCCAACGCAATACGCTGACGCTGCCCACCCGACAGTTGCGGCGGATAGCGATCAGCCAGCCAATCAAGCTGCACCAGTTCCAGCAGCTCCTTTACCTTGGCGCGGATCTGCGCTTCGCTGGGCCGCTGCGCACGCGGTTTCACGCGCAGGCCAAAGGCCACGTTCTCGAACACCGTCATATGCTTGAACAGCGCGTAGTGCTGGAACACGAAGCCGACCTGGCGCTCGCGCACGTGCTGTTCCGAGGCGTCTTCACCGTTCAGATGGATGCTTCCCGAATCCGCATGCTCCAGCCCCGCGATGATGCGCAGCAGCGTGGTCTTGCCGCAGCCCGACGGGCCCAGCAGCGCGGTCAGTTCGCCTTTCTTGAAATCGAGCGAGACATCGTTGAGGGCGACGAAATTGCCGAAGCGCTTGGTGATGTGTTGAACCTGGATGCTCATGCTGCGCTCCCTTCGAGCGGAGATTGCACGGAGACGTGCGAATTCGGATTGGATGTCTGTTGTTGTGCAGCGCGCTGACCGGGGCCCTCGCCCACGCCGGCATCGGCGTCAGCCAGTTCACGGCGGCTGCGCCATTCGACCAGCGTCTTGAGGCCAAGCGTCACCAGCGCCAGCAGGGTCAGCAGCGAAGCCACGGCAAATGCGGCCGCGAAGTTGTATTCGTTATAGAGGATCTCGACGTGCAGCGGCATGGTGTTGGTCAGCCCGCGGATGTGGCCCGACACCACCGACACCGCACCAAACTCACCCATCGCCCGCGCATTGCACAGGATCACGCCGTACAGCAGGCCCCACTTGATGTTCGGCAGCGTCACACGGAAGAACGTCTGCCAGCCCGATGCGCCCAGCACGATGGCTGCCTCTTCCTCTTCGCTGCCCTGCGCTTGCATCAATGGAATCAACTCGCGTGCCACGAACGGGAATGTGACGAAGATGGTCGCCAGCACAATGCCTGGCACGGCAAAAATGACCTTGAAATCGTGGTCTGACAGATAGGGGCCGAACCAGCCTTGCGCGCCGAACAGCAACACGTAGATCAGGCCCGCAATGACAGGCGACACCGAGAACGGCAAGTCGATCAGCGTGAGCAGCAGGTTCTTGCCGCGAAACTCGAACTTGGCGATGGCCCATGCGGCCGCCACGCCAAACACCACGTTCAGCGGCACGGCAATCAGCGCGACCGTCAGCGTCAGGTAAATCGCGGACAGTGCATCGGGCTCGATCAGCGCTTCGAGATAAACATCCACGCCCTTCTTGAAGGCCTCGTAGAACACGCTCGCCAGCGGCACGAACAGGAACAGCGCGAGGAAGACAAACGACACGAGGATCAGCGTCGCGCGCACCCAGGCGGATTCTGCTGTAGCGCCCTTTCGTGCAGCAGCCGGCGCATGGCCAAGTTGACGGGAAACAGTACCGGCCATGTCAGGCTCCTGCCGCGTTGGCGGTCAAGGTTTCGGGGGCACGCTCGATGGTGTCATTGCGATTGCCGCGGCGGCGCGTCCAGGCCTGCAGCAGGTTGATCACCAGCAGCAGCGTGAACGAGATACCGAGCATAACGACGGCGATGGCCGTAGCGCCTGCGTAGTCGAACTGTTCGAGCTTGGAATAGATCATCAGCGGCGTGATCTCGGAGATCATCGGCATGTTGCCGGCGATGAAGATGACCGAGCCGTATTCCCCTGTGGCGCGGGCAAAGGCCAGCGCAAAACCGGTCAACAGTGCGGGCAGCAAAGTCGGCAGGATCACCCGCGTAAAGGTCTGCCAGCGCGTGGCACCCAGGCTGGCGGCAGCTTCTTCCAGCTCGGTTTCCAAGTCTTCCAGCACCGGCTGCACCGTGCGCACGACAAACGGCAGGCCGATAAAGGTGAGTGCAACCACAATGCCCAGCGGCGTGAACGCGACCTTCAGCCCGAGCGGCTCCAGGCGAGAGCCAATCCAACCATTCGGCGCATACAGCGCAGTGAGCGCAATGCCCGCCACCGCGGTCGGCAGCGCAAACGGCAGGTCGACCAGGGCATCAATCACGCGCTTGCCCGGAAAGCGGTAGCGCACGAGCACCCACGCCAGGATCAACCCGAACACCAGGTTGACCACCGCCGCAATCAACGACGCGCCGAAGGTCAGCTTGTACGACGCCACCACACGCGGCGCGGTGACCGTGGTCCAGAACGCATCCCACGTCATCGTGAACGTCTTGAGGACAGTCGCCGACAGCGGGATCAGAACGATCAGCGCGAGATACAGCAGCGAAAAGCCCAGCGCCAACCCAAAACCCGGGAGCACGTTGGCAGGCTTACGCCGCTTGGAAGGGGACAACGCAGAGGACAGGCTCATCAGCGCAACCGATAAAAATGGCCGCAGAGCAAAAAGTACTGCGACCGATTTGCAGATGAACCAATTGTGGCGAACAGTTCTTATGACGAAAACGAATATTTGCGCATGTGCATCATCGTTTTAGATATAAGGGGTGCTTGGTAAGACATCCCATTGGGCTTGCCAGTCTGCGCCGTCGCGGGTGGTGTCTTGTGCACTTGCCCGGCCGATCAGGCGATCGAGCAGCGCAAGGCCGGCGTCCCATTCGCCCAGGTTGGAATCCGCGTTGATGTGACCGGCCTCCCCGGCATCGACCAACTCGACACCCCAGCGGGAGCCCCAGTCGACCGCGTAGCAGTGCGGCATCCACGGGTCGTTGCGGCTGGCGACGAGCACGGCGGGAAACGGCAAGGTGCGCTGCGGCAGCAGATCGCGCACACCAAATTTGTCCGGATCAGCCGGTGCGACGAGCAGGATGCCCGCGACCGAATCGCGCGCCTCTCGTGCCTCGTGCGCCTGGGTGGCCCAATGAATCGACGCCAGGCAGCCGAAGCTGTGCGCAACAAGAATCACCCGGCGCTTCTGGCGAGACGCAGCACGCTCGGCCAACGCAGCGCGCACCGTTTCACCCACGCGCGCCGACCAGCGCGGCAGCTCGGGCGTCGACCAATCCGTCTGTTCGACCCGGCGCCATTCTGGAAATCGCGCCTCCCAGCGCGTCTGCCAGTGTCCGGGGCCGCTGCCATGCAGACCGGGCACCGTGACGATTGCCACATCGGCCGGCCAGTGCCAAGCGCGTGTCGCGCGTTTGTCCGGTGAAGGTTCGGGCGAAGTTGCCAATGCACTGCGTGCCATGAATGCATCCTCGGGGCCGCTTGCCGGGTGACCGGCGAGGCGGCTATTCAATCAGAGAAATACCGGCGCATTGCTGCGGCAGTAACGGCGCCTGCGCCATCGGGGCACGCGTCGGTGACACCACCACCAAGGGTTCGGCTGCCGCCACAGGTTCCGGCTCGGGCTCCGCGCCGGGCAATATGCTGCCCTGCACGTGGGTGATACCGGCCGCACGCGCCAGCTCCAGATCACTGAGGCGCTCGCAACGGCGCAGGGTCAGCGTGACACCCAGCTCACGTGCCGAATCCGCCAGCGACACCACGTGCCGCGTCACCCAATCGCGGCGCGCATCGAGCTTCAGATACGCGGGCTTGGCGTGCACCAGCAATGCCCCTGCTTCGGCCGGGTCCGATGCCTGCACCGCCACGGCAAAGCCGTTGCGCCGGTAGTTGTCCACCACGAACAGCAGCAGACCCAGATCGTCATTGGCCGTGGACGGCACCTGGATGACGAACTGCTCCGGCGACAGCCCCAGCGCCACCACCGCGCGGTGGAACGCCTTGCCGTGGTCGGCCGCCACCGCCGCCAGCAAGCGGCCGTGCACGTTGACGACCAGCCGCCGAGCATCGGTACGGGCAAAGTAGTTGAGCGTATGCACCAGCCGGCACAGGCGATCGAGTTCCACCAGCGTGCTGTCGTCCGACGCCAGCGAGAACAGCTTCCACGGGTTCAGGCCCAGATCGCCGTCGCGCGTCCACGTGCGCATGAGCGCTTCGTGGCCGGCGAGCGCCAGCGTGCCGTCAGCGGCAAGCTGCCAGACCGGTTCAAACAGGCTGGTGAGCGAGCTGTGGAAGAACTGGCCCTGCACGCGGCCGCTGGCGTCGCGCCACAGTTGGCGGTCCGGCGTCGGGGCATTCGGCAGGGTGCCGAGAAATTGTGCGAGTGCAGTGGTGTGCATGAGACTCATGGGATGGGGCTCCTGGATGTTCCTACTAGGTCGCCGTCTCCTCCCCGTCCTTACAGCTTGGCGATCGAGACTTCCGTCGCCTTCACCAGCGCAACCACTTCACTGCCGATCTTGAGGCCAAGGCTGTCGACCGAGCGGGTGGTGATGACCGAAGTGACGATGCCGGCGGGGGTCTCCACGTCGATCTCCGAGAGCACATCGCCTCGGATGATCTCTTTGATCTGCCCGCGAAACTGGTTGCGTACGTTAATCGCTTGGATGCTCATGATGTTCCTTCTTAGATGACAACGACACTACGTGCCAATGAATGTTTTCAGGAGAAAGGTTTGCGGCGTCTTACACCGCCCAGCGCACGGCCGTGGCCGGCACGTCCAGGGGTGATGTCCACGCCGTGTGCGAGCGCACATCGGTTACTGCATTCGGATCGATCTTGCGCTGCATCACGCGGTTGAGGATGGCCTCCTCCAGCCGTGCAAACGCGGGCGAACCCCGGTGGCGCGGGCGCGGCAGATCGATGCGCTCATCCAGTGTGATGCGGCCGTCTTCGATCAGCACAACGCGGTCTGCCAGCGCCACGGCTTCGGCCACGTCGTGCGTGACCAGCACGGCGGTAAAACCAAGGCGCTGCCACAGCCCCTCGATCAGGTTCTGCATGTCGATGCGGGTGAGCGCATCGAGCGCACCCAGCGGCTCGTCCAGCAGCAGCAGGCGTGGGCGGTGTACCAGTGCCCGCGCCAGTGCCACACGCTGGCGTTGCCCGCCCGACAGACGCGCCGGCCACTCACCCGCACGCTCGGCCAGGCCCACTTGTGCGAGCACTTCAGCGGCCTGCGCGCGCTGTACTTTCGGCAGGCCGAGCGCGACGTTATCGAGCACCTTCTTCCACGGCAGCAGGCGCGCATCCTGGAACATCACGCGGGCATCGTCGAGCAGGCCGTCTTCGGTGTCGCCGTCGCGGCGCAGGTGACCATCGTCAATGCTTTCCAGCCCGGCAATCAGCCGCAGCAGCGTGCTCTTGCCGCAGCCGCTGCGTCCAACGATGACGACAAACTCGCCCGGCGTGATTTCCAGATCGATGCCGTGCAGCACTTCGCGGTCGCCATAGCGTTTGACGACCTGTTCGATGTGCAGCGCTGTGCCGCGATGTTCCACACGCTCCAGTTCAGCCTGTTCGGTCGCGTTGCTTTGCATGGGTTTCTCCAATTCAGCTCAGGCTGCCGCTTGATAGCCGGGGTGCCAGCGCAGCCAGAAGCGCTCCAGCGCACGCGACAGCAGATCAGCCAGCTTGCCCAGCAACGCGTACAGCAGGATGCCCAGCAGCACCACGTCGGTCTGCAGGAACTCGCGCGCATTCATCGTCATGTAGCCGATGCCGGCCTGGGCGGACACCGTCTCCGCCACGATCAACGTCACCCACATCAGCCCCAGCGAGAACCGCACGCCCACCAGGATCTGCGGCAACGCACCGGGCAGGATCACCTCGCGATACAACTGCGCACGCGACAGACCATAGCTGCGCGCCATCTCCACCAGCGCCGGATCGACCGAGCGGATGCCGTGATACGTGTTCAAGTAGATCGGGAAGAACACGCCCAGCGACACCAGAAACAACTTCGCCGATTCATCAATACCGAACCACAGAATCACCAGCGGAATCAGCGCCAGCACCGGGATGTTGCGGATCATCTGCAGCGTGGTGTCGAGCAGTGTCTCCGCGGTGCGGAAGGTACCGGTCAGCAGCCCCAGCGCCAACCCGAGCGAGCCGCCAATCGCAAAGCCCAGCAGCGCGCGCCACGTGCTCACCGCCACGTGCGTCCACAGCTCACCCGAGCGCGCCAGGGCGATGGCGGATTTCGCCACATCCAGCGGGGCCGGCAAGATGCGGTTCGACAGCCAGCCCCATTGCGCCGACGCCTGCCACAGCACCAGCAGCACCAGCGGCACGATCCACGGCGTCAGACGCTGGCGCGCCGCACGCAGGAAGGTGTTCTGTTTTGATGCCATGCGCCTGCCCCTTCAGCTTGCCGCCACGCGCGGCACGATGCCGGTGGCAATCACCTCGCCAAACGGCCCGTTGAGCACGTTGCCCGGCAACTTTTCACGCACCGAGCGCGGCAGCAGCGGGAACACCAGCTCAGCAAAGCGGTACGCCTCTTCCAGGTGCGGATAGCCCGAGAAGATGAACGTATCGATGCCCAGATCGGCGTATTCCTTGATGCGTGCGGCCACCGTTTGCGGATCGCCCACCAGTGCCGTGCCTGCACCACCACGTACCAGGCCCACGCCGGCCCACAGGTTCGGGCTGATTTCCAGATCTGCACGGCTGCGCTTGGCACCGCCTGCGTGCAGGGCCGCCATGCGCTGCTGGCCGGCGGAATCCATCTTGCGGAACGCCTCTTGCGCGCGGGCAACGGTGTCGTCATCCAGCTTGCTGATGAGCTTGTCGGCGGCGGCCCACGCTTCCTCGTCCGTCTCACGCACGATCACGTGCAGGCGGATGCCGAAGCGCACCTTGCGGCCATGTTTGGCGGCACGCTTGCGCACGTCGGCCAGCTTCTCGGCCACGGCGGCAGGCGGCTCGCCCCAGGTGAGATAGGTGTCGACCTGCTCGGCCGCCAGCTCATGCGCGGCTTCCGACGAGCCGCCAAAGTACACCGGCGGATGCGGCTTCTGCACGGGCGGGTACAGCACCTTCGCGCCCTTCACGCTCAGGTGCTTGCCGGTGTAGTCGAGTGCCGCGCCTTCGTGGCTGGCCGCCAGCGTCTCGCGCCAGATGCGGATGAATTCTTCCGAGGCTTCGTAACGCTCCGCATGATTGAGGAACAGACCATCGCCCTCCAGCTCAGCCGGGTCACCACCCGTCACAAGATTCACCAGCAGGCGACCTTGCGAGAGGCGGTCGTACGTAGCGGCCATGCGAGCAGCCAGCGTCGGTGCCATCAGCCCGGGGCGCACGGCCACCAGAAAGCGCAGGCGCTTCGTCACCGGAATCAGGCTGGCGGCGACGATCCACGGGTCTTCGCACGAGCGGCCGGTGGGGATCAGCACGCCCTCGTAGCCGAGCGTGTCGGCCGCCACGGCCACCTGCTGCAGATAGGTGTGATCGACCTGGCGCGCACCTTCGGCAGTACCGAGGTAGCGGCTGTCGCCGTGGGTGGGGATGAACCAGAAGACTTGCATGATGGTTTCCTTGGATTGTGTTGTTCTCAGATCAACTCAAGCCCGAGCGATGGCCAATTGCGCCAGCGTCGGATGCCACACGATGTCCACCGGCTTGACCGCGCGCGGAATCAGCCCGAGCCCGTGGAAGGCATCGGCCACGCGCTGCTGCTCGGCAATCGCCTCGGGCGTGACCGGGCGCACCGGTGATGGCGGCCGGCGCGACAGGAACAGATGCACCGTCGCCAGCGACAGGCCGGAGAAATCCGCAATGCGCTGCGCCGCTTCCTTGCGGTTTTCCTGCACCAGCCGGTCTGCACGCGAGAGCTCGGCGAAGATCGCGGCGATGGTGTCGCCATGCTTCTCGGTGAACGCGGTCGGTGCGAAGTAGAACGAGTTGTTGGACGACAGCGTGCGGCCAGTCGCCAGCACGCGCGGCTTGATCGCCAACTCGGTGGCGGCGTAGTACGGATCCCAGATGCCCCAGGCGTCTACGGCGCCACGCTCGAAGGCGGCTCGCGCATCGGCGGGCGTCAGGTACACGGGCTGGATGTCGGCAAAGGTCAGGCCGCCCTTCTGCAGGCCGCGCACGATCAGGAAATGCGCGCTCGAACCTTTTTGCAGCGCCACGCGCTTGCCCTTCAAGTCGGCCAGCGTCTTGAGCGACGAGTCCTGCTGCACGAGGATGGCCGAGCTGTCCGGCTTGGGCGGCTCCACGCCCACGTAGCGCAAGTCCTTGCCAGCCGCCTGCGCAAACACGGGCGGCGTATCGCCGGTAATCGCCAGATCCAGGCTGCCTGCGGACAACGCCTCCAGTTGCTGCGGCCCGGCCGGAAACTCCAGCCAACTCACCTTCGTGCCCGGAAAGCGCTGCTCCAGCGCGCGGTTCTCCTTGACGATGACGAGGTTGACCGCGCTCTTCTGAAAGCCAATGCGCAGTTGCGCGGGCGGTGTGATCTTCGGCAGGTTGGCAGGGGCGCCGGCAGCGTTCGCGGCATGCGCGACGGAGCCCAGCGCCGCCAGCGATGCCCCGGCGGCCGAGGCCGTCAGCAAACGGCGGCGTTGAATATCAATGGTCATGGCGATCAGCGAGCCGCTTGTTGCGTGGTCGGTTGCGCGTTCGGATTCCAGGCGGAATCCGCTACCTTCACCGGGCGCGGGATCAGCTTGAGCGCGTGGAACGTGTCGGCAATGCGTTGCTGATCAGCCAGGGCTTCCGCACTGACCGGCTGGATGCCGTAAACAATGCGCGAGACCGAACGGGTCACCACTGCTGGCTCCAGACCCAGTTGCGGACCGAGAATGATCGTCACGTCCTTCGGATTGGCAGCCGCCCACGTGTCGGCCTTCTTCAGCTCATCGAGCACGATGTTCAGCACATCGGGCCGCGCAGCCGCATAGCCCTTCGACGCCAGGAAGTACTGCGAGTTGTTGACGACGCCCGTACCGTCGGCCAGCACACGTGCGCCGAGTTGCTGTTCGGCAGCCGCAAAGAACGGGTCCCAGATCACCCAGGCATCAATGGCGCCGCGCTCGAAGGCGGCACGTGCATCGGCGGGGGTCAGGTAGACGGGCTGGATGTCGCTGTAAGGCACATTGGCCTTCTCCAGCAGCTTGACCAGCAGGTAGTGCACGTTCGAGCCCTTGTTGAAGGCAACGCGCTTGCCTTTCAGGTCGGCCACGGTCTTCAGCGGCGAATTCTTCGGCACGATGATCGCCTCGCCAGCCGGTGCGGGCGGCTGGTTGCCCACGTAGACGAGGTGCGCGCCAGCAGCCAGCGCGAAGATCGGCGGCGCTTCGCCCGTGGTGCCGAAGTCGATAGCCCCCACGTTCAGGCCTTCAAGCAACTGCGGGCCAGCCGGAAACTCCGTCCACTTCACTTCAATGCCTTGCGAAGCGAGGCGCTTTTCCAGCGTGCCGCGTGCCTTGAGCACGGTCAGCGTGCCGTATTTCTGATAGCCGATGCGGAGCTGCTTTGCAGCGGTTGGGGGCGGCGTATCGCTATTGGCAAACGCGGCCGGTGCACCCAACGTGGCGAGCAGCGTGGCGGCGATGGTCAGGGTCCTGCGCAGGGGCGAGTGGGCTTTCATGATTCAGTCGATCCGGGATGTAAGGGCGGCACGATCCGCGCGCAGGCGCTGCGCGGCATGACAACAACGAGAAAGCGTCGGGGACGCGTCGGCGATGCAAGCGGTGCGCTTAGCGCACCCGCTGTGGCATCAAGCCAGACATCGCATTCGTTCTGCGCCAGCAGTCTGGAACGTGGCACGTACCGCACTGCGGCTGGAGACGATCATCTGCGCGACGGCGGGGTGCCGGGCCAGCGCAAGCGCCTGGTGCACGCGCTCCACACCGTCATCGAGACGCTGTTGCAGCGATGGCTCCACCGTGAGGCCATCGTCTCCCACCACGATCTGCGAATCGACCGCAAAGATGCCGGGCAGGATCGAGCGTGCCGCCAGTGCCGTCAGCACCGGGCGCAGCGCATAGTCGATCGCCAGCGTGTGGGCGAGGCTGCCGCCGGTGGCAATCGGCAGCACGACCTTGTCGCGCAGCCCGCTCTGCGGCAGCAGATCGAGAAACGTTTTGAGCAGGCCGCTGTAAGCCGCCTTGTAGACCGGCGTGGCGAGAATCACCACCCCAGCCGCTTCCACCCGCGCCACCGCATTGGCGATGGCGGGGTCGGACACCTGCGCGCCCAGCAGCGCATCGGCTGGCAGGCTGCGCAGGTCCAGGTGGTCCGCTGTCTCACCGGCGCGTTCGAGCTGCGCACGTACATGGCCCAGCAGGCGCGCGGACTTCGATTGCGCCGAAGGGCTGCCGGAGATGGTCAGGATGCTCATGATGCGGACACACCTGTTGGTTGCTTGGGCTTACTTGCCCGGTTGATAGAGCTGATCAAACTGACCGCCATCGGCAAAGTGCGTTTTCTGCGCCTTCTGCCAGCCGCCGAACGTGTCGTCGATGGTCACCAGCTTCACCTTCGGGAATTCGCTCTCATGCTTCTTGGCCACGGCCGGGTCGGTCGGGCGATAGAAATTCTTCGCGCCAATCTCCTGCCCTTGCGGCGTGTACAGGAACTTGAGGTACGCCTCCGCAGCCTTGCGCGTGCCCTTCTTGTCGGCCACCTTGTCCACCACCGCCACCGGCGGCTCGGCCAGGATGGAAATCGACGGCACCACCACGTCAAACTTGTCCTTGCCTTCCACGCGCGCAGCCAGCAGCGCCTCGTCTTCCCATGCGATCAGCACATCGCCAATCCCGCGTTCCGTGAACGTGGTGGTCGCACCGCGCGCGCCCGAATCCAGCACCGGCACGTTCTTGTAGAGCTTCTGCACAAAGTCCTTGGCCGTTGCGTCCGAGCCGCCCGGCTGCTTGAGCGCATAGGCCCAGGCGGCCAGATAGTTCCAGCGTGCACCGCCCGAGGTCTTCGGGTTGGGCGTGATGACGGCAATGCCCGGCTTGACCAGGTCGTTCCAGTCCTTGATGCCCTTCGGGTTGCCCTTGCGCACCAGGAACACGATGGTGGACGTGTACGGCGAGGCGTTGTTCGGCAGGCGCTTCTGCCAATCCTTGGCCGTCAGGCCCTTCTCCGCAATGGCGTCGATGTCGTAGCCGAGGGCCAGCGTCACCACGTCGGCTTCCAGCCCGTCGATGACCGAGCGGGCCTGCTTGCCCGAACCGCCGTGCGAGGCACGCAGGGTGATGTCCTCACCCGTTTCGGCCTTCCACTTCTTGGCGAATTCGGTGTTGATCTCTTTGTACAGTTCGCGCGTTGGGTCATACGACACGTTCAGCAGCGTCGTTGCCGCGTGCGCACCGACGGATCCCCCCGCCACAATGGCAGCCGCGATGGCGTTGAAGACAAACTTGCGAATCATCTTGCTGGCTCCGTTTCTTACGTCTTATGGATTTGGATAGAAGCAAGACTACCGAGCGGGCCTTGTACGGGGAACGAATGGTTTCAGGGATTGTTCATCGTTTTTTGCATAAGAGAGACCGGCACGATGCCTCTCCAGAAAAAACACCCTGCGAGGGTCGCCCGCTCGCAGGGTGAGGATCGCTCGCTTCTCTCTTGATAGCGTGGCTTAGCTGCTGCCTGCGGCTTGCTCGTCACGCGCCCACCAGCCACCGCCCAGCGCCTGCAACAGTGCTACCGAGTCGGCAAACCGGTCCGCGCGGGCTTGCGCCACGCTCACCAGGGCCTGCTGATACGCCTGCTCCGCCTGCAATACGGCCGGCGAGCCGACCATGCCGGCGGCCAGCTGGCGCTGCGCCATGTTCAGGCTTTTGCGGGCGGCCAACTCGGCCTTATGTGCACTTTGCAGGGAGCGCGCATCAGCCTGGATGGCATGCAGCGTATCCGCCACGTTCTGGAACGCCGTCAGTACGGTGCTGCGGTATTGCGCGGCTGCCTGGTCATACCGGGCCTCTGCCGCACGTTGTTGGTGCATCAGGCTGCCGCCATGGAAAATCGGCACCGCCAAGCCAGCCGAGAGGTTCCACAGGCCCGTACCGCTGGTGAACAGCATGCGCAGCAACTCCTCCGAGCTGCCGACGTTACCGGTCAAGGTCACGCTGGGCAGGCGTGCGGCAATCGCCACGCCAATGTCCGCGCTGGCCGCGTGCAGTTGCGCCTGTGCCGCCCGAATGTCTGGCCGCTGCTCAACCAGTTGCGACGGCAGACTCAGCGGCAGTTCAGCCGGCAGATGCAATGCATCCAACTCGAACCGCTGCGTGATCTCGTCGCTGGGGTAACGGCCGGCCAACACGGTGATGAGGTTGCGCTGCTGGGCCAGTTGCTTCTCAAGTGGGGGCAAGCTGGCCTCCATCTGCGCAAGCGCGGCTTCCTGCGCGGCCACATCGGCGCCGCCCAGCAGCCCTGCGCGCTGTTGCTTGCGGGTGGCTTCCAGCAACTGGTTGGCGACCTTCACGGCCTCCTGTGTCGCCTTGACCTGCGCGCGCAGCGCTGCCTCCTGGATGGCTGCGTTGACCACGCTGGAAGTCAGCGTCAGATAAGCGGCCTCATACTCGAAGCGCACCGCCTCCGTCTGGGCTGCGGTCGACTCCACCTGCCGCCGGACCCCGCCGAACACGTCGGGCATGTAGGACACCACCAGCTGCGACGTATGCAGCGAATAGAGATCCGCGTTGGACTTGAGCGGGCTGGCGATCGCCTTGGCATTCCGTGTGCGTGACGAGTTGTGCGAACCATCCAGCGTCGGGAAGAAGTCGGCCCGCTGTGCTGCCAGGTTTTCCTGAGCAGCGCGCAGGGCCGCCTTGGCCGATTGCAGGTCGGGATTCGCCTTGAGCGCCTCCTCCACCAGCGTGTTCAACGCGTCGGAGCCAAACAGCGTCCACCACTTTGCCGAAACGGCCTGCCCTTGGTTTAAGCGTTGGGACTGTCCGTCTTGCGTCGGCGTTGCTACGGTGGTCGTCAGCTGATTGGCCGTGTATCCGGACACATCCGGAGCCGCCGGGCGCTTGAAGTCCGGCCCCACGGCACAACCCGCGGCAGTCACCAACAGCACGACGCTGGCGGCAATACGTGTCATGCGGTTCATCACGACTCCCCTTCCGTTGCAACATAGGCGACCGGGCCTTCCGGACGCTTGCGTCGGGCCGCTCGTTCTTCAATCAGGTAATACAGCGCGGGCAGCAGCACCAGCGTGAGTACAGTTGCGCTCGTCAGACCACCCACCACCCACAGTGGCCAGCGGCCGCTGCACATCGCTGCCAAGACCATGTGCCAGCGCTGCAGGAATCAAACCCAGCGCAGCCACGGTGGCCGTCATCAGCACCGGGCGCATGCGCTCGCGCGCCCCGCCCACCACGGCTTCCTTCAAGCTCAGGCCGGGCTGTTTGCGCCAGCGGTTCAGGTTCGAGACCATGATGATGGCGTTCAACACAGCCACCCCAAACAGCGCGATAAAGCCGACTGCAGACGACACATTCAACGTCATGCCGCGCAGGTGCAGCGCCACCAGCCCACCCAGCGTGGCCAACGGTACCGCGCAGAGAATCAACGCCGGCTGGCGTAGGTTCTTGAACTCGGCAAACAGCAGCACGAACATCAGCGCCAGCACCATCGGCAGAATCAGCGCCAGGCGGGCTTGCGCACGCTGCTGGTTCTCAAACTGGCCGCCCCACGCGATCTGGTTACGCGTGTGGTCGTACTGGATCTCCTGATCGATGCGCTGTTTGGCTTCGTCCAGGAACGAGGCGAGATCGCGCCCGCGCAAGTTCAGCCGTACGGTCAGGTGGCGCTTGTTCATCTCGCGCGTGATGGTGGTTTCGCCCTCGGCAAAGCCCACCTTGGCGATCTGCGCCAGGGCAATATGCGCACCGTTGGCAGTGGTCAGCGTCAGGTTGCCGATGGCCTCGGGGTTGTTGCGCGAGGTACCGACAAAGCGCGCGGCTACGTCGTAGCTGCGGTCTTCCACGAACACCTTCGTGACCGGGCTGCCGCCGATGCCGGTCTGGATGAGGTCCATCACATCGGCAATGTTGATGCCCAGGCGGGCCGCTGCTGCGCGGTCCACGTCGATGCGCACCTGCGGCAACGGCGGCTCCTGGTCGATGATCACGTCCTGCGCGCCGGGCACGGTCTTGAGCAGTTGCTCGATCGACGTGGTCAGCTGCCGGGTCTGCGCAAAGTCATTGCCGTACACCTTGACCACCAGATCGCTGTGCGCACCGGCCAGCTTGTCGAGCACGCCATCGATCATCGGCTGCGAAAAGCCCACCTGAATGCCGGGCAGTTGCTGGAAGCGCTCGGCCATCTTGGCGATCAACTGCTGCTTGTCGCGGCCGGTCTTCCATTCGCTGTAGGGGTGCAGCGTTACCGCGCTTTCAATGTGAGACGGCGAGAACGGGTCCGTCCCCTCATCATTGCGGCCGACCTGCGTGACGATGTGCTCGACCTCCGGAAACTCCCGTGCGGCCTCGCGCAGCTTGCCGGCCATCTCCGATGCCTTGTCAAGCGAAATGCCGGGCGGCAGCGTCACCTGCAGCCAGATCGAGCCCTCATCCAGATAGGGCAGGAAATCCCGCCCGATGGACGCGCCCAGGATCACCACCCCCGCCAGCGTGGCCACCGCCAGGCCGATCATGGCGCGCGACTTGCCGACCACCCGGTTGAGCAAACCCTCATAACGCGGCGTCAGCCACTGCAGCACCGGGTTGTGGAACACTTTGGCCGGTTTGCGGTAAGCCCAGTACGCCAGACCGGGCACCAGCAACAGCGCCACCAGCAACGCGCCAAGCAACGCAAACCCCACTGCAAACGCCATCGGCGAGAACAGCTTGTACTCAATGCGCTGGAAGGCAAACAGCGGCAGGTAGGCCACGATGATGACCACCATGCCGAAGAAGATCGGTCGCGTGACCTGACGCGCCGCGGCCATGATGTCGGCGCCATCCAGTTCGCGCCCTTCCTCTTCTTCTCGCTTGCGCAGGATGTTTTCCATCATCACGATCGCACCGTCGACGATGATGCCGAAATCGATTGCGCCCAGCGACAGCAGGTTGGCCGGAATCTTGAAGTGGTGCATCAGGATGAACGCCGCCAGCAGCGAGAACGGAATCGTCACCGCCACGATCAGCGCCGCGCGCGGGCTGCCCAGGAACAGCAGCAACACCAGCGACACCAGCACCATGCCCTCGATCAGGGTCTTGCCGACGGTGTGGACGGTGGCCTCCACCAGCTTGCTGCGGTCGATATACGCCACCACCTTCACATCCTTCGGCAGGATGTGCTCATTGAGGTCGCGCACGGCCTCATGCACCCCTTTCATGACGACCGACGGGTTCTGGCCACGCAGCAGCAGCGTGATGCCCTGGATGGTGTCGGGATTGCCGTCTCGCCCCAGAATGCCGTTGCGCTCGTGGTTGCCCAGCACCACCTGGCCGATGTCCTTGATCAGCACCGGCACGCCGCCCTTCTGGCTCACGACAACGTTGCCGAGGTCTTCCAGGTTGCGGATCAAGCCGACGCCGCGCACCACTAGGCCCTGCTCCCCGCGTTGCATGATGCTGCCGCCCGCGTTGGCGTTGTTGGCCTGGATGGCCTGCGAAATCTGGCTCAGAGACACGCTGTACTTGGTCATCTTGGCCGGATCGAATTCGAGCATGAACTGTGTGGTCAGGCCGCCAAAGTTGGCGACATCCACCACGCCTGCCACCTGCTTCAGGCGCGGGATGACTTTCCAGAACTGCAGCTCCGACAACTCACGCAAGTCACGCGTCTTGGATTCGAGCGTGTAGCGGTAGATCTCGCCAATGGGCGAAGTCAGCGGGTCCATGCCCGGCTTGGCGCCATAGGGCAAGTCGACACCGTTGATGCTCTCCTGCAGACGCTGGCGCGACCAGTAGTCTTCGGCGCCGTCCTGAAACACCACGGTGATCAGCGACAGCCCGAAGGTGCTCTTGGAGCGCATCACGTGCATGCCGGGCGTGCCCATGATGGCGCGCTCCAGCGGAATGGTGATCTGCTGCTCGACCTCTTCCGCCGCCAGGCCATTGACCTGCGTTACGACCTGCGAGCTGGTGTCGGCAATATCAGGATAGGCTTCAAGCGGCAGCTGCTTCCATGAATACCAGCCGTACAGCGCGGCCATCAGGAAGACCAGCACGACAATGCCGCGCCGGTTAAAGCATAGGGTGACCAGACGTTCAATCATTGAGCAGTACCCCGTCCTTGGTCACCACGCGCTCACCGGCCTTCAGGCCCGAGAGGATCTCGATCTTGTCGCCAACCTGCGCACCCGTCTTGACCACGCGCGCCTGGAACTGCCACGGCGCCACCTCGACAAAGGTGCGCGTGTTGAAGCCCGACTGCACCAGCGCCGACATCGGCACGATCACGCCCGTGTGCGGTTGGCCCTGCAGCGTGGCCTGCGCGAACATGCCGGGCTTCAGGCGACCGTCCTTGTTGTCGAACACCATGCGCACCTTGACCGTGCGCGTGTCCGCGTCGAGCATTTCGCCCACGTAGCGCACCTTGGCGGCCAGCGGTTCGGCATAGGCATCGAGCTTCACGGCAGCCGCTTGGCCAACGTAGACCTTGGACAGATCCTTCTCCTGCACGTTGGCCGTGATGAACACGCGGGACAGATCCGCCACCGTCATCACCGACGCATTGCTGTCGTTCCAGTACCCGCCGGTGGCGCCATTGAGGTCGACAACGCGGCCCGAGATGGGCGAGCGCACCGACAGGATGTGCCCGCCGGACACCTTGGCCCCACCCTTGGCACCGAGCTGTGCCAGCTTGTTGTTGGCGCGCTCGGCCTCGCTCACGGCCTGTGCGTAGTCGTTTTGGGCCTGCTCAAGATCGCGCCGGGGCGTGATCTCGGATTTGTCCAGCTCGTGCAGGCGGTCCAGGTTCTTCTTGGCCAGCACCAGCGCCGCTTGCGCCTTGGCCGCGGTGCTGGTCGCCTCGGCCAGATCTGCTGAGTCGAGCGTGAACAGCACGTCGCCAGCCTTGACCTCATCGCCCAATTGCTTGTTCAGGCTCACGATGCGGCCCGACAGCGGCGGCAACACCTTGACGAGCTTGCCCGGGTCGGCCTCCACCGAGGCCGGCAGCACAAACGCCGCAGAAACGGCATCTTCCGACGCGGCCGTCACCACCAGCGATCGGCGCAGCGGCGAGGCGTCCGGAACCACAATGCGGTCATCTTTATGCTGAAGGGCAACCACCGCCTGAGCGCTGGGCTCCTTGGCATGCAGGGACAGCGCGCCCCACAGGCAAACACCCGCCACGGCGAACGTGATAGCGCTATAGAAAAGTCGTTTGGAAGAAGTCGAGGAGGCTTGCATGGCGTGCTCCGATACATGCGTGTTGATGTTCTGCGCATCCGCTCCATGAGGACGCGGTCGCCATGCTACGCAACGATGTTGCAGTGCAACCTGAATTCTTCTTCAGGAATATCAGACGGTCGCATTGCTAGAATCCTGCCGTCCTGCCGCCCTCATGCGCGCTACCCGATGAACATCCTGCTGATCGAAGACGACCGCAAAGCCGCCCGCCTGCTGGCACGAGGCCTGGAAGAAGAAGGCTTTACGGTGGCGCTTGCGCACGCGGCGGAAGAAGCCCACGAACCGATGATCCGCGCGGCCGATCTGGTCATCCTCGACTGGATGCTTCCCGGCAAAGAAGGCGTGACGTTTTGTGCCGAGTTGCGCCAGCGTGACATCCAGACCCCGATCCTGATGCTGACCGCGCGGGATGCCCACACCGACCGCATCACCGGACTCAACACCGGCGCTGACGACTACCTGACCAAGCCGTTCGTGTTTGACGAGCTGCTGGCCCGCGTCCGCGCACTGCTGCGGCGGGCCAGGCTGGCACCGGCGCCGGTGCTCGCCATTGGTGATCTGCGGCTCGAACCAGCCACGCGCCTGGTCACGCGGGCAGGCAACGCCATCGATCTCACGCCCAAGGAATACGCCTTGCTGGAGTTCCTGATGCGCCATGCCGGCAAGGTGGTCAGCCGCGTGCAGCTCGCTGAAAACATCTGGCACGCAGACCTCATCGCCATCGACAACCTGATCGACGTGCACATGAAGAACCTGCGCCGCAAGATCGATCCGCCCGACCTGCCAGCGCTCGTTCAAACCGTACGCGGACAAGGCTTTCGCCTGAGCGCACCAACCGATCACCATGTTTAGTTTTCAGCGCCGCCTGATCCTCGCGCACTGGGCCGTGATCGTGATCGTTGTGACGGGCGTGGCCTTCGCCGCGTGGTGGGAGCTGTCGCGCATCGCCCATCGGCAACTGGATGCCGCGCTGCTGGCACTGGCCGAAACCGAGGCCGGCATGCTGTTAGGTAGCAAAAGCCAACCCATCCGCGTGCATGAAAAACCCACAGGTACGGCCCCTCCTTCACTGGTGCGCCTGGACCGTCTGGTGCAGATTGTCGATGCACAGGGGGACGTCCTTGCGCGCAGTGCCAACCTTGGCACGACGCGTCTGCCGACGTCTCCGGTATTGCTCGGCCGTCTCGCGCAAGGCGAAACGGTCTTCGAGACCCTGCAGGATTTCAGCGAAGAGCCACTGCGCATGGTGTCGCTGCCGATACACAGCACCCCCGGTGCGCCGCCCTTGGTCATCCAGGTTGCGGGGTCGCTCGATGACGTCAACCGGATCCTGGACTCGGCGGTGGTGCTGTTCGTCGGGCTGGCGGTTGCGTTGCTGCTCGCTGTCGGCACCGCGGGCGCCATGCTCACGCAGCGCGTCTTTCGTGCCATCGACAACGTCGTCAAGCAGGCCCGCCGGATCGGCGACAACAACCTCGACGAGCGCCTGCCGCACCCCGGCACATCCGATGACATCGGCAAGCTCGTCGATACGCTCAACGACATGCTCGATCGCCTCGAACACGGCTTCGACATGCAGCGCCGCTTCACGGCCGACGCCTCGCACGAGCTGCGCTCACCACTGTCGCGGCTACGTACCGAGCTTGAGGTCACGCTGCGGCGCGAGCGCAGCCGCGAAGAATACGTCGAGACCCTGCACTCGTGCGTGGAAGAAGTCGGACGGCTCACGCAGATGGTGGAAGAACTGCTGATGCTTGCGCGCCTGGATGCTGGCCAGGACCAGGACATGCTGGAAGCGGTGCCGGTCATTGAGCTTGTGCAGACGTGCGTCAAGCGTGTCACCCCGGCGGCCCAGGATCGCGGCATCACCCTGGCCACACAAGCGGGCACGAATCTGCCCATCCGGATCGCCCGTGCCCCGGCAACCTTGGCCCTGACCAATCTGCTGGACAACGCCGTCAAGTTTTCGCCAGCGGGCACCACGGTTGAAATTGCCTGGTCGGCCGAGCACGGCGACGCCGTCCTACAAGTCAGCGACCATGGCCCCGGGATTCCCCCTGCCGAACTGCCGCACATCTTCGAGCGCTTCTACCGTGGCGCGCGTGCCCGGGCGAGCGAGACGCCGGGTACGGGTCTTGGGTTGGCGCTTTCGCAAGCCATCGTGCAGGCACACGGCGGGCGGATCGACGCGGCAAATGCCCTGGAAGGCGGCGTGATTTTCCGCATCAGCCTGCCACTCGTCGCCTGACGGCACGTTGCAGGCATAAAAAAAGCCCGTCTTCGCAAGACGGGCTTTCTCAAACACAACACTGCGCGGCTTAGTGCACCACGCGCTCGAACGTGAAGTGGTCGTCGCGATAGTCCACTGGCACCACATCCTTGGGCGAGTACTTGCCCTCCAGAATCATCCGCGCGACCGGGTTCTCGATCTGCTGCTGGATGGCACGCTTCAGCGGCCGCGCCCCAAACACCGGGTCGTAGCCCGCGGAGGCCAGCTTGGCCACGGCAGGATCGGTAATCTCCAGCGTCAGGTCCATATGCGCCAGACGTGCCGCCAGACGCTTGAGCTGGATGCGCGCGATCGACTCGATGTTGCGCTGGTCGAGCGAGTGGAACACCACCACCTCGTCGATCCGGTTTAGGAACTCGGGGCGGAAATGCGCTTTCACTTCCTGCCACACCGCGCCCTTCACCACATCGAACGGCTCACCCGTCATCGACTGAATCAACTGCGAGCCGAGGTTGGACGTCATCACGATCACCGTGTTCTTGAAGTCCACCGTGCGGCCTTGGCCATCGGTCAGGCGGCCATCGTCCAACACCTGCAGCAGCACGTTGAAGACGTCCGGGTGGGCCTTCTCGACTTCATCGAGCAACACCACGCTGTACGGCTTACGACGCACAGCCTCGGTCAGGTAACCGCCTTCCTCATAGCCGACATAGCCCGGCGGCGCGCCGATCAGGCGGCTCACGGAATGCTTCTCCATGAACTCGCTCATGTCGATGCGGATCAGGTGCTCTTCCGAATCGAACAGGAAGCCTGCCAGCGCCTTGCACAGCTCGGTCTTGCCAACACCCGTCGGGCCCAGGAACAGGAACGAGCCATAGGGCTTGTTCTCGTCCGAGATACCGGCGCGCGAGCGGCGGATGGCGTCCGATACCAGGCGCACGGCCTCGTCCTGACCGACCACGCGCTCGTGCAGGCGGTCTTCCATCTTGAGCAGCTTCTCGCGCTCGCCGGTCATCATCTTCGACACGGGGATGCCCGTGGCGCGGCTGACGACTTCGGCAATTTCTTCGGCGCCCACCTGCGTGCGCAGCAGCTTGTTCGGCTGCTTCTGGCCAGCGGTCTCCGCGTCGGTTGCGGCCTTCAGCTTGCCCTCCAATTCGGGCAGCTTGCCGTATTGCAGTTCGGCCACCTTGTCGAACTTGCCTTCGCGTTGCAGCTTGGCAATCTCAAGTTTGATCTTGTCGATCTCTTCCTTGAGCACGGCCGTGCCTTGCGCTGCGCCCTTCTCGGCTTTCCAGATTTCATCCAGATCGGCGTATTCCTTCTGCAGACGCTCGATCTCCTGCTCGATCAGCTCCAGGCGCTTTTGCGAGGCTTCGTCGGTTTCCTTCTTCACCGCTTCGCGCTCGATCTTGAGCTGGATCAGGCGACGATCCAGCTTGTCCATCACCTCGGGCTTCGAGTCGATTTCCATCTTGATGCGCGCGGCCGCTTCGTCAATCAGATCGATGGCCTTATCCGGCAGGAAGCGGTCGGTGATGTAGCGGTGGCTGAGTTCAGCCGCGGCCACGATCGCCGGGTCGGTGATCTCCACGCCGTGGTGCAGCTCGTACTTCTCCTGCAGGCCACGCAGGATGGCGATGGTCGCCTCCACGCTCGGCTCATCGACGAGCACCTTCTGGAAGCGGCGCTCCAGCGCGGCATCCTTCTCGATGTACTTGCGGTACTCATCCAGCGTGGTCGCGCCGATGCAATGCAGCTCGCCGCGTGCCAGCGCCGGCTTGAGCATGTTGCCGGCATCCATTGCACCTTCGGCCTTGCCCGCGCCCACCATGGTATGGATCTCGTCAATGAAGAGGATGGTCTGGCCCTCTTCCTTGGCGATGTCGTTCAGCACGGCCTTCAGGCGTTCCTCGAACTCGCCGCGGTACTTGGCACCGGCCAACAGGCCCGCCATATCCAGCACCAGCACGCGCTTGCCCTTCAGGCTTTCCGGCACTTCTTCATTGACGATGCGCTGTGCAAGCCCCTCAACAATGGCGGTCTTGCCCACACCCGGCTCACCAATCAGCACCGGGTTGTTCTTGGTACGGCGCTGCAGGATCTGGATGGCACGGCGGATTTCGTCGTCACGGCCAATGACGGGGTCGAGCTTGCCGCTGCGGGCACGCTCGGTCAGGTCAATGGTGTACTTCTTAAGCGCCTCGCGCTGGCTTTCGGCCTCGGCGCTGCCGACGGTCTGACCGCCGCGTACGGCGTCGATAGCGGATTCCAGTGCCTTGCGCGCCAGGCCATGTTCGCGTGCGATGCGGCCGGCCTCGCCCTTGTCGTCAGCGGCGGCCAGCAGGAACAGCTCGCTGGCGATGAATTGGTCACCACGCTTGATGCCTTCCTTCTCGGTTTGCTGCAGCAGGCTGCCCAGGTCACGGCCGACCTGCACCTGTTCGCCACCCTGCACCTGCGGCAGGTGCTTGATGGCACGGTCCAGCGCCGTATCCAGCGCACCCGTGTTGACGCCCGCGCGGGCCAGCAGGTTCTTGGTGGCCCCATCCGGCTGGCGGAGCATCGCCAGCAGCAGGTGGATCGGTTCGATATACGGATTGTCGTTGCCCAGCGCCAGGCTCTGCGCGTCGGCCAGCGCTTCCTGGAAGCGGGTGGTCAATTTGTCCAAACGCATTAAAAACCCCTTGCGGAAAATGTTTCACTGTTCCGAAAGATAGGGAGCATCGGTGGCATTTCAAGCAGGGAAACGCCGGTTTTCATGCAGATTTGTACAAAATCAAGCGGCGACGCGCTTTTCAACGCGTCGCCGCTCAATGTGCTGCTTTCGTTGCTTCAGTTCGGCACGGAGACCGTTGCCACACCGCCCGTCGTCGTCACCGAAATGCGGTCACCCGCCGCCGGCGTGTTGGTGAAGTTCGGTACGTTGGCCGCGCTGATGGCCGGCGCCGAGCCTGCCGTACCACCACGCGGTGTCGTGCGCACCACCTGCGACGGCGGCAGCGGCGTGCCGCTCTTCAGGAAGGCGTACATCGCATCCAGCGCGCGTTGCTCATAGAGCACCAGCGGCACGAACAGCGCGTCGTAGCCCGGCACAAGGTCGATAAAGCCGTCGAAATGCTGCGCGTTCATCACCTCGATGTACGACAGCTTGCTCGACCCGCCCTCCACCAGCGCATTCAGCCCCAGGTACGGCCGCGAGCCGTGGTTGACCGGCAGCAGCGCATCGTTACGCCCTTGCACGATCAGCGTCGGCTTGCCCTGCAGGTTGCCGGTGCGCAGCGTCTGGCTGATGCCGGTCTGCAGCGCCTGCGACGTGGCATCGCCGCCGGTCAGCAGGTTGCGCAAGCAGCGTGCCGCATCCAGGTTGGCCGCTTGCGTGCCGGTGGAATCGACCGACTGGTTGCTGCGCGTTGGCCCGCCCTGCGCGTTGTTGTTGACCAGTTGCACGCCGGAGGTGGGCGGAATGCCGTTGCCCAACGCCGCCATCTGCGCCAGTGCCGTGGCGCTCACCGCCGTCGGGTGGAACGACGCATCGGTTGCGGAAAAGCTCATGCCGCACAGGTTGTCGGCCACGCTGGAGCGCGAGAGCGCGTTGCCAAAGGTGGTCGCGACCGACGGGTCGATCTCGTAAAACGACATCGACGCGTGCACGAGGTCCGACTCGGGCTCCCAGCCGTAGGCGCGCATCTTCTGCAGCGCTTCATCGGCTTGCGCGGCGGCCGTACTCGAATTGAGCAGACCGGCCGCCTTGAGTGCTGCGCAGCGGTTGGCCTGCACGTTGGCCGGGAACGTCGGCAGACTGGTAAAGAACCCCTGCGCCGGCGCACTCGACACGCTGGCCGACGATGCCGCACACAACCGGTACACGTTGGCGTAGCTCACGTAGTCGAACAGCGGCTTGCCCGACACCTGCAGCGGAACACCGCCGCGCACCACCTGCACGCTCGGGCTGGCAGGCAGGTTCAGGCCGGGCTCGCCAACGGCCACACCGTCGATCCAGCCGCCCGTGTCCTGCTCGGCCGCCGCGATGGCTGCACCGCCGCCGTTGGAAATGCTCGATGCGATCACGATGGTGTTGTTGGGTCGCACCGGCAGCGTGCTACCCACAAGATTGCCGCTGGCGGGCGCCACCTTGTCGTTGATCGCCCAGAACGCAAACTGCACGGCCTGCAGCGTAAAGCGGCCCCAATCCTTCTCTGGGTTGCGTTGCGAGTGCGCGTGCTTGAACGCCAGCCGGTTCGGCGTGGCCGCATTGAAGGCGGCGAGCTGGCTGCTGGTGAGCGGCGCAGCAAACTGCGCATTGGCACCCGCCGCCGCGCGCGTGGTGCGCGTGCCGTCCTGCAGGGCGACGGTGTCGGTCGCCAGATCATGCGGGCCAGCGCCGGTACCCTTGTCGGTGTAGGCGACGGCACACTTGCGCTTGAGGCCCCATTCCCCGGTGGAGATCGCACCGTAGATGCCACGCGAGCCAGATGAGGTGGCGGTGATGATGCAGGGGTTGTTGACGTCGAAGCTGTCGGGAATCTGCACGAGCAGCACCACGTTCTGCTGCCCAGTGCCATCGTCGGAATAGGCGACGTACTCGCTGCCGGCGACCATGCCCGAGCCTGACGTGACGTTGCCGCTGGCGTCGACATTCGGCCCGTACAGCGTGCCATAGCCACCCTTGGCAGCCGTATCGACCAGTGCGCGATAGTTGGCGTAGATGGCCAGGCGGCGCAGCTCGGCCGCCGTGGGCGCCGTCGGGTTGGCGATGGTGGGTGCGGTGGCGGATGCCAGGCCGCTGGCACCCAGGCCGGCGGTCAGCAGATCGTCGGTGGAGCCATCGTAGTGGGTGGTGGTGACCTTGCCGACAAAGGCCGGCTTGACGTTGCCCGGCACATTGTTGCCGTCGTTGCCGCCACCACAGGCGCTCAGCACGCTGCAACCGGCCAGAAGCATCGCTCCGGCTGCCGCAAGGTGGGTGACCGAGACGTGCCGTCGCAGGCGCGTGATTCGGGTTGATTTCATTGCGTCTCCTTCTTGTTATGGATGGAACAACACAAGACAACCCGCGGCAGCCTCCGATACTGCCTGTCCCTACGCCACCGCAGGCACCACCAGTATGTGAATCAAACTTCTCATTCGCAAGCTGATCGTCAAACGAGCCTTGTAATCAACTGAACGTGCGCACTGTCCAGAGACCCAGCATCGTGAGGAAGAGCGAGCCGCCCAGATGCGCCACGATGTGCAGCGTGCCCACCGTGTAGTCGCCAGCCAGGATGTTGGCGACGACCTCGCTGGAAAACGTTGAGAACGTCGTCAGGCCGCCCAGGAACCCGGTAATGACCAGCAAGCGCCACTCCGGCGGCAGCCCCGCATGCGTATCGAAAAAACCGACCGCCACGCCAATCAGGTAGCCCCCCACCAGATTGGCCGCCAGCGTACCGTACGGCAAGGCCGGATTGATCGCATTCCACAACACGGCGAACCCCCAGCGCAACCAGGCCCCCAGTGCAGCCCCCGCACCCACTGCCAGAAAGCCCATTCCGCTCATGCGGCCGCGTCCTTGTTATTCGTAGTCGTTGGGTTGCGCCGGTATGCCGGCTGCAGTGGAAGCACCAGCCGCGTTGCTGGTGGTGACGCCCCAGCGGGCGAGCGCCTTGTCGTCCGTCACACGGGCATCGACCCAGCGCGCGCCCTCGGGCGTCTGTTCCTTCTTCCAGAACGGCGCTTCGCTCTTGAGGTAATCCATGATGAATTCGCACGCGGCAAAGGACTCACCGCGATGCTTGGAGGCCACCGCCACCAGCACGATCTGGTCTTCCGGCCTGAGTTTGCCAACGCGGTGGATGACCAGTGCGTCGATCAGCTGCCAGCGCTGCATGGCTGCGCTCACGATGTTGGCGAGCGCCTTCTCGGTCATGCCGGGATAGTGCTCCAGCTCCATCTCCGACACACCGGTGCCGTCGTTGATGTCGCGCACGGTACCGATAAAGCTGGCCACCGCGCCGATGTTCGGGCGGCCGGCGCGGAGTGCGGCAATTTCGGCGCCGAGGTCGAAGTCGGCTTCCTGCACGCGGACGGTCATGGTGGTTCTCCTCCGCTCAGCCGCCGGTGACGGGCGGGAAGAATGCGACTTCGCAGCCTTCGTGAATCGCGGTGTCGGCAGGCACGATCTGGTGGTCCACCGCCATGCGCAGGGCACGGCCTTCAGCCAAGACCTCGGCCCATACCGGGCCACGCGCCATCAGCCAATGACGCACGTCACCCGCTGTGCGCAAGGTGTCTGGCACGGTCGCCGCCTCATGCGAGGTCCCCAGTTGCTCACGCACGCTGGCAAAGAAACGAAGCTCGATCTGCATGGCCATCGCTCCTTACACCAGACCTGCGAACGGCAGGAAACTCACAACGTCGCCCTGCGCGATCGGCTGGTTGGGCGGGTTGTCGATCAGACCATCGCCCCACACGGTGGAGGTCAGCACGCCGGAGCTCTGGTTCGGGAACAGATCCAACCCGCCGTTGGCGTTGATGCGCGCGCGCAGAAACTCGTTGCGGCGATCGCCCTTGGGTAGCGCAAAGTCGGCGCGCATCGGGAGGCGTTTGGGCGCCACGTCGGCCACACCCTGCAGGCGCAGGATGAACGGCCGCACGAACAGCAGGAAGGTCACGAAGCTCGATACCGGATTGCCCGGCAAACCAATGAAGAACGCGGTTGGCCCACCCACCATGCCTTCAGGCCGGCGCACCTCGCCAAAGGCCAGCGGCTTGCCCGGCTTGATGGCGATCTGCCACATGTTCAGGCGCCCTTCAGCTTCCACGGCGGGCTTGATGTGGTCTTCCTCGCCCACCGAGACGCCGCCCGACGTGATGATCAGGTCGTGCGCTTCAGCGGCTTCGCGCAGCGTCTCGCGCGTGGCCTGCAGCGTATCGGGCACGATGCCGAAATCGGTGATGTCGCAACCGAGGTTTTCGAGCAGCGCGCGCAGCGTGAAGCGGTTGGAGTTGTAGATGGCGCCGGGCTTGAGCGGCTCGCCGGGCATGGCCAGCTCATCGCCGGTAAAGAACACGGCCACACGCGGGCGGCGCACGACCTGCAGGTTAGCGCAGCCGACCGAAGCGGCCAGGCCCAGTTGCTGCGCACCGAGACGCGTGCCGCGCGACAGGATTTCAGCGCCATCGGCGATGTCCTCGCCCGCTCGGCGGATCCATTCGCCCGATTCGGGCGCGTGGTCGATGGTGACGGTGCCCGTGTCCGGATCGGCCTTGCATTGCTCCTGCATGACGACCGCATCAGCGCCCGGCGGAATCATCGCGCCAGTGAAAATGCGCGCCGCTTCGCCCGCATTCAACGGCTGGCCGACGTGACCCGCAGGAATGCGCTGCGCCACCTTCAGGCGCGTGCCCGGTGCAGTGATATCGGCTGCGCGCACGGCGTAGCCGTCCATCGACGTATTGTCTGCCGGCGGTACGTTCAGGCTGCTGTGCACGGCTTGCGCGAGGATACGGCCGTTGGCGTGCAGCGTCGGCACGGTTTCGGTGTCATGCAGAACGCGTGCAGCGGCGAGCAATTGCGACAGCGCCGCTTCGAGCGTCAGCAGGGACGGTTTGACGGCGGGAGCATCGTTGGCAGACATGCGGGAATGGGAAAACGAAATCGGAAAGGAGATTTCGATTGTATCGGTTCCAGATCGATGCCATGCATCAGCCCAGGCGTATCACGCGAATGCGTCCGCCAACGCGGCCCGCAGCGCCGGCACGATGTGCGCGTCAAACCACGGGTTGTGCTTGAACCAGGCGAGATTGCGCGGGCTCGGGTGTGGCAGCGGGAACAACACGCGGCCTTCCCCGTCCATCACGGGCCCGTTGCGGACCACGTCGGTGAGCGACCAGTCGCGCGGCACGTCGAGGTAGTAACGCTGCGCGTAGGTCCCGACCAGTAGCGCGAGCTTTACCTCGGGCATCGCCGTCAGCAAAGGGCGATGCCACTTGGGGGCACATTCAGGGCGCGGCGGCAGGTCGCCGTTTGCGCCAGTCCCGGGAAAGCAGAACCCCATCGGCACCACGGCGATGCGCTTGTCGGCGTAGAAATCGTCGTACGGGATTTGCAGCCACTGGCGCAGGCGATCGCCCGAGCGGTCGTTCCAAGGGATGCCTGTTTCGTGGACGATGCGCCCGGGTGCCTGCCCGATGATCAGCACGCGGGCGCGGCGATCCGCCACGACGACGGGGCGCGGCTCGTGCGCGACCGCGCCCTTGCACACGCGGCAGGCGCGGATGTCGTGCAGGCAGCTAGCGAACGCTGCCTCGGCTACGTCATCCGGCACTGCTGCCATGGGCTTACAGGCCCGTGTGCTGGGCGATGTAGCCCTTGATGCGGTCGGCATCCGCAGGCATGACTTCGAAACGCTGCGGCAGCGATTCAATGTCAGCGTAGCCGGCCGGGCGCTCCGGCTCACGGTCCAGCGCTTCGCGGATGGTGTCGCCAAACTTGGCCGGTAACGCCGTTTCCAGCACCACCATCGGCACACCCGGCGTCAGGTTTTCGCGCGCCACCTTCACGCCGTCGGCGGTGTGGGTGTCGATCATCGTGCCGTAAGTGGCAAATACGTCGCGGATCGTGTTGACGCGGTCCTCATGCGAGCTGCGGCCCGAGAGAAAACCGAACTCGGCGATGCGATCGAATTCCGGCTTGCCGGTCATCGAGAAACCGCCCTTCTCGTCCACGTCGCGGAACAGCTGCGCGAGGCGCGCCGGGTCACGGCCCAGCAGGTCGAACACGAAGCGCTCGAAGTTCGATGCCTTGCTGATGTCCATGCTCGGGCTGGACGTGTGGTACGTCTGCGCGGCCGAACGCACGCGGTACGTGCCGGTGCGGAAGAACTCGTCGAGCACGTCGTTCTCGTTGGTCGCAACGACCAGCTTGTCGATCGGCAAACCCATCATGCGCGCGATGTGACCCGCGCAGACGTTGCCGAAGTTGCCCGACGGCACGCAGAACGAGACCTTGTCGCCAATCTTCGGGGCGGCCAGCAGGTAGCCCTTGAAGTAGTAGACAACCTGCGCCACAACGCGCGCCCAGTTGATCGAGTTGACCGTGCCGATCTTCTGGCGGGCCTTGTACTCGTGGTCGTTCGACACGGCCTTGACGATGTCCTGCGCATCATCGAACACGCCTTCGATGGCGATGTTGAAGATGTTCTTGTCTTGCAGGCTGAACATCTGCGCGGTCTGGAACGCGCTCATCTTGCGGTGCGGGCTCAGCATAAACACGCGCACGCCGCGCTTGCCGCGCATGGCGTATTCGGCGGCGCTGCCGGTGTCGCCGGAGGTGGCGCCCAGGATGTTCAACTCGGCGTGCTCGCGGTCGAGTGCGTATTCGAACAGGTTGCCCAGCAGCTGCATCGCCATGTCCTTGAACGCCAGCGTCGGGCCGTTGGACAGGCACAGCAGCGACAGCGACGTGCCACCTTCATCGCCCAGCTTGTGCAGTGGCGTGATGTCGGCGGTGTTGTCTCCGGCGCGCGCGTTGCTGTAGACCTCGGCCGTGTACGTGCGGCGGGTCAGCGCGCGCAGGTCGTCTTCCGGAATGTCGGTGGCGAACTTGCGCAGGATCTCGAACGCGAGGTCGGCATATGGCAGATCGCGCCAGCGGGTCAGTTCTTCAACGCTGACTTGCGGGTACTGCTCGGGCAGGTACAGGCCGCCGTCCGGCGCCAAGCCGCCCAGCAGGATGCGGGAAAAACTCTGCGGCTCTGCGTGGCCGCGGGTCGATCGGTATTGCATGCTCATGACCTCAGTTCAACTCTTCCATGCGGATGCGCTTGACCTTCGACAGCACGGTCGGCAGCGCTTCGATGGCGGCAATGGCACCGTTCACGTGTTTCTCAACGGCCGTGTGCGTCAGCATGATGATGTCGGTCTGCGGCTGCGGCTCGCCCTCGCGCGATTCCTTCTGCAGCATCGCGTCGATCGAGATACCGGTTTTGGCCAGGATCTGCGTGATGTCGGCTAGCACGCCCGTCTGATCGGCCACGCGGATGCGCAGGTAGTAGCTCGAACGCACTTCGTCGATCGGCAGCACCGGCGTGTCGGACAGCGCGTCGGGCTGAAACGCCAGATGCGGCACGCGGTGTTCCGGGTCAGCCGTGTGCAGGCGGGTCACGTCCACCAGATCGGCGACGACGGCCGAGGCGGTCGGCTCGGCACCGGCGCCCTTGCCGTAGTACAGCGTCGGGCCCACGGCGTCGCCGTTGACGACCACGGCGTTCATCGCACCTTCCACGTTGGCGATCAGGCGTTTGGTCGGCACCAGCGTCGGGTGCACGCGCAGCTCGATCCCGGCTTCAGCACGGCGCGTGATGCCCAGCAGCTTGATGCGGTAGCCGAGCTCTTCTGCGTAGCGGATGTCGACGGCTTCCAGCTTGGTGATGCCCTCGACATACGCACGCTCGAACTGCACTGGCACACCAAAAGCGATCGCGCTCATGAGCGTGAGCTTGTGGGCGGCGTCAAAGCCCTCGATGTCGAACGTCGGATCGGCTTCGGCATAGCCCAGGCGCTGGGCTTCCTTCAACACGGTGTCGAAGTCCAGCCCCTTGTCGCGCATCTCGGACAGGATGAAGTTCGTGGTGCCGTTGATGATGCCGGCGATCCACTCGATGCGGTTGGCCGTCAGGCCCTCGCGCAGCGCCTTGATGATGGGGATGCCACCGGCCACCGCGGCCTCGAACGCCACCATCACGCCCTTGTCCTGGGCAGCCTTGAAGATCTCGTTGCCGTGCACCGCCAGCAGCGCCTTGTTAGCGGTGACGACGTGCTTGCCGTTGGCGATGGCGCGCAGCACCAGTTCGCGCGTCAGGTCATAGCCGCCGATCAGCTCCACGACGATATCGATCTCGGGCGAATCCACGATCGCAAACGGATCGTTCACCACGGGCACGGTCGCCCCGGCTTCCTGCACGATGGCGCGTGCCTTGTCGAGATTGCGTACGGCAATCATGGCGACTTCAATACCGCGCCCGGCGCGACGACGGATTTCTTCCTGGTTCCGTTGCAGAACCTTGAGGGTACCGCCACCGACGGTACCGAGCCCGAGCAGGCCGATCTTGATGGGATTCATGGGACGTATCGTAAAAACGGAAAGCAAAAAACGGACAGGGCAGACACTTCAGTCTGCCCCGCGAACAACATGTCTGACGGATGACCGAGCGAATTGCCGACTCAGGCGGCCCGGATGCCAGTACCGTGACGCTGACGGTACCGCTCCAGGAAGCGCGAAATTCGGCCAATCGCTTCACGAAGATCGTCTTCATGCGGCAGGAAGACGATGCGGAAGTGGTCCGGCGAGTGCCAGTTGAAGCCCGTGCCCTGCACCAGCAGCACACGCTCTTCTTCCAGCAGCTGGCGGATGAATTGCTGATCGTCTTCGATCGGGTACACGGCCGGATCGAGGCGCGGGAACATGTACAGCGCAGCCTTCGGCTTCACGCAGGTCACACCCGGGATCGCAGTGATCAGCTCGTGCGCCAGATCACGCTGACGACGCATGCGGCCGCCCGGCGCCACCAGGTCCTTGATGCTCTGATAGCCGCCCAGCGCAGTCTGGATCGCCCATTGCCCCGGCACGTTGGCGCACAGGCGCATCGACGACAGCATGTTCAGGCCTTCGATGTAGTCCTTGGCCGGGCGCTTGTCGCCCGACACGACCATCCAGCCGGCGCGGTAACCGCACGAGCGATAGCTCTTCGACAGGCTGTTGAACGTGATGGTCAGCACATCCTCCGACAGCGAGCCGAGAGCCGTGTGCTTGTTGTCGTCGAACAGGACCTTGTCGTACACCTCGTCGGCGAAGATCACCAGGCCGTGCTCGCGCGCAATCGCAATGATGCCGCGCAGCAGATCATCGGAATACAACGCGCCCGTCGGGTTGTTCGGATTGATGACGACGATGCCCTTGGTGTTCGGCGTGATCTTGGCGCGAATGTCGTCCAGGTCCGGCATCCAGCCGTTGGACTCATCGCAGTAGTAATGCACCGGCGTGCCGCCCGAAAGGCTGGTCACCGCGGTCCACAGCGGGTAGTCGGGCGCCGGCAGGAGCAGCTCGTCGCCCTGATCGAGCAGCGCGTTGGTCGCCAGCGAAATCAGCTCCGATGCGCCATTGCCCAGGTAGATGTCATCCAGCGTGACGTTCTTGATGCCCTGCTCTTGCGTGTAGTGCATCACCGCCTTGCGCGCCGCGAAGATGCCCTTGGAATCCGAATAACCGGCCGAGTTCGGCAGGTTGCGGATCATATCCAGCTGAATCTCTTCCGGGGCATCGAAGCCGAACGGGGCCAGGTTGCCGATGTTCAGCTTGATGATCTTGTGGCCGTCCTCTTCCATCTGCTTGGCCTTCTCGAGCACGGGGCCGCGAATGTCGTAGCAGACGTTATTAAGCTTGGCGGATTTCTGGATCGTTTTCACGGGCGATGTCGAGCGGGCTTGGATTGCGGATGATTTTGTAATGCAGCAAGGCGGCGAGGATGGCGCCACTTGCGCGGCAAGCGCTGCGCTCTTCCTTGCCGGGCGTCGCCGGTCGTTCGTGGCGTCGGGCGCGGCGGGCAAAGGAGAGAAAAAGATATAATTTAGCCCATTATGACAGACTTCGGCGGGCATTTTTGCAACGCAGCGAGATCGCCCCGGCAGTCTGAAACCTAGCGCTCTGCTGCTGTGTGCGCCGCAGCCAATGCGCCTGATGGGATTCCGCCTTGAAGCTCCATTCCTCCGATCCGACCGCCGTTCTCAATACCGTCACCGCCTATGGCGACGGCTATATCGAAATCAACAAGGTGCGCTACGAGCATTCGGTGCTCGTCATGCCCGAAGGTGCGGTCATACCGTGGGATGTCGCGCGCTTTGAAGACCTCACGCCCGAGCACTTCGCCCGCCTGCTGGAACTGGGTGCGGAGGTGGTCGTATTCGGCACCGGTAACAAACTGCGCTTTCCGCACCCGCGCCTGACCGCGCCGCTCACCGAGAAGCGTATCGGCGTGGAAGCAATGGACCTGCAGGCCGCCGGCCGCACCTACAACATCCTGATGCTGGAAGGCCGCAAAGCGGCGGCCGCATTGCTGATCGAACGCGCCTGACTGCATGCCGATCGACCGCTCTGCCAACGCGCCCGCCCTGCCCTGGCGCAATGCCTCCCTGTGGCTGCTGGCCGCCGCCTTTCTGGCTGTCTGGCTGGGCACACTGGGCTACCGCCACCTGATCCCCACCGACGAAGGCCGCTACGCCGAGATCGCCCGCGAGATGTTCACCACGGGCGACTGGGTGACCATCCGCTACAACGCCCTGAAGTATTTCGAGAAGCCACCGCTGCAGATGTGGGGCACGGCGCTCGCCTACACGCTGTTTGGCGTTGGCGACTGGCAGGCACGGCTGTTCACGGCGTTGTCGGGCATCGCCGGCCTCGTTTTCACGATGCTGGCAGCAGCGCGCTGGTGGGGCAAACGAATCGCCGTCATTACCGGGCTGGTCCTGGTGAGTGCACCAATGTGGAATGTGGGCGCACATTTCAATTCGCTCGATATGGGCGTGGCCGGCTGCATGACGATGGCGCTGGCAGCGCTGCTGCTGGCACAGCACCCGGATGCCACGCGCAGCCAGCGGCGCAACTGGATGTGGGCCTGTTGGGCATCGATGGCCCTGGCCGTGCTGAGCAAGGGCCTGATCGGCGTGGTGCTGCCGGGCTTCGTGCTGGTGGTCTACACACTCGTCGCGCGTGACTGGGCATTGTGGAAACGACTGCACCTGGTGACGGGGCTGATCGTCTTCTTTGCGGTGGGTGCGCCGTGGTTCGTGCTGATTTCTGCGCGCAACCCGGAGTTTGCGTGGTTCTTCTTCGTGCACGAGCACTTCCAGCGCTTCACCTCGACCGTGCACAACCGCAACGCGCCGCTCTGGTATTTCGTGCCGCTGCTGCTGGCGGGCTTCCTGCCGTGGCTGGCGCAACTGCCGGGCGCGGCACTCCTCTCCTTCGCTCGCAGTGAAACGGCCGCCAATGGCTTCCGGCCAACGCTCATGCTGGGCTTGTGGGCCACCCTGATCTTCGCGTTTTTCAGCATTTCCGACTCGAAGCTGCCGGGCTATATCTTCCCGATCATCCCGGCGCTGGCGGTTCTGGCTGCGCTGGTGCTGGATAAGACTAGCGAGCGCGCTTGGCGCTGGCAGCTCAAGGCCTTCCTGGCGTTGGCTGTGGTCGGTCTGGCGGCGAGCGGCTATGTCGCGACGATGTCGTCGGACATGTACCCGAATGCCGTGTTTTCGCGTTTTGGGATGTTCCTGGCGGTGGCCTTCGCTGCAGGCGCCGTTTTTACGTGGCTGGCACTGCGCTTTGCAGACAGGCGCTTTGAAAGTCTCACCGCGTTCGCCTGTGCGTGGTTCCTGACGTTTACGGTCGCCCTGCTCGGCCACGAGGCATTCGGGCGTTCGATGTCGGGTATCGATCTCGTACCTGCCGTCAAACCGTGGCTGAAGCCCGGCGTACCGTTCTATGCGGTGGAGCGACTGGACCATACAATGCCGTTTTACCTCGGCACGCCAACCACGATGGTGCAGCAGCCCGATGAACTGGCCTTCGGCATCGAGCAAGAGCCCACCAAGTGGATTCCGACCACCGAGGCCTTCGTGACCCACTGGAAGGAAGGCGGCCAGGCCGTCGCCATGATGGGGCCGGGTACGTATGACCGGCTGGCAGCCCAGGGCGTACCGATGATTGTGATCGCCCGAGATGCCCGCCGCGTGATCGTGCGGCGCAACTAGGTGCCACCCGCTTGTCATCATTCGGCCCCGCCGAAAGGGGCGTGCAAGCGGAATTGTCGTAACATGCGCCCCGGCGGTAGAGTCGCGGGGAAGCCGCCGCAGTTGGTAAAACATCAAAACAACACATGAATCTGGTCACTTTCGGGCTGATCCTGACAGGCGTCATGCTCAATGCCTGCGCCCAGCTACTGCTCAAGGCAGGCGTCAACAACATTGGCCGCTTTGCGTTCTCGGCCGAAAACATCGTGCCGATCGGCATCAAGCTTGCAACGCAGTTGCCCATCATCGGCGGCCTGTCGTGCTACGTGATTTCCGTGGTGGTGTGGATCCTCGGCCTGTCGCGCGTGGATGTGACCATTGCGTATCCAATGCTCTCGCTGGGCTACGTGGTCAATGCCTTCCTGGCGTGGTATCTGTTTGGCGAAGTGTTGTCGATCCAGCGACTGGTCGGCATCGCCATCATCCTCGTCGGTGTGCTCGTACTGGCCCGCTCATAAGCGGCTTGGCCTCCTCATCCTATTTACGTCCGCATTTGCCACAATGACGCAAACCAACGCCACTGCTGAACAACCGTTCCTGCCTTTCGTGCGCCCGACCATTGACGAGGCGACCATCGCCGCGGTGGCCGATGTGCTGCGCTCTGGCTGGATCACCTCGGGCCCGAAGGTCGCGGCGTTCGAAGCCGCGCTGTCGGAATACTTCGGCGGGCGCATCGTGCGCACGTTCGCCAACGGTACGGCCACGATGGAAGTCGCGCTGCGCATCGCGGGCATCGGCCCCGGCGATGAGGTCATCACCACGCCGATCTCGTGGGTGGCCACGTCCAACGTGGTGCTGACGGTTGGCGCCAAGCCGGTCTTCGTCGATATTGACCCGGTCACGCGCAACATCGATCTGGACAAGGTCGAGGCCGCCATCACGCCGCGCACGAAAGCGATCATCCCGGTCTACCTGTCCGGCCTGCCCGTCGACATGGACCGCCTGTACGACATCGCCCGCCGCCACAAGCTGCGCCTGGTGGAAGACGCCGCGCAGGCCATCGGCTCGCGCTGGGGCGACAAGCGCATCGGTGAGATTGGCGACCTGGTCAGCTTCAGCTTCCAGGCCAACAAGAACATCACCACCATCGAAGGCGGCGCGCTCGTGCTGAACACGCCCGAAGAAGCCGTGCTGGCAGAGAAGTACCGCCTGCAAGGCGTCGTGCGCACCGGCTTCGACGGCATGGAAGTCGACCTGGTCGGCGGCAAGTTCAACCTGACGGACGTGAACGCGGCCATCGGCCTGGGCCAGTTCGCGCAGCTTGAAGCCGTGACCGCACGCCGCGCCGCACTCGCGCGCCGCTACTTTGCCGCCATGCGCGCGGCCGACGTCGAGTCGTTCGGCGTCGAGCTGCCGGTGGAAGATTTCACGACCACCAACTGGCACATGTTCCAGATCGTGCTGCCACTGGATCGCCTGAAGGTGGACCGCGCCGAGTTCATGGCCGGCCTGAAGGCGCTGGGCATCGGCGCGGGCGTGCACTATCCGCCCATCCATCTGTTCAAGCTCTATCGCGAACTTGGCTGGAAGCCGGGTATGTTCCCAGTGGCAGAACGCATCGGCCGCGCTATCGTCACGCTGCCGATGTTCGCCGGCATGGAAGATTCTGACGTGGATCGCGTGGTCAGCGCGGTCCGCCAACTTTGCGCCCAGTACCAATAAGCCAATAATGAAGACACCCGCTCTCTCGGTCGTCATTCCTGTCTACAACGAAGAAGACGGGCTCGCCGCGCTGTTTGCGCGCCTGTATCCCGCACTCGATGCGCTCGGCATTTCGTACGAGGTCGTGTTCGTCAACGACGGCAGCCGCGACCGCTCCGCCGCCATGCTGGCCGAGCAGTTCCGCGCACGCCCGGACAGCACGCGCGTCGTGCTGTTCAACGGCAACTACGGCCAGCACATGGCCATCCTCGCTGGCTTCGAGCACGCACGCGGTGAGCGCGTGGTTACGCTCGACGCCGACCTGCAGAACCCGCCCGAAGAAATCGGCCGCTTGGTCGCCAAGCTCGATGAAGGCTACGACTACGTCGGCACCATCCGCCGTGTCCGCCAGGACAGCTGGTTCCGCCGGACCGCGTCTCGCGCCATGAACTCGCTGCGCGAGCGCATCACGCACATCAAGATGACCGACCAGGGCTGCATGCTGCGCGCCTACAACCGGACCATCGTCGACACCATCAACCGCTGCCGCGAAGTCAACACCTTCATCCCGGCACTGGCGTACACGTTCAGCAAGAACCCGACCGAAATCGAAGTCGATCACGAAGAGCGCTTTGCAGGCGAGTCGAAGTACTCGCTGTACAAGCTGGTGCGCCTGAATTTCGACTTGGTGACCGGCTTCTCGGTGGTGCCGCTGCAATGGTTCTCGGCGATCGGCATGCTGCTGTCGCTGGCCTCGGCCATCCTGTTCATCCTGCTGGTGGTGCGCCGCTTCGTGCTGGGCGCGGAAGTCCAGGGCGTATTCACGCTGTTCGCCATCACGTTCTTCCTGATGGGTGTGCTGCTGTTCGGCATCGGCCTGTTGGGCGAGTACATCGGCCGCATCTATCAGCAGGTGCGTGAGCGCCCGCGCTATCTGGTGCAGGGCGTGCTGGAAGACACGCCCCACCTGCACGAAGCCGGCCCGGCTGACCTGAAGAACAATTCGCAGCGGGGTGTTGCATGACGCGCCGTGCGGTTGTCTTCGCGTATCACAACGTCGGCGTACGCTGCCTGCGCGTGCTGGCGGCGCGCGGCATCCAGGTCGAGCTCGTCGTCACGCATGAGGACAACGCCGCCGAGAACATCTGGTTTGGCAGCGTGCGCGCCACAGCACAGGAACTGGGACTCCCCTTCATCACGCCAGAAAACGCGAACGGTGAAGACCTGCGCGCCCGCATCGCCGCCATCGCGCCGGACTTCATCTTTTCGTTCTACTACCGGCACATGATCCCGATGTCGCTGTTGAACCTCGCCAAGTTTGGCGCGTTCAACATGCATGGGTCGCTCCTGCCGAAGTACCGTGGCCGCGTGCCCATCAACTGGGCCGTCCTGCACGGCGAGACCGAAACCGGCGCCACCCTGCACGAGATGGTCGAGAAGCCGGATGCCGGCTACATCGTCGACCAGACCATCGTGCCGATCCTGCCGGACGATACGTCACACGAAGTGTTCGAGAAGGCCACCGTGGCCGCTGAACAAACCTTGTGGCGTGCACTGCCCGCGATGATTGCCGGACAGATTCCGCAGCACCCGAACGTGCTCGCCAACGGCAGCTATTTCGGCGGCCGCAAGCCCGAAGACGGCCGTATCGACTGGTCAAAACCTGCCCAGCAGGTCTACAACCTGATCCGTGCCGTCGCACCGCCCTACCCTGGTGCATTTACCGATGCCGGCAGCGAGCGCTATATCGTCGCGCGCGCCCGTCTGGCGCACCAAACCTTCACGAATTTGCCCCCGGGCTTGCACGTCGTGGATAATGCGACGTTCGGCGTGTGCGGCGATGGGGGAGCCATCGCCATCCACGAGCTCTGGCGCGTCGATCCCAATGCTGCCGGCGGCACGTCCGTCGTGACCGTGCAGCAGCTCGCCAGCCAGCTTGCCATCTCCTGATCTTGAGTTTGCCTTCATGAAAAAAGTACTGATCCTCGGCGTCAACGGCTTCATCGGCCACCACCTGTCCAAGCGCATCCTGGAGACCACCGACTGGGAGGTCTATGGCATGGACATGCAGACCGAGCGTCTGGGCGACCTGGTCAACCACCCGCGCATGCACTTCTTCGAGGGCGACATCACCATCAACAAGGAGTGGGTCGAGTATCACGTGAAGAAATGCGACGTGATCCTGCCGCTGGTGGCCATCGCCACGCCGTCGACGTACGTCAAAGACCCGCTGCGCGTGTTCGAGCTGGACTTTGAAGCCAACCTGCCGATCGTGCGTTCGGCCGCCAAGTACAAGAAGCACCTGGTCTTCCCGTCGACCTCCGAGGTCTACGGCATGTGCACCGATTCGGAATTCGATCCGGAAGCCTCGTCGCTCGTCTACGGCCCGATCAACAAGCCGCGCTGGATTTACGCGTGCTCCAAGCAGCTGATGGACCGCGTAATCTGGGGTTACGGCATGGAAGGTCTGAACTTCACGCTGTTCCGCCCGTTCAACTGGATCGGTCCGGGCCTGGACTCGATCTACACCCCGAAGGAAGGTTCGTCGCGCGTTGTGACGCAGTTCCTCGGCCACATCGTGCGCGGCGAGAACATCAAGCTCGTCGACGGCGGCAGCCAAAAGCGCGCCTTCACGTATATCGATGACGGCATTGACGCGCTGGTGCGCATCATCGCCAACAAGGATGGCGTGGCCTCGGGCAAGATCTACAACATCGGCAACCCGTCGAACAACTACTCGGTACGCGAGCTGGCCAACATGATGTTGGAGCAAGCCGCCAAGATCGACGAGTACAAGGACACCGCCAAGCAAGTCCAACTGGTGGAAACGACCTCCGGCGCCTACTACGGCAACGGCTACCAGGACGTGCAGAACCGCGTGCCAAAGATCGCCAACACCATGGACGAACTCGGCTGGAAGCCGACCACCACGATGCAGGACGCGCTGGCGAACATCTTCGAAGCGTATCGCATGCACGTGGCCGACGCCCGCAGCCTGGTCGAAGAAGGCAACGGCAACAAGTAAGCAACAGCAAAGCACCACCCGCGCAGGTTCATGGCCCTCATCGTCCTCAAGATCGACGTCGACACCCTGCGCGGCACCCGCGAAGGCGTGCCCAATCTCTCGCGCATGTTGCGTGAGCACGAGGCAGGCGCGACCTTCCTCTTCAGCCTCGGCCCGGATCACACCGGCTGGGCGCTGCGCCGGGCATTCCGCCCCGGCTTCCTGAAAAAGGTTTCCCGCACGTCCGTGGTCGAGCACTACGGCTTGCGCACGCTGATGTACGGCGTGCTGCTGCCCGGCCCCGACATCGGCCGCAAGGCCACCGCAGAAATGCGCGCGATTGCCGAGGCAGGTTTCGAGACCGGCATCCACACGTGGGACCACGTGCTCTGGCAAGACAACGTCCGCGAGCGCGATGCCGCCTGGACGGCCCGCCAGATGGGCGCCTCACACAAGCGCTTTGCCGAGATCTTCGGTCATGCACCGGTCACACACGGCGCCGCGGGTTGGCAGATGAACGACCACGCCTTCCGCCAGATCGACGCCTGGAGCATGGCCTACGCTTCAGACGGCCGCGGCACGCATCCGTACATCCCAAGCGTTGACGGTCAGGCACTGAACCACGTCCAATTGCCGACCACGCTGCCGACGCTGGATGAACTCATCGGTGTGGATGACCTGACGACGGAAACCGTCGCCCGGCACATCCTGAAGATGACCGAATCCGATCGCGACCAAGTGTTTACCTTGCATGCGGAGCTTGAAGGGCAGAAACTCGCCCCGATCTTCCGCGAGTTGCTGCAAGGCTGGCGTGCGCAAGGCCATCGACTGGCATCGATGGGCGACTACTACGCGACGCTCGATCGCAGCACCCTGCCCGTGCAGCCCGTCACGTGGGGCGAAGTTGCCGGCCGCAGCGGCAGCCTGATCGTTCAGCCGGCCTGATTCCTCTGGGCTCTGGTTCAGCGGCGGGCGCCGTGTTTCAGCGTTGCCCGTCCACGAGTTTCCCGTCTCTCCCCCGTGGTTTTCCGGAACACACCATGCCCGTCTCTCTCGACAAGCCTCTTCCCGATTTCTCCGCGCCGGCCACCAGCGGCGTCACGTTCTCGCCGGCATCGCAGCATGGCAAGATCGTCGTGCTGTATTTCTATCCGAAGGACAACACGCCCGGCTGCACCACCGAGGCAATGAATTTCCGTGACCAGTACGACGCCTTTGAAGCGGCCGGCGCCGTCGTGTTCGGCATCTCGCGTGACAGCCTGAAGTCGCACGAGAACTTCAAGGCCAAGCTGGAGATGCCGTTCGAGCTGATCTCCGACACCGACGAAGCCGTCTGCAATCTCTTCGACACCATCAAGATGAAGAAGATGTACGGCAAGGATGTGCGCGGCATCGAGCGCAGCACCTTCCTGATCGATGCCAAAGGCGTGTTGCGCAAAGAATGGCGTGGCGTGAAGGTGCCCAACCATGTGGATGATGTTCTAGCGGCAGTGCGCGCGCTGTAATCGCGCTTGTCACCCATGAGTCACCAAAGCGCCGCGCGGGGCACAACGGCGCTTGCTTTTGTGCCAGTTTCGCGTGGCCGCAACGCGACACCACACGTCACATGTGACAGATTGCAAATCACAAACGCTTCCGATACAGTCGGAACCGATGAGTACGAAATCCGGATGCCATTCCGATTGCCCACGACGGTACCGGCGGCCAAGTTGGCCTGATACCGCATCGGCGTTTTCCCCAGCAGCAAGGCTGGGCAGAACGTCCGAATCGTGCAACTTGCTGTGGCGCTCGTGGTACCCACCTAGGCCGCCCCACCTCTCGCAGGTCATGGCGGCTTTTTTGTGGCTGTCGTTCATGCGCACCGATGAGCGCCGCGGCGGCCCGTTCCCACATGTTTTCCACCAGCATCGCCCCGCCATGAGCGGGCGCGGTGTTTCGTCGTTGTTCCCTCCAGAGAGGTAATCTAAGCATGCCGCTGCCGACCATGCCCACCCAGCCAGCCCAATTGCTAGACCCGGCTGAATTCAAGCCTTTCGGCAAAGCCGGAAAGCCCAAGGCGGGTCAGGAACCTCGAAAACCGGTGCCCGCGCTCGAGCGCGAGGCGCTGTCCGAAACCGGCCGTGCACAACCGAAACGTGCGACCGGCAGCACGGCCCGTGCCCGTTCAGGCGAAGCTTCGCCGATGGCCAAGGAAGACGCCCGCCAGCGCCCGACCGTCGCCACCAAGACCGTCGACAAAGTGCCCGCCACCGACAGGTCAACCGAAACCGCTGCCCGCCGCCGAACCCGTCGCGATGAAGGTCCGACCAAACTGTTTGTGCTCGATACCAACGTGCTGATGCACGATCCGTCGTCGCTCTTCCGCTTTGAGGAACACGACGTCTATCTGCCGATGATGACGTTGGAGGAATTGGACAACCACAAGAAGGGCATGAGCGAAGTCGCGCGCAATGCCCGCACGGTCAGCCGCACGCTTGACCAGCTGGTTGCCGGCACCGACGGCGTGATGGACGAAGGGCTGCCGCTCGAAAAACTGGGGAACCGCGATGCGCAAGGCCGTCTGTTCTTCCAGACGCGCCTGAATGACATCAAGCTGCCCGACGGCCTGCCGCAGGGCAAAGCCGACAATCAGATCCTGGGCGTGGTGGCCGCGCTGCAGCAGCAGCGCCCGGATCGCAACGTCGTGCTGGTGTCCAAAGACATCAACATGCGGATCAAGGCGCGCGCACTCGGCCTGCCGGCCGAGGATTACTTCAACGACCGCGTGCTGGAAGACACCGACCTGCTCTACAGCGGTGTGATGGCCCTGCCCGCCGATTTCTGGCAGAAGCACGGCAAGAACATCGAGAGCTGGCAGGACCCGAAGACGGGTACGACGTTCTATCGCCTATCAGGCCCGCTGGTGCCGTCGTTCCTGGTCAACCAGTTCGTCTTCTTGGAGCCGAATGACGGCAGCCTGCCGCTGTACGCGCAGGTCAAGGAGCTGAACGGCAAGACCGCCGTGCTGCAAACGCTCAAGGACTACACGCATCAGAAGAACAACGTCTGGGGCGTGACCGCGCGCAACCGCGAGCAGAACTTCGCGCTGAACCTGTTGATGCACCCTGAGGTGGATTTCGTCACGCTGCTGGGCTCGGCCGGCACGGGCAAGACGCTGCTGGCGCTGGCGGCGGGCCTTGAGCAGGTGCTGGACCAGAAGCTCTACAACGAGATCATCATCACGCGCGCCACGGTGCCTGTGGGTGAAGACATCGGCTTCCTGCCTGGCACGGAAGAAGAGAAGATGCAGCCGTGGATGGGCGCCTTCGATGACAACCTCGAAGTCCTGCAGAAGTCCGACGACAACGCTGGTGAATGGGGCCGCGCTGCCACGCAAGAGCTGATCCGCTCGCGCATCAAGGTCAAGAGCATGAACTTCATGCGTGGCCGCACCTTCGTCAACAAGTTCCTCATCATCGACGAGGCACAGAACCTGACGCCCAAGCAGATGAAGACGTTGGTTACGCGCGCGGGTCCGGGCACCAAGATCATCTGCCTGGGGAACATCGCGCAGATCGACACGCCGTACCTGACGGAAGGTTCGTCCGGTCTGACCTACGTGGTGGATCGCTTCAAGGGCTGGAGCCACAGCGGTCACATTACGCTGGCGCGCGGTGAGCGTTCGCGACTCGCAGATCACGCGTCGGACGTGCTGTAACCGCCATACAGCGACGGGTTCGCCCGTCGCCAACTGTTGTGCCACAAGGCCGTGCAATTGCGCGGCCTTTTTCTTGCTGCATAGTCCTTGCCGTTCATTCACCTACAGGAGGCTCAACGATGTTCATGCAGCGAAATCCGCAGTTCCGCACGCGCTCGGCACTACCCTGGGTCGCGCTGGCAATGCTGTTGTCTGCCAGCGCGTCCACCGCGCAGGGCAAGAACCTCACGCCGCAGACCGCCGGTCAGATCAGCTACGTCTGTGGTGGCGTTGCCCAGGATGAACAACAGGCCTTGAACGCCGAAGCGAGCAACTACAACTTGTCTCTGTTGTTTACGCAGGGGCCGAGCGGCGAATACCTCGCCGACGTTCACGTTCAAATCACCCGACACGGGAAGGAAGTCGCAAGCTTCCGCGCCGATGGCCCGCGCTGCCTGATCAAGGCACCGCCCGCCAGCTATAACGTCATCGCCAGCTACCAGGGCACCACCAAGCGCGTCACGGTGCAGACCGGCAGTACGCGTAACGTGCAGTTGCGCTGGTAACACCTGCCCGCAAACCGCGACGCCATGGGAGGAAATTCCGCAGATCCGCACCCCGCTTGGCGTTGCGCCCCACCAACACGCCGCTTGGCCTGTGTCGGCCCGAATTTGGCATTTCGGGTGCCTAGCGCATAGCATGCGAGCTATCCGGACTTTCATGATGGCGCATGCTGACGCGGCACAGTTCTCCTCATGGCAACACCCGACTGGCAGGCGCTGCCCTGCTGGCGCTGGCATGCCTGCTGTCCGCCTGTTCATCGACGCCTACCCGCTCCACCGCCTCGCGCGATACCACCGGACTGCGCACACGCGGCGCCACGGTCAACGATCCGAGCGCGGGGCTGGAGGAGATCTCCATTGAAGCGATGGCGCTGGTCGGTACGCCTTACCGCTACGGCGGCAATACGCCTGACACCGGCTTTGATTGCAGCGGACTCGTCCGCTACGTCGTGCAGCGCGCCGCCTCGGTCAATCTGCCCCGTACCGCTGCTGAGATGGGCCGTCGCGGTACCTCGCTGGAACGCCGCGACGTGGCGTCGGGCGACCTCGTTTTCTTCAACACCACGGGCCAGCCGAACTCGCACGTCGGCATCTACGTTGGCCAGAATCGGTTTGTGCATGCACCGGCTACCGGCGGCACGGTGCGTCTGGAGGACATGACCAAGTCCTACTGGGCGAGCCGCTACATGGGTGCACGCCGTGTGGTGGCGGTCGGCAATCTGCCGGATGCCCCTGCGCCTGCAGTCACGCCGATCCCGGCAGCGCCTGCGACACCAGCACGGATGATCGACGACGACCCGCTGGGCGCCCTCGCCCGCGCACGCAGCACACCGTCCAACACCGTACCTGTGGACGACGATCCCATCGCCCGCTTCGCCACGCAATAGCGCGCCGGCACGTCCAAAACAAAACGCCCACCAATTTGGTGGGCGTTTCGCTTTACGCGTTGGCAATCGATTTACAGCACGTGCCGGCCGATCCACCAAGCAATCGCCGCCATGAACGCGGAAGCGGGAATCGTCAAAACCCACGCCCAGACGATATTGCCGGCGACACCCCAGCGTACGGCCGATGCCTTCTGCGCCGAGCCTACACCGACGATGGCGCCGGTGATCGTGTGCGTGGTCGACACAGGCACCCCCAGGGCCGACGCGAGGAACAGCGTCAGCGCACCACCAGTTTCTGCGCAGAAACCGCCCACCGGCTTGAGCTTGGTGATCTTCTGCCCCATGGTGCGTACGATGCGCCAGCCGCCCATCAGCGTGCCCATGCCGATCGCCACATAGCAGCAGACGATGACCCACACCGGCGGCTCTGCAGCCGTGGCCGACGCATAACCACCCGCGATCAGCAGCATCCAGATGATGCCGATGGTCTTCTGCGCGTCGTTGCCGCCATGGCCCAGGCTATAGAGCGACGCCGACAGCAGTTGCAGCCGCCGGAACCACCGGTCCACCTTGGATGGCGGCGTTCGGAAGAACAACCACGACACCGCCACCATCAGGATCGACCCGAGAATAAAGCCCAGCAGCGGCGAAATCAGGATGAAGGCAACAGTCTTGAGCAGACCGCTCGCCACCAGCGAGCCTGTGCCGGACTTGGCCACCGCCGCGCCGATCAAACCGCCGATCAACGCGTGCGATGAGCTAGACGGAATGCCGTAGTACCACGTGATGATGTTCCACGCGATGGCGCCCACCAGCGCCCCGAAGATGACGTAGTGGTCGACAATCGACGGATCGATCGTGTCCCGACCCACCGTGGTTGCCACCTTGAGATGGAAGATGAAAATGGCGATCACGTTGCAGGCGGCGGCCATCGCCACTGCCTGCTGCGGTTTGAGCACGCCAGTCGACACCACCGTAGCGATGGAGTTGGCCGCATCGTGAAAGCCGTTCATGAAGTCGAACACGATGGCCAATCCCACCAGCAGGACGACCACCCAAAGACTGATCTGAAGCGTATGCATGAGGCGTCGTCTCGTCAGGCGTTTTCGAGCACGATGCCTTCGATGATGTTGGCGACATCCTCGCAACGGTCCGTAACGCTCTCCAGTTGCTCGTAGATGGCCTTGAGCTTGATCAACAGCTTGATGTCGTTCTCAGTGCGGAACAGTTTGGCCATGGCGGCACGCATCACGCGGTCGGCTTCCGATTCGAGGCGGTCGATTTCCTGCGCGATGGTCAGGATCTGGCGGCCATTGTTCATGTCGCTGAGCAGCGCCACAGCCTTGCGGACTTCCTCGCAGCAGGCCACGCAAATGTTAGCGAGCTGGCGCGATTCATCGGTGACGTTGGTCACGTCATACAGCGAGATCGTGAGCGACACATCCTCCATCAGGTCGAGGATGTCGTCCATCGTCGTGATCAGCTTGTGGATCTCGTCGCGATCCAGCGGCGTGATGAAGGTCTTGTGCAGCAGCTCGATCGTGTCATGCGTGATGCGGTCCGCCTTCTTCTCGAAGTTCTGCACGTTGCGCGCATGCATTTCGGCATTGGGCAAGTCATTGACCAGCTCCTTGAGCGCATGGGCCGCCTTGACGGCGCACTCGGCGTGCTGGTTGAAGTATTCGAAAAACTTGCCTTCGGTGGGCATGAAGCGACCGAACATGATGATCCTTGAAAACGGAGGATTGCAGACGTCGTAAAAACAGCGCCGGACGGGATCACCGCGGGCGCTGTCATCAAAACGCAATATTTTACCGGAACCGAGCGCCCATCATGCGTGGCACGTTGTGGCAGACCGACAAGAAAAACAGATTACGTATCGTTGTCGAAGAAAGCATTGCCACCGGTGAAGTTATCGAACTTCGTGTATTCACCCAGGAACGTGAGTCGAACCGTACCAATCGGCCCGTTACGCTGCTTACCGATGATGATTTCGGCCGTACCCTTGTCTGGTGAATCCGGGTTATAGACTTGATCGCGATAGATGAACAGGATCACGTCGGCATCCTGTTCGATAGCGCCGGACTCGCGCAAGTCCGACATCACGGGGCGCTTGTTCGGGCGCTGTTCCAGGCTTCGGTTCAACTGCGACAGTGCGATCACCGGGCAGTTGAGTTCCTTCGCCAGCCCTTTGAGCGAACGAGAGATTTCCGAGATTTCGGTCGCACGGTTCTCCCCGTTGCCTGAGCCTGACATCAGTTGCAAGTAATCGATGACGATCAGGCCGAGCTGCCCGCACTGCCGCGCCAGACGGCGCGAGCGTGCACGCAATTCCATGGGGTTCAGCGCGGGTGTTTCGTCGATGAAGAGCTGTGCATCATTCATCTTCTGGATGGCGTGCGTCAGGCGCGGCCAATCCTCATCGAGCAGACGCCCCGTACGCAGTCGGTGCTGATCCAGCCGACCGACCGAACCCAGCATACGCATGGCGAGCTGCGTGCCCGCCATTTCCATCGAGAACACTGCTACTGGCAGCCCCTGCTCCACGGCCACGTGTTCACCGATGTTGAGCGAGAACGCCGTCTTACCCATCGACGGACGGCCGGCCACGATGATCAGATCCCCGCCCTGCATACCGCTGGTCATGCGGTCAAGGTCGACGAAACCCGTCGGCACGCCCGTGATGTCGCTCTGGTTGTCGCGGTGATACAGCTCGTCGATCCGCTCGACCACCTGCGTCAGCAGCGGTTGGATTTCAAGGAAGCCCTTCTGCCCGCGCGCGCCCTCTTCGGCGATCGCGAACACCTTGGATTCGGCTTCATCCAACAGTTGGCGCACATCGCGGCCCTGCGGGTTGAAGGCGCCGGCAGAGATTTCGTCGGCAATCGTCACCAGTTGGCGCAGCACACCACGGTCACGAACGATCTCGGCATAGCGTCGGATGTTGGCCGCGCTCGGCGTGTTCTGCGCCAGCGCGTTCAGGTAGGCCAGGCCACCCACCTCTTCCGCCTTGCCGACGACCTGCAATTGCTCATACACGGTGATCACGTCAGCCGGCTTGGCCTGTGAGATCAACTTGCCGATGTGATGGAAAATCAGCCGGTGGTCGTAGCGATAAAAATCGCCTTCGTTGATGAAGTCGGCAATACGATCCCAGGCAGCGTTGTCCAGCAGCAGCCCGCCGAGCACCGATTGTTCGGCCTCGATGGAATGTGGGGGCACCTTGAGGGAATCGAGCTGGGGATCGGAGGGCGCGTTCATGGCGGGATTATAGCGGCGCTGCTCGGTCTTCAATCTGAACCCCTGACACAAAAGACAACAAAAAAAGGCAGAGACTTTCGTCCCTGCCTTCTTGACTCGCGCCAGCCGGTCACCCGGGCGCCGCGAGGTGTAGCGTACGTGCTTAGACGGTCTCGCCTTGCACCGACACGTTCACGTCGACTGCCACATCGGTGTGCAGCGACACGACGACCGGGTGATCGCCCGTGGTCTTCAGCGGGCCGTTCGGCAGACGCACTTGCGCCTTCTCGACCTTGAAGCCTTGTGCAACCAGTGCGTCAGCGATGTCGTGGTTGGTAACGGAGCCGAACAGGCGACCGTCCACACCCGCCTTTTGCGACAGTTGCAGCGTCAGGCCGTTCAGCTTCTCGCCTTCGGCTTGTGCAGCAGCCAGCTTCTCAGCGGCCAGCTTTTCCAGCTCAGCGCGGCGTGCTTCGAATTCTTTGATTGCCGAAGCCGTAGCACGGCGTGCTTGCTTTTGCGGGATCAGGAAGTTACGGGCGTAACCGTCCTTCACACGCACCACGTCGCCCAGGTTACCCAGATTGATGACTTTTTCCAGCAGAATGACTTGCATCGTTTGTTCTCCTTATCCGCGCCGATTACTTCTTGTGCTGATCGGTGTACGGCATCAGCGCGAGGAAACGCGCACGCTTGATGGCCGTATCGAGCTGGCGCTGATAGATCGCGCGCGTACCGGTCAGGCGGGCCGGAGTGATCTTGCCGTTTTCGCCGATGAAGTCCTTGAGCAGATCGACATCCTTGTAGTCGATTTGCTCAACGCCTGCCACGGTGAAGCGGCAGAACTTCTTGCGCTTGAACAGCGGGTTTTGCTGCGTGAAGCGCTTCTTGTTCTTCGCGTCGCGCTGCTTCTTGTTCATGAATGCCATGATTCAATCCTTTACGAATACGTTACATCCGGAGATGTGAAAGACCAATGTCTTGCTGCTGCGGTGCTTGCGAGCCAGGAATCCGACGCAATCCAGGACGGTGCCCGGTGCGATGCGGTCCAGAACGGAGGCCATCTTGCCGGCGCCCAGCGCTTCGATCGAAAACTCGACCTGTCGCGCCGTCTGCGCTTCCATCGCCTGCCCACTGTAGGTCAGCAGACAATTGACGATGGGCACGCCGGCTGGGGTGTATCGCATCACCTCGCGCTCGACCAGTGTGGCGACGAGCTGCAGGCGGTTGATGGCGCTTTCCCCAGGGTTTCCGTTCATGCTCGCGGTGCGTAGTTAAACTTGCGCCGCACCGCGCGGCATTAGGCGGCCTGTTCGGTTTGAGCGGCGGCCTTCTTGGCCTCTTCGCGTGCAACTTCCTTCATCATCGGCGACGGAGCCGTTTCAGCCTTCTTGGTCTGAACGATGAGGTGACGCAGCACAGCGTCGTTGAACTTGAACGCGTGCTCGAGCTCGGCCAGGGTTTCCTTGCCACATTCGATGTTCATGCACACGTAGTGAGCCTTGGCCAGCTTCTGGATCATGTAGGCCAGTTGACGACGGCCCCAGTCCTCGACGCGATGCACTTGACCGCCTTGGCTTGTGACCGTGCTCTTATAGCGCTCGATCATTGCAGGCACTTGCTCGCTCTGGTCCGGATGGACGATGAATACGATTTCGTAATGACGCATTGACGCTCCTTGTGGATTAAGCCGCCCGGGCGTCACACTCCGGTGCAGCAAGGTTGGTTAGCCTGCCATTATACTCAGGCTTTGGCGATTTTTTCAATACCGATCAATGACTTGCTGCAGGGAGGCAGTTTCTGCCTGAGCACGCCCGGCCGCGAGGAGGAGCATCAGCAGCACACGCGCCTTATACGGATTGAGCGTGCCCGTCGAGGCCCAGCCCTGCGCGGTGGGTTGCGTCGGCACGACGCCCGCGCCAGTACGTGTCGAACGCAGCACAAACACGCCTTGCTGGCTGGCGCGCTCCAGTGCCGCCTCGAGATTCGTGTGGATGGAGCCCGCGCCGGTGGCCGCAATCACGAGCCCCTTCACACCGGCTGCGACCAGCGTATCGACCAGTCGTGCATCCGGCTGCGCATAGCTCGCCAGCACCTCCACCCACGGCCATTGACCCGCCTGCGGCATCGGCAGCACATCGGTCGAAGCCGGGCGCCGGGTCGCGCGCGAAAACTGCACCTGCGTGTCGAGTACAAAACCCACCGGACCACTGTCCGGCGAAACAAATGCCTCTACCGCGTAGGTGTGCCCCTTCTGGACATCACGTGCCGCATGCACGCGCTGATTGAGCGCCACCAACACACCACGCCCGCGTGAGGCCGGACTGGCCGCCAGCCGCACCGCGTTCAGCAAATTCAGCGGACCATCGGCCGACAACGACGTCGACGGCCGCATCGCCGCCGTCATGACGATGGGCGTATCGGTCTGCTGCGTCAGGTGCAGCAGCATGGCCGTCTCTTCGAGCGTATCCGTACCGTGCGTGATAACCACGCCATCCACGCGCTCAACATCGATCCAGTGATGGACACGCGCAACCAGCTTCTCCCACACATCAAAGGTCAGGTCCTTGCTATCGATCTGCGCGACCTGCTCGGCACGCACATTGGCAATGCGCTCCAACCCAAGCTTGCTGGCGGCAAGCAATTGATCGATGGGCACGGCGCCGGCACGGTAGCGGGCGGCGGAGCCAGCATCATCAGCGGACCCGGCAATCGTGCCGCCGGTGGCGAGGATGGCAATGGTAGGCAAGGACATCGTTGCAGACATGCGTGGTGGGCAAGGCGCGCATTGTATCCGCGCGCTCCGCCTTTGCCGACGCGGGATTGCCCTTGGGCGAGCACCAAAGCAAAACGCCGGCACACAGGCCGGCGTTTGCAGGAAAAGCCGCGTCGCTTATTTCTCGACGAAAGCGCGCTCGATCACATAGTCACCGGCCTCACCCATGCGCGGCGAAATTTTGAAACCACGCGCATCGAGCAGCTTGCAGGTGTCATCCAGCATGGCCGGGCTGCCACAGATCATGGCGCGATCGACCGCCGGGTCCAGCGGCGGCAGCCCGATGTCAGCAGACAGCTTGCCGTTGTCCACGAGATCGGTCAGGCGGCCCATGTTGCGGAACGGCTCGCGCGTGACGGTCGGGTAGTAGATCAGCTTCTCGCGCACCTGGTCGCCAAAGAATTCGTTGTTCGGCAACTCGCTGGTGATGAAGTCGGCATAGGCCAACTCGCTCACCTGGCGCACGCCGTGCAGCAGCACGACCTTTTCGAAGCGCTCGTAGGTATCCGGGTCCTGGATGATGCTCATGAACGGTGCCAAGCCGGTGCCGGTACCGAACAGGTAGAGGTTCTTGCCCGGCAGCAGGTCATCCAGCACGAGCGTGCCGACCGGCTTCTTGCTCACCAGCAGCTTGTCACCCACTTTCAGGTGCTGCAGGCGCGAAGTGAGCGGGCCGTTCTGAACCTTGATGCTGAAGAACTCCAGATGCTCTTCGTAGTTCGGGCTGGCAATGCTGTAGGCACGCATCAGCGGCTTGCCCTCGACTTCCAAGCCAATCATGACGAAGTGGCCGTTATGAAAGCGCAGCGCTTGGTCGCGCGTGGTCTTGAAGCTGAACAGGGAGTCGTTCCAGTGATGGACGCTCAGAACGGTCTCTTGATTGAATGCGGACATGGTGACGTTTGGCCAGCCCAACGAGGCTCAATCGGGCTATGTGGCGGTGCAAAATGCGGTCAAGGCCTTGATTTTATGCGATTCCCCTTAGCCGCGCCTGTATGGATTGCGCATAAGCTTCTAACCAGCCGCACAGGTTTTGACTTGGGTCAGAGGCTGCGGCGCACCCGCGCAACACGCCGCAACGAAATCACTTGCGCTTCCCGCGTCACTGTATAAAATCACAGCACCTGTTCAAATATACAGTACGCCAATGGCCACCCTCACCCCCCGCCAGCAGCAGATCTACGACCTGATCCGCCAGACGATCCAGCGCACCGGCTTTCCGCCCACCCGCGCCGAGATTGCTGCGGAGTTTGGCTTTTCGTCGCCCAATGCTGCCGAAGAACACCTGCGGGCGCTGGCGCGCAAGGGCGTAATCGAGCTGACGCCAGGCGCCTCCCGTGGCATCCGGCTGCGCGCAATGGGCGCTGATGCGAGCCAACACCAGTTTTCGCTGCCATCGATGGGGTTGATGCAATTGACCTTACCGCTGGTGGGCCGTGTGGCTGCCGGCAGCCCGATCCTGGCCGCCGAGCATATTGATCGGCAATACCAAGTCGATCCGTCACTATTCTCAGCCCAACCGGACTTCCTGCTGAAAGTGCGCGGCATGAGCATGCGCGACGCAGGCATTCTGGACGGCGACCTGCTGGCCGTGCAGCGCGCGACTGAAGCCGCCAACGGCAAGATTGTCGTTGCTCGCCTGGGTGACGACGTCACGGTCAAGCGCTTCCAGCGCAAGGGCCGCCATGTTGAGTTGATTGCCGAGAATCCAGACTTTGAACCGATCCACGTCGATCTGGATCGCGACGAGTTTCATCTGGAGGGCTTGGCTGTCGGCCTGATCCGACCAGCCGCCCCGTAAGCCTGAGGCGCACGCGCGCCGCTTTCCCTTGTTGTTTGCCCCACCCGGAGGTGAGCCGTCGGCTCGCCGGGGCGGAGTCTTGCCGCCCGCTTTTTCACCCGAACTCACGAGGTCTGCCATGCGACTCGGATCGATGTCTTCCCGCCGCCCGGTGCATCCGGTGCCCTTCCGCCAAACTCAGGGCGTGCGCATCTATCAGGGGGAACAACGCCGCACGATGGTCGGGAGCATGGCCGCGATCTGCCGCATGCTGGACGCCATTCCGACGGCGGCACGCCCGGCTGGCGCCGAACACTATTGATGTCAGTGCGTCACCTAGTGGTACCGATCAGGGCATTCCCCAATGCTGCCGCCGCAACTGATTTCATACACTGGCCGGGCCCTGAGGACAGGGCTTTCTTCAACTGATTTTCGGCCCGCCATTTGTGCGGGCTGTTTTTTCAGTCCGCATGTTGATGCAGCGCCACATTCGCGAATGTTTCGCTGGCAAAACGGACGTTTACCCGGATATTGTTTGGCGTGCGTGACAGTAGTATTGCTAGTGCCCTCAGGGGCAATTGAGATCGCTGAATTCGAAGCCCGCAGATTGCGGGCTTTTTTTTGCGCCGCAACTCGCCATCCAGCATCTACACGCTGCCAGCTTTCTCCACCACGAGAATCCGCGCCGCACCGCGTGGATGCGCCACGTGCTCGCAGCCAATGTCCGCAAAGAAGATGTCACCCGGCTCGAGCACCGCAACCTTCTCCACGCCAGCCTCTCGATAGTGCATATCGACGGTACCGTCGAGCACCACGAAGACCTCCTCACCATCGTTCACGTGCCAGCGATAAGGCTGGTCAGTCCAATGCAAGCGCGTCGTGATGCCGCTCATATTGGCGATATCGAGCGCACCCCAGGCACGCTCTGCGGTGAACGACTTGGCGCGGATGATCTTCATGGCGATCGTGCGACGTCTATTGCATTGACGGCAGGTTGCCGATGCGCACCAGCATTTCGGTAAACATCTGCATATCCAGGTCGAGATCCGGTACTTCCTTGTACTCGTTGGCGTTGTGCGCGGTGTACTTCTTGCCGGGCATGGCGGGGCCAAAGTTGATCGCGTTCGGCATCAGCTTGGCTGTGGTGCTGCCGGCAGTCGGCACAGGCTTGGCGTCCAGTCCTGTCGTGTCACCGTAGATGTTGAGCAGCGTCGACAGCCAAGCCCCCTTCGGATCGCGCGCCATCCAGTTGCCCTGGTCGTGGTTGATCTCCAGGGCGACATGGTTGGCGTTGGCCCACGCATTGATCTTGCCGGCGATCTCGCCACGCAACGCGTCAGGCGTTTTGCCGCGCGGCATGCGCACGTTGGCGGTCACCTCTACGCGGCCATTCTTGTCACCGATCACGGTCGGCGAGATGGTGAGCGGGCCCATGAAATCGTCCTTGTAGGCGACGCCGATGGTGTTGCCCAGGTAGTCGGTGCCGTAGAGGTCGGTCAGGTAGCGCGCGGCGTGAGCATAGGCGTTGTCGGCCAGGCCCAGATCCGCCGCGCGCAGGAACAGCGCCAGGCGCGGTAGCGGATTCACGCCCTCTTCCGGACGTGAGCCGTGGGCCGACGTGCCGGTGACCTTCACGACGATGCTGTCGGCATTGCGCGTGATGTCGATCGAGAACTTGCCCTGCGCCGCGAGGCTGCTCACGAATGCGTCGCGCTTGGCTTCGAGCGCGGCGGCAGCCACGCCCAAGTCGCCGCCCTTGAGTGTTGCCGTGGCCGTCTGCGGGATGGAGCTGGCCGATGCCGCTCCGGTCATCGAAACGATCGCCGTACGTGCCGAATCGCCCACCCCAGCCTGCGCGGGGAAGAACACCTTCAGTGCGCCCGAGCCCTTCTCGGCCACGACGGCTGGGTACTTGCTGTCGAGCACGATGTTGTACGCGGGCAGCTGCGTGCGCTCGCGGTAGTACTTCATGCCGTCGCCGCCGGTTTCTTCGGTGGTCTCGATCATCAGGCGGATCGTGCGCGCGAGCGGCACGCCGCTGTCTTTGACCGTTTTCATGGCGTACAGCGCGGCGGCAATCGAGCCCTTGTCGTCGATCGTGCCACGGCCGTACAGCAACGTGCCCACGCGCGTGACCTTGAACGGATCGAGTTTGGTGCCATCACCGAGCACCCATTCTTCAGCCTTGGCGGGCACCACGTCAGCGTGCGTCAGGATGCCGAACTCGTCCGAGCCGGTGCCGGGCAGCGTGACTTCGAACACACGGTTGTCGACGTTGCGGAATTTCAGGCCGAAGTCGCGCGCCATGCCCTCGACCAGCTTGCCGAACGCCACGATGGCGGGGTTTTCGTGCTGCGGAATCTTGTCGTCGCGCACCGTGGGCAGCGCGACCATCTTCTCGATCGAGCCGATCACGGCCTGCTGGTTGTGCAGACGGTTGTACACGCCGAGCAGGCGACCGATGTTGATGAGGTCATCACCGGTCAGCGTAGCCTTCTTTTGATACGCAGCAACGCTGCCTGCAACCTGCGGATCCGCCTTGGCAGCGGCAGCAAGGAAACTGTTGAGGTCAGCCGAGGCTTTGGATTGTTCAGCCACAACCAGCGCCTCGAGCTGAGGTTTCTGGAGCGTGGCAGCAAAAGCGCCGGCACCAAACGCGAGCGACAAAGCGACCGTCAGCGAAGACAGGCCCATATGGACAGTGCGTTGCATTGAAACGTTTCCGAAAAAGGCGAAGGCGCCATCATAGGGGCGATGCCTGACGTGCGCATTGTGCAGCGCCGCAACCCTGGCCGCGCGGACCGCGCAGAGATGCGGTTATGCTTGAATTTTTCCCAGGAGGCTCGCCGCATGGAACCGTGTCTGGACACTGCCCCCACCCTGCTCGACGTGCTGGAAGAGTTGCGCAAGCGCGAGCCCATCTTCCACCGCCCGGAGTTCGGCACCCGCCGAGAAGATTTCGAGCGCATGACAACGGAGGATTTCTGGGAAGTCGGTGCTTCGGGCCAACGCTATAGCCGCAGCTATGTGCTCGGCGTGCTGGATGCCCGGCACGGGCACATCGGGGAGGATTTCTGGCAAACGCGCGACTTCCGTTGCCAGGAAATCGCACCGGACAACTATCTGCTGACCTACACGCTGGTGCAATCGAATCGCACGACGCGCCGGTCAACTCTTTGGCGACGCACGGTGGATGGCTGGAAGGTCGTGTACCACCAGGGAACCATCGTGGCAGACGCCTGAACGCAAAAAAGCCCGCAAGAAGCGGGCTTTTTACTGAAACTTTTGGGGTGACCGATGGGATTCGAACCCACGACAACCAGAATCACAATCTGGGACTCTACCAACTGAGCTACGGCCACCGTTGTACGAACAGCTTAAACTGATTGCTGCCCGACGAAAAACGAGATTATACAAACATTCTTCCGGCGTGACTAGGGGGTGGCGCAATTTATGCCGCGACCGCCTCCTCGCCAGATTCTTCGCCACGCCGCAGGTGTGCCCGCGCCTCATCAAACAGCGCATGGGCATCCGCCAACGTCTTAACGCGGGCCAGCGCCTTGGAATCCGACAACACGCGCCGCCAGCCGCGCGCACCCGCCACGCCACGATACAACCCCAGCATGTGCCGCACCGCCGCGCCGGCGTAACCACCACGCTCCACCCAGCGTCCGACGTAAGCAATCATTGCGTCCTCCACATCGGCGCGCGTGAGGGCCGGCGTGCCGGCATCGTAGTAGCGCGCGTCAAACGCGGCCATCAGGTGCGGGTGGTGGTACGCCTCGCGGCCGATCATCACGCCGTCGACGTGTGCCAGGTGCGTGTCGATCTGCTCCAGCGTCTGCACGCCACCATTGAGCAGGATCTCGAGATGCGGGAAATCACGCTTGAGCTGGTAGACCACCTCGTAGCGCAGCGGCGGAATCTCGCGGTTTTCCTTCGGGCTCAAACCCTTCAGGATGGCGTTGCGCGCGTGGACGATGAAGGTCTCGCAACCGGCCGCAGCGATAGTGCCGACGAAATCGCGTACGAAATCGTAGGTTTCGATGGCGTCGATGCCGATGCGGTGCTTGACCGTGACTGGAATCGATACGGCGTCGCGCATCGCCTTGACACCCTCCGCCACCAGCTTCGGTTCAGCCATCAGGCACGCGCCGAACGCGCCACGCTGCACGCGCTCGGAGGGGCAACCGCAGTTGAGGTTGATCTCTTTGTAACCCCACTGCTCGCCGAGGCGCGCGGCCTTGGCTAGATCGTCGGGCTCGCTGCCGCCCAGTTGCAGTGCGACGGGGTGTTCGACTTCATCGAAATCGAGGTGACGCGGCACGTCGCCGTGCAGCAGCGCGCCCGTCGTCACCATTTCCGTGTAGAGCCAGGTATGGCGGCTGATCTGGCGGTGGAAGTAGCGGCAATGCCTATCCGTCCAGTCCATCATGGGGGCAACGGACAGACGGCGCGGGTTCGGCGTAGGGCGTTCAGCAGTCACAGCAAAATCAACGGTTCAATTCAAGCGCGCAGTTTACCGGTTCTAGTCCGACAACCCCAGCAGCGGATGCTGCTCGCGGCGCCACGGCGAGACAAAGAATGCAGCCACCTCATCATCACGTACGGTGTCGATGCTCGCGTGCTTCCACTTGGGTGAGTGATCCTTGTCGACGGCCAGGGCGCGAATGCCTTCGATGCCATCACCCTCAGCAAACACGTGCGTCATCATGTCCAGTTCGCGGCGCAATTCATCGGCCAGCGTGGTGTGACGGCCGCGGCGGATCAGCTCCAGCGTCACGGCCATCATCAGCGGCGAGCGCTTAGCCATGTGGGTGGCGGTCTGCGCGGCCCACTCGGCGTCAGTGCTGCCGGCCAGGTCGGCCAGAATTGCGGGGATGGTGGCTTGGTTGAAACACGCATCGATCGCGGCGCGGTGCGGGATCACGATCGCTTTGGTGGCGTCTGGCGCCGTTGCAGCTTCGGTGAAGCACGCGGCGATCTGCTCGGCGCTCTGCCAGGTACCTTCGCGCAAACGCTGCACAACGGTGGATAGCGCCTCAGTCGTGACATGGCAGTCGGCCAGGCCAACTGACAGCGCATCCGCTGCCTCGATCATCTGCCCGGTCACGCCCAGGTATTCGCCCACATGGCCCGGCACGCGCGCCAGGAACCAGCCGCCGCCCACATCCGGGAACAGGCCGATGTTGGTCTCGGGCATGGCCATTTTCGTGCGCTCGGTCACCACGCGCAGCGACGCACCTTGCGAGATACCCATGCCGCCACCCATCACGACGCCGTCCATCAGGGCGATATAGGGCTTGGCGTATTGGAAGATCAGGTGGTTGAGGCGGTATTCCTCGGTGAAGAAGGTAACGAGCTGCGTGTGCTCACCCGCCGTGGCGGCGCGGTGGAAGAAGCGGATGTCGCCACCCGCGCACAGGGCCTTGCCGCCCTCACCGCGCAGGATGACGGCGTGGACAGCCGGATCGTGCTGCCAGGCCAGCAGCGCATGCGACATCGCGCGGATCATCTCCAGCGACAGCGCGTTGAGCGCCTGCGGCCGGTTCAGCGTCAGCCAGCCGATGCCGCCGCGTACTTCGGCGATCACGTTGGGTTGGACTTCGGCCTGGGGCGCGGTCAATGCAGTGGATTCCATGTCTCTCGAGTGTTGTTGTACGAATAACGGGTCGCACTGTACACGACGCGCTTCTTAAGCGAGGAAGGGCTCTAGCCCGCCCCCTTTCGCGACGCGGGTGTTGGGCGTATATCTGCGAATTGGAGACAACACACATCACAACAATCAGATGAACCCTGCCAATGGCGCCCCCGGCGCGTCCAGTTTCGACCCCGGCCTGATCCTGCTGGCCTTCGCACCGGTCTTCCTGCTGACCATCGGCGCAGAGGCCTGGTATTGGCGCAAACGCGATCCGTCCATCTACAGCCTGAAGGACACCGTTTCAAACGCCTGCCTCGCGCTCATGCACCAGGCATCGGACGCGTTTTTCCTGTGGCTGATGATCAAGACCGTGTATTCGTGGACGTACAGCCACGGCCTGCGTGCAGTGCCTGAGACGTGGTGGTCGTTCGCCCTGCTCTTGCTGTTGCAGGACTTTCTGTACTACTTCTTCCACCGCGCCAGCCACCGCGTGCGCTGGATGTGGGCGTCGCACGTGACGCATCACTCGTCGGAGGGCATGAATTTCTCGACCGCGTTCCGGCAGAGCCTCACCTACCCCATCTCAGGGATGTGGCTGTTCTGGATTCCGCTGGCGTGGATCGGCTTTACGCCGGATTGGGTGATCCTGGCCGTGGGCCTGAACCTGGCGTTCCAGTTCTTTGTACATACGCGGCTGGGCGCGCTGGATTCGCGCTACGCTGGCTTCTGGTGCTGGTTAGGTCAATACGTCAATACGCCTTCCGTGCATCGCGTACACCACGCCAAGAATCCCCAGTACATCGACCGCAACTACGCCGGCGTGCTAACCATCTGGGATCGCATATTCGGCAGTTTCGTGCCCGAGGAAGAAGCGCCCACCTTCGGCATCACGCGGCAAGTCCACACGCACAACCCGATCACCCTCACCTTTCATGAATGGCGCGATATGTGGACCGATGTGTTTCGCGATCGGGACATCCGCTATCTGTGGAAGCCACCCGAGTGGCGCAGCCCGCGTTCGGCGGCAACGGCAGAACCGAGCAGCATTGGCTCACCTTCCTGAGCACAACGCACCAAAACAAAACGCCCCGAAACCTCGGGGCGTTTTTGTTGGCAGATCGACTGACGATCAGACCGCTTCTTCACGCGATGCGCGCTTGCGCTCGTGTTCCTTCAGGTGACGCTTACGCAGGCGAATGCTCTTCGGCGTGACTTCCACCAACTCATCGTCGGCGATGAATTCCACCGCGTATTCCAGCGACATCTGGATCGGCGGCACCAGGCGCACGGCTTCGTCAGTACCCGACGCACGCACGTTGGTCAGCTGCTTGCCCTTGATCGGGTTGACGACCAGATCGTTGTCGCGGCTATGGATACCGATGATCATGCCTTCGTACAGCGCATCGCCCGGCGACACAAACATGCGGCCGCGATCCTGCAGCTTCCACAGTGCGTAGGCCACGGCAGCGCCGTCGTCCTGCGAGATCAGCACGCCGTTGTGGCGCTCGCCCAGGTCGCCTTCCTTGACCGGGGAGTAGTCGTCGAAGATGTGGCTGATCAGGCCGGTGCCGCGCGTCAGCGTCAGGAATTCACCCTGGAAGCCGATCAGGCCACGGGCCGGGATGCGGTATTCCAGGCGCGTACGGCCCTTGCCGTCCGATGCCATGTCGAGCAGTTCGCCCTTGCGGCGGCCCAGTTCTTCCATCACGCCGCCCTGGTGGCCGTCTTCCACGTCCACGGTCAGGCGCTCGAACGGCTCGTGCTTCACGCCGTCGATTTCCTTGAACACCACGCGCGGGCGCGACACGGCCAGCTCGTAGCCTTCGCGGCGCATGTTTTCCACCAGAATCGTCAGGTGCAGTTCGCCACGGCCCGACACTTCGAAGATCGTGTCGTCGCCGGTGTCCTTCACGCGCAGTGCCACGTTGGACTTCAGCTCGCGGTCCAGACGGTCGCGCAGTTGGCGGCTCGTCACGAACTTGCCTTCACGACCAGCCAGCGGCGAGGTGTTGACGCAGAAGTTCATCGTCAGCGTCGGCTCGTCCACCTTCAGCATCGGCAGCGCGTCCTGGGCGTCCGGCGCACACACGGTGCAGCCGATGCCCAGTTCTTCAATACCGTTGATCAGCACGATGTCGCCGGCTTCCGCTTCGGGCACGATCTCGCGCTCCAGACCGCGGAACTTCAGGACCTGGTTGACGCGACCCTTGATCGGCGCGCCTTCCGGACCGAACTTGACCACCACGTCCTGCAGCGGGCGCACACGGCCACGCGTGATACGGCCCACGCCGATCTTGCCGACGTAGCTCGAGTAGTCCAGCGAGATGATCTGCAGCTGAAGCGGGCCGTTCGGGTCATCGTCACGCTGCGGCACCTTCTCGAGAATGGTATCGAACAGCGGCTTCATATCGCCGCTGCGCACATCGTCGGTCAGGCCGGCGTAGCCGTTCAGGCCCGAGGCATACACGATCGGGAAGTCGAGCTGCTCGTCAGTGGCGCCCAGCTTATCGAACAGTTCGAAGGTCTCGTTGATCACCCAGTCCGGACGTGCACCCGGGCGATCCACCTTGTTGACCACGACGATCGGCTTCAGGCCCAGGGCCAACGCCTTGCGTGTCACAAAGCGCGTCTGCGGCATCGGGCCTTCTTGGGCATCCACCAGCAGCAGCACGCCGTCAACCATCGACAGCACACGCTCCACTTCACCGCCGAAGTCGGCGTGCCCCGGCGTATCAACGATGTTGATGTGGGTGCCGTTGTACTCGACCGCGCAGTTCTTGGCCAGGATGGTGATGCCGCGCTCTTTTTCGATGTCATTCGAATCCATCACGCGCTCGGTGAGCTGCTCGTTCTCGCGGAACGTACCGGCTTGGCGGAGGAGCTGGTCAACCAGGGTGGTTTTGCCGTGGTCAACGTGGGCAATGATGGCGATGTTGCGAAGCGCGCGCATGGGATGTGAACTCGAGAAGACGTGACACGAGCTCAAAAACAGCTCGCGGAATAACCTGACATTCTAGCATGCTGCGATGCGCAAGACATGACACGCTCTGACGAATCTATGAAGGGATGTCGCGCAAGCGGCTCATGAGTCACGCATTATTTCCAAAACTGGAATCACACATTCAGCACCTTGCTGTTTGCTGCGCAGATTCGTATATTTGTCCGGACAATGATTGTGCATACATAAGATGTCCGAACAGACAAGACCCACCACCGAAGTTGCAGCCACCGGAGCCCTGTTCCGGGTGGAGGACTACCGCATGTGCGAAAGCGTGGGCTACCTCGTCGGGCGCGCCAAGACGGCGCTGTCCATGGCGATCGAGCAGGAAGTCGCGCAGATGGACGTGACACATTCCCAGGCCAGCTGCCTTGTGCTGCTCGCCAACGGCCGCTGCCAGACGGCAACCGACCTCGGCCGCGAACTGAACACCGACATCGGCTCGCTCACCCGCATGCTGAGCCGCATGGAAAAGCGCGGCCTGATCGAGCGCGTGCGCAGTGAATCCGACCGCCGCGTCGTACACCTGGAATTGACCGTTGCCGGCCGTGAACTGGCCGACCGCATGCCCGCCATCTATACCCATGTGCTGAACCGCTTCTTTGCCGGCTTTTCGCACGCCGACGTCGACACGCTGCGCGGTCTTCTGAAGCGCATTCTCGACAACGGCGCCGCTACCGAAGGCAACCGTCTGCGCCCCGCCGATCACTAACGCCGACCCGCCTGAATTGCAGCAAACGTTTTTCGCTCTCCCGATCGCCTGACACCTCAAACAACATGAACGCCTTGAACTCCGCCTCCCAGGCACTTGGCCCCAGCCGCCGCACGGGCTACACCCGGGCGCAATGGCCGGCACGCCTGGGTGTGGCGCTTTCCGCCATTGCGCTGGCCGCACTGGCAGGCTGCGCCAACCTCGGCAACTCGCACAGCACGCAGACGCTGACCCAACCGGGGCAGTTGGCCAGCGCGCAAACGCTGCCCTCGCAGGGTGGCCAGTGGCCGACGATGAACTGGGTCGACCAGTTCAACGATCCGCAACTGCATGCGCTGGTCGACGAGGCGATCAAGGACAACCCCAACCTGCAGGTCGCCTTTGCCCGCGTGCGTGCATCACGCGCCATGGCTGATGTGGTGCGCGGCAACCTGTACCCGAGCGTAGGCCTGGATGCGGAGATGACGCGCCAGCGCCTTTCCTCGTATGACCTGTTTGAAGGCACGCCGCTGGGCGGCAACTGGTTCACTGAATCGAAGATCCAGTTGGGCGTGAGCTACGACCTGGACTTCTGGGGCAAAAACCGCTCCGCACTGGAAGCCGCGCTGTCTGACGACAAGGCAATCGAGGCCGAAAGCCAGGCCGCCCGGCTGATGCTCTCCACTACCGTGGCCCGCACCTACGCTAAGCTCGCCGCGCTGTATGCGCAGCGCGACGTAGCCCAGCGTGCCATCGACCAACGCAAGGACTTGACCAACCTCGCAAGCCAGCGCGTGCGTGCTGGTCTGGATACGCAGGTCGAGACCACGCAGGCGCGCGCCAATGTGGCCGCAGCGCAAACCGAGCTGGAGCAAGTCGACGAGCAGATTGCCCTGGCGCGCAACCAGTTGGCCGCGCTGCTCGGCAAGGGCCCGGACCGCGGCCTGTCGATCACCCGCCCGACGCTGCTGGCACAAAGCACGCCCAAGCTGCCGAACAATCTGACGATCGACCTGATCGGCCGCCGCCCGGACCTCGTGGCCGCGCGCTGGCGTGTCGAGGCCGCATCGAAGGATATCGACGTGGCCAAGGCAGAGTTCCTGCCGGATATCAGCCTGACCGCCTTCCTGGGTGTGGCGTCGATCCTTCCGGAGAACCTGCTGCTGGGCAATTCACGCCAGCTTGGCATCGGCCCGGCGCTCAAGCTGCCGATCTTCCAGGGCGGCAAGCTGCGCGCCAACCTGCGCGGCAAATACGCCAACTATGACGCAGCCGTTGCCAGCTACAACCAGACGCTGACCGAAGCCCTGCACGATACGGCTGACCAGATCACCGCGCTGCACAGCATCGATACGCAGATCGCCATCCAGCGCACTGCCCTGACAGAAGCCGAGCGCTCGTACAGCCTGGCCCGCACGCGTTATGGCGCGGGCCTCGGTACGCAGCTCACCGTGCTGAATGCCGAGACGACGGTGCTGCAGCAACGCAAGCTCGCGACCGACCTGCAGGCACGTCGCCTGGATGTGCAGATGGCGCTGATCAAGGCGCTCGGCGGCGGCTACACGGCAGAAGAACGGCCCGGCGCCAAGCCAACACACTCGGCACCCGACACAACGACCGGCGAGGCTGCCCAACAAGCCCCGGCGCATAGCTGATTTGAATTGAACCGACCGTTCCAACGCATTCTTTCGAGCCAACATCATGAGTGACAACAAGCCCCAAGCCGCCGCCCCGTCCGCAGCCCAAGGTTCCGGAAACCCAGCTGCAGCTCCTGCGGCGGCGCCCAACGGCAATGGCAACGGAAAACGCAAGCGCATGCTGACCACACTGGCCGCCGCACTGGTGGTCGCCGGCGTCGGTTATGGCCTCTACTGGGGCCTGTATGGCCGCTGGTTCGAATCCACCGACGATGCGTACGTGCAAGGCAACGTGGTTCAGGTGACACCGCAGGTGGCGGGCACCGTGGTGGCCATCCGCGCTGACGACACGCAGCTCGTGACCTCGGGCCAACCGCTGATCGAACTGGATCGTGCCGACGCACGCGTCGCGCTGGAACAGTCCGAGGCCGCGCTCGCGCAGACCGTGCGTCAAGTGCGCACGTTGTACTCGAATACCAGCGCGTATTCGTCCGCACTGGCACAGCGCCAGTCGGATCTCGCCAAGGCGAAGGACGACCTCGCACGCCGCAAGCAGATCGCTGGCACGGGTGCCGTGTCGCAGGAAGAAATTTCGCACGCGCAAACCGCTCTGCAAGCCGCCGAGGCTGCCGTTGAAACCGCCAAGGAACAACTGCAAGGCAACCGCGTGCTAACCGAGCAGACCACGCTGGAGCGTCACCCGAACGTGCTACAGGCCGCCGCCAAGGTGCGGGAAGCCTATCTGGCCTACGCACGTACGAGCCTGCCGGCAACGGTAACGGGCTATGTGGCCAAGCGCTCGGTGCAGGTTGGCCAGCGCGTTGCCCCGGGCACGCCGCTGATGGCCATCGTGCCGCTGGACCAGCTCTGGGTTGACGCCAACTTCAAGGAGGTGCAGGTGCGCCACATGCGCGTGGGCCAGCCGGTTGAGCTGGAAGCCGACGTGTATGGCAGCAGCGTGACCTACCACGGCAAGGTGGTTGGCTTCTCGGCGGGTACGGGCTCGGCGTTCTCGCTGCTGCCGGCACAGAACGCCACGGGCAACTGGATCAAGGTGGTGCAACGCCTGCCGGTGCGCGTGTCGCTCGACCCGAAGGAGCTGAAGGACCACCCGCTGCGCGTGGGCCTGTCGATGATCGCCAAGGTCGATATTCATAACGAAGGCGGTCAGAGCCTGGCCTCCACGCCGGCAGCGTCGCCGCTGGAAACCAGTGTGTACGACCAAGCCGGCAAGGATGCTGACCAGGTCATCGCCAGCATCATCGCCACCAATAGCGGCCGTGGCGCGCCCAATGCGCCTGCCCCTGTCACCGCACCGGCAGCTGCCTCCGCACCGGGCACATCGCAACCCGCACCCAAGGTCTAAAGAGGGCATCAAGCATGGCAACTGCCGCGCCCAAGCCGCCACAACCACTGACCGGCGCCAAACTGGCGATCGGTACAGTGGCGCTGTCGCTGGCTACCTTTATGAACGTGCTGGATTCGTCCATTGCCAACGTGTCGATCCCGGCCATTTCGGGCGACCTGGGCGTGGCGCCGAACCAGGGCACGTGGGTCATTACCTCGTTTGCGGTGGCCAACGCCATCTCGGTGCCGCTCACGGGTTGGCTGACGCAACGTTTCGGGCAGGTGCGCCTGTTCATCACGTCGATCATCCTGTTCGTGCTGTCGTCCTGGGCGTGCGGGCTGGCGCCCAACATGGGCATGCTGATTACCGCGCGGATCATCCAGGGCGCAGTAGCCGGCCCGATGATTCCGCTGTCGCAGGCGCTGCTGCTGTCGACGTATCCACCCGCCAAGAGCTCCATGGCGCTGGCGTTATGGGGCATGACCACGCTCGTCGCGCCAGTGATGGGGCCCATCCTCGGCGGCTGGATCTCCGACAACATGAGCTGGCCGTGGATCTTCTACATCAACATCCCGGTGGGCATCGGGGCTGCGTATGCAACCTGGGCCATCTACAAGGATCGTGAATCGCCCACACGTGCGCTGCCCATCGACAAGATCGGTCTGGCATTACTCGTGCTCTGGGTCGGCTCGCTGCAGTTGATGCTGGACCGCGGCAAGGAACTCGATTGGTTCAACTCGACTGAGATCGTTGTGCTGACCGTCGTCGCCATCGTGGGCTTCGCCTTCTTCCTGATCTGGGAGCTGACCGAAGACCACCCAGTGGTGGATCTGACGCTGTTCAAGGGGCGCAACTTCAGTGCGGGCGTCGTTGCGATTTCGGTGGCGTACGGGCTGTTCTTCGGCAACCTGGTGATCCTGCCGCTGTGGCTGCAAACCATCGTGGGCTACACCGCCACCGACGCGGGCCTGATCATGGCGCCAGTGGGCATCTTTGCCATCATCCTCTCGCCTGTCATCGGCAAGAACCTGCCGAAGATGGATGCGCGCTGGGTAGCGACAACGGCGTTCCTGACGTTCGCGCTGGTGTTCTGGATGCGCTCGCACTTCACCACACAGATCGACACGAGGACACTGCTGATCCCGACGCTGATCCAGGGCGCAGCCATGGCGATGTTCTTCATTCCGCTCACGTCGATCATCTTGTCGGGCCTGTCGCCCGAGCGGATTCCGGCGGCATCGGGCCTGTCGAACTTCGTGCGGATCATGTTCGGTGGTATCGGTGCGTCGATCTCGACCACAATCTGGGACAACCGCTCTGCCCTGCACCACGCACAACTGGTCGAGCATGCGAATGCGTACAACCCGGCCTACACGTCGTCGATCAACCAGTACACGCAGCTGGGCATGCCCAACCTGCAAGCCAACGGCGTGATCGAGCGTACGATCACGCAGCAGGCTGCAATGCTTGGCGCCAACGATATCTTCTGGATTTCGGCGGTACTGTTCATCGGGCTGATCGGCTTTATCTGGCTGACCAAGCCGGCAAAGTCGGCCGGTGGCGCGGAGGCAGCGGCTGGCGCGCACTGACGGAAACGTCGCTCAAACAAAAAGCCACGCAGCAACGCGTGGCTTTTTGTTGTCCGTCGAACAGGACAGCTCAGAGGTGAACGAGGCGCTCGGGCCTCAGGGCCCCTTCGCGCCAAACTGCCACGCCGAGCAACGAGGTGACGACATCACCGCGTACACCGTAGACACGAACCTGCTCAGCGTTCGGCAACGCCAATCGGAGCGCCAGGCGCTGTCCATGCAGGAAACGGCGGCTGTCTTCGGCATTCAGTTCCACGCGCGGCAGCGTTTGCAGCAGCGCATCAACCGGTGCGAGCAGCGCTGCACGCTGCTCCTCTGGCGCGGCTTCCACTGCCTCGAGCGTGACCGCTGCCTCCAACTTCAAGTTGCCGACTTGCGTACGACGCAGCGCGATCAGGTGTGCGCCGCAGCCCAACACTTCACCAATATCCTCGCCCAGCGTGCGGATGTACGTGCCCTTGCTGCATGCCACACGCAGCGTGACAGTTGGTGCCGCAGATTCCAGATCCGTCGCCAGCACATCGATGGAACGAATCGTCACGCGTCGTGCAGCGCGCTCCACGGTTTGCCCAGCACGCGCGTACTCATACAGCGGCTTGCCGTCTTTCTTCAGGGCGGAATGCATTGGCGGCACCTGGTCGATCTCGCCGACAAAGCGCGCAACGGCTGCCTGCAGTTGCTCGGGCGTGACCGATACCGGCCGCTCGCTCAGCACCTCGCCTTCAGCGTCTGCGGTACTCGTCTTGATGCCCAAACGCACAACCGTCTCGTACGTCTTGTCCGCGTCGAGCAAGTCCTGTGAGAATTTGGTCGCCTCGCCGAAGCACAGCGGCAGCAGACCAGTGGCCAGTGGATCCAGCGTGCCGGTGTGGCCGGCCTTCTTTGCCCACAGCAGACGCTTGGTGCGCATCAGCGCATCGTTGCTCGACCAGCCGATCGGCTTATCCAGCAGCAGCACGCCGTGCACATCGCGGCGCGGCGGCTTCTGAGGCTTGGGCGCGTGTTGCTCGGCCATCGTTAGTCGTCTTTGGCGCGCGTGGCGTTGGCTTCGTCGATCAGGCGAGACATCTCAATCCCGCGCTCGAGCGAGCCGTCAAAGTGGAAATGCAGTGTCGGCACGGTGTGGATATGCAAGCGCTTGAACAGCAACGAGTGCAGGTAGCCGGCCTTCTCGTTCAGGATGGCAGCGGCAACTTCCGCCTCGGCACCCAGCACCGTGAAGTAGATCTTGGCGTGTGCGTAGTCCGGCGTGAGCGTCACGGATTGCAGCGTCACCAACCCCATCGCCGGGTTCTTGATCTCGCGCTGGATCAGTTCGGCCAGATCGCGCTGGATCTGGTCAGCAATGCGCAGGTTACGGCCGGCGGCCGATCCCGATTTCTTCGGCATAGCGTGTTCCCCATACAACGCCGCCAGCATGCGCTGGCAGCGCCAAAAAGACAAAACGGTGGCGCGGGACGCGCCCGGGCCACCGTCGCAAAGTCGAGCCGGACACCGCAGCGTCCGGCCCACGCATTACAGCGTACGTGCCACCTCGGTGATCTCGTAGATCTCGAGGTGATCGCCTTCCTTGACGTCGTTGAAGTTCTTGATCGACAGGCCGCATTCGAAGCCTTGCTTCACTTCCTTCACATCGTCCTTGAAGCGCTTGAGCGAATCCAGCTCGCCCGAGAAGATGACCACGTTGTCGCGCAGCACACGCACCAGCGAGTTCCGCTTGACGAAGCCATCCAGCACCATACAACCAGCCACTGCACCAACCTTCGGCACGTGGAAGACCTGGCGCACCTCGACGGTACCCGTGGTCTCTTCGCGCTTTTCCGGCGACAGCATGCCCGACATCGCCGCCTTCACCTCATCCACTGCGTCATAGATGATGTTGTAGTAGCGGATGTCGATACCGTGATGCTCGGCCAGCTTGCGCGCGCCCGCATCAGCCCGCGTGTTGAAGCCAATGATGACGGCCTTCGACGCGGTTGCCAGGTTGACGTCCGACTCGGTGATACCACCCACGGCGGCGTGCACAACCTGCACACGCACTTCGTCGGTCGACAGTTTCTTCAGCGACTGCACCAGTGCTTCCTGCGAGCCCTGCACGTCGGCCTTGATGATCAGCGGCAACGACTTCACGTCGCCTTCGCTCATCTGCTCCAGCATGTTTTCCAGCTTGGCCGCTTGCTGACGTGCCAGCTTCACATCGCGGAACTTGCCCTGGCGGAACAGTGCGATTTCGCGCGCCTTGCGCTCGTCCGGCAGTACCAGCACTTCTTCGCCCGCACCCGGCACTTCCGAAAGACCCTGGATTTCCACCGGGATCGACGGGCCGGCTTCCTTGGCCAACTTGCCATTTTCGTCCAGCATGGCGCGCACACGACCGTAGGCCGTGCCCGCAAGCACCACGTCGCCGCGCTTGAGCGTGCCGCTCTGCACCAGCACCGTCGCGATCGGGCCCTTGCCCTTGTCGAGCTGAGCTTCCACCACCAGACCCTTGGCCGGCGCGTTGATCGGCGCCTTCAGTTCCAGCACTTCAGCCTGCAGCAGCACGTTTTCCAGCAGGCTGTCGATGCCTGCGCCCGTCTTGGCGGACACTGGCACGAACGGCACATCACCGCCGTACTCTTCCGGGATCACGCTCTCAGCCACCAGCTCCTGCTTGACGCGGTCCGGATTGGCTTCAGGCTTGTCGACCTTGGTGATCGCCACCACGATGGGCACGCCTGCCGCCTTCGCATGGGCGATGGCTTCCTTCGTCTGCGGCATGACACCATCGTCGGCAGCCACCACCAGAATCACGATGTCGGTCGCCTTGGCACCGCGTGCACGCATGGCCGTAAAGGCCTCGTGACCCGGGGTGTCCAGGAAGGTGATGACGCCGCGATCGGTTTCGACGTGGTAAGCACCGATGTGCTGCGTAATACCGCCGGCTTCGCCCGCCGCAACCTTGGCGCGACGGATGTAGTCCAGCAGCGAAGTCTTGCCGTGGTCAACGTGACCCATAACGGTCACAACCGGCGGACGGGTTTCGGCTTCGGCGTTGGTTTGCTCCTGCACGTCCCCAACCAGCAGCGCTTCCGGATCGTCCAGCTTGGCCGCGACCGCCTGGTGGCCCATTTCTTCGACCACGATCATCGCGGTCTCTTGGTCCAGCACCTGGTTGATCGTGACCATCTGGCCAAGCTTCATCATCTGCTTGATGACTTCAGCAGCCTTGACCGACATCTTGTGCGCCAGATCGGCCACAGAGATGGTTTCCGGGATGTGCACTTCACGCACGACCGGCTCAGTCGGTGCCTGGAATGCATTGCGGTTGTCGTCGCCATGACGGTTGCGGCCGCCCTTGGAGCCGGAGCGCCAGCCGTCTGCACCACCGCCAGTGTCGCCGCGGGTCTTCAGCCCACCACGCTTGCCACCGCGGTTGTCGTCTTGCCAGCCCGACTTGCCACGGCCGCCCTTCTTATCACCAGCCGGCGAACCCGGTGCCGGTGCAGCCGCAGGTGCCGGAGCTGCCGGCTTCTTGGCTGCTGCCGGACGCGCTTCGCCAGCCGGCTTGACCGGCTTGTGCAGCGTGCCCGATTGCTCGGCCTTCTTGACCTCTTCGGCCTTGCGCTCGGCGGGCGTCTTCAGCACGCGGGCCGGGGCGCTCATCATTTCGCGGATGGCACGCGCTTCGGCTTCAGCGGCTTCGCGGCGCTTGCGCGCGGCGTCTTCTTCGGCCTTGATCTTGTCAGCAGCCACGCGCGCTTCGTCAGCAGCCTTTTGTGCGGCTTCGCGCTCGGTGGCTAGGCGTGCAGCGTCTTCCTCGGCCTTGCGGCGCGGGACTTCGTCTGCAGCTTCTGCGGCAGCGCGAGCGGCCACAGCTTCCTCTTCCGCCTTCTTGGCGGCGAGCTCTGCCTGGCGTTTTTGCTCAGCCTCAGCGGCTTCCTGGCGGGCGCGGCGCTCGGCTTCCTCGCGCTCCATCGCTTCCTGGCGGGCCTTCAGCTCAGCTTCCTGGCGGGCCAGCAGTTCCGCCTGCTGGCGTTGCTCTTCCTCGCGGCGCGCGACTTCCTCGGCGTCGATCACCTGCGCCGCAGGCGTAGCCTCGCCTTCCGACTTGGCTGCGTGCGCCTCGTCACGCTGGACCAGCACGCGCTTCTTCTTGACTTCCACTTGCACGGTGCGCGTTTTACCGGTGGCATCCGCTTGGCGGATCTCACTGGTTTCACGCTTGGTGATCGTGATCTTCTTGCGCGCGCCATCCTCGGCACTGCCGTGTGCTCGCTTGAGATAGTCGAGCAGACGGGTCTTGTCCGATTCGGTGATGACGTCTTCCGGCGTCGCCTTTTGCACGCCCGCGGCCTGCAACTGTTCCAGCAGCGCCGAAGCGCTACGGTTCAATTCGCCAGCGAGTTGGGCAACTGTTGTGCTTGCCATTCAAACCCTTTCGATGCTTGGTTTTAAGTGAGATTGCGAAAAACGATCAACGCTCGGTCGCAACGTCACGAAAACCAGTGTTCACGCGCCTTCATGATCAGCGCCTTGGCCTGTTCTTCGTCAACGCCGGTCATTTCGACCAATTCGTCCACGGCCAGCTCAGCCAAGTCGTCGCGCGTCTGGATGTTCCCCTCGGCCAGCTTGCCGATCAGCTCCGGGGTCAGCCCCTCGAGGTCGCGCAGGTCTTGCGACACCTTCTCGACCTTTTCTTCCTTTGCCAGCTCCATCGTCAACAGCACGTCACGGGCGCGGTTACGCAGCTCGTTGACGGTGTCTTCGTCGAACGCTTCGATTTCCAGCATTTCCTGCAGCGGCACATAAGCCACTTCCTCGAGCGAGCTGAAGCCCTCTTCGATCAGGATGTCGGCAACCTCTTCGTCCACGTCCAGCTTCGCCATGAACAACTGACGAACAACGGAGCTTTCTTCAGCCTGCTTCTGCGCAGACTCAGCCGGCGTCATGATGTTGATCTGCCAGCCCGTCAGCTCCGATGCCAGACGCACGTTCTGGCCGCTACGGCCGATGGCGACGGCGAGATTCTCATCGTCGACGACCACGTCCATGCTGTGCTTCTCTTCGTCCACGACGATGGACTGCACTTGCGCCGGCGCCAGCGCGCCGATCACGAACTGCGCCGGGTCTTCCGACCACAGCACGATGTCCACGGCCTCGCCGCCGACTTCGTTGCGCACTGCCGTCACACGCGTGCCGCGCACGCCAACGCAGGTACCAATCGGATCGATGCGCTTATCGTGTGCAACGACTGCGATTTTCGCACGCACGCCCGGGTCACGCGCGGCCGCCTTGATCTCCAGCAGGCCCTGTTCCATTTCCGGCACTTCGTTTTCGAAGAGCTTGATCAGGAAATCGGGGCAGGTGCGCGACAGTTCAATCTGCGGGCCGCGTGCGGTACGGTCGACATTCAGGATGTACGCGCGGACACGGTCGCCCGTGCGCAGGTTTTCCTTCGGGATCATCTGGTCGCGTGCCAGCAGTGCCTCGACGCGGCCGGTTTCAACGATCAGGCCTTTCTTGTCGGCACGCTTGATCGTGCCGGTCATGACCTTTTCGCCACGATCCAGGTAGTCGTTCAGGATCTGCTCGCGCTCGGCATCGCGGATGCGCTGCAAGATCACTTGCTTTGCAGCCTGTGCGCCAATGCGGCCGAACTCGACCGACTCGATCTGCTCTTCGATGAATTGATCGACGTCGATGTCGGCGTCCTGCTCTTTGGCCTCGAACAGCAGAATCTGCTTGTCCGGCTCCTGCAGCCCGGCATCATCGGGAACGACCAACCAGCGACGGAAGGTTTCGTGCTCGCCCGACTCACGGTCGATCGCCACGCGCACATCCACGTCTTCTTCAAAGCGCTTCTTGGTCGCCGAAGCCAATGCGGCTTCCAGCGCCCCGAACACCACATCCTTGTCGACGTTCTTTTCGCGCGCAAGCGCATCGACGAGCAACAGAACTTCGCGGCTCATTGCTTGTTCCCTTTGTTTCGATTTCCTTTGAAGTCCAGCACTGGCACCAGCCGGGCGCGGTCGAGTTCCGACAGCGTGAATTCCAGCAGCGCAGGGCCGTCCTTTCCCTCAAACTCGAGGCCGACCCGTTCCTGGCCGAGTTCCCCCGTGGGAGTCTGAATGATCCCCGTGAAATTCTTCTGGCCGCCCACCGGCAGACGCAGCGTCACCTTGGCCTCAAGGCCCGCGAAACGCGTGAAGTCGGACAGCGTGCGCAGCGGGCGATCCAGCCCAGGCGACGACACTTCCAGCCGTTCGTAGTTCACGTTTTCGACTTCGAAGACACGCGTGAGCTGATGGCTCACCTTCTCGCAATCCTCAATGACGATGCCATTCTCCGCCTGATCGATATACACGCGCAGCAATCCAGCCGGCGCGCGTTCCACTTCCACCAGTTCGTAGCCCATGGCGGCGAGGGTTTTCTCAATCAGATCAGTCAGATGCACGTTTTTCCTGAAGAATTTCCCGGTACTGCCAACCTGCTGAAGCAAAAAAAAATGGGCGCAACGCCCATATCATTCGCCCATCTTCTACAGGATGACTTTTGATTAGACTCATATTGTAATCCGTCTCAGCGCAAAACGCAAAAATTGCCCTGAACGCACCACAAAATCGGGCGCTGCGACGGATACCGCACACAGCGCCACCACACTTAACGCTTGCCGCCGCGGTTTCCACCGCCACTGCGCGCCTTGTTGCCCATCTTGTTGCCGTTGGGCGCGCCACCACCCCTGCCAGGACGCTTGTTGCCAGGCGCGCGATTACCGTCACGCATGCCACCACCTGCACCTGCGCCACCACGACCATCCGGACGAGCGCCCGTGCGAGTGCGTGCCGTCAACGTGGTCGGGCCACCCACATTGATGTAGCCCATGGAGGTCTGCATCGGGTCCGGCTGACGAGGATTGGGCTGACGGCGTTGCGCAGGCTGAGCGCGGTTGCCATTCTCAACGCCCATGCCGCGTGATTGGAAGTTCGCTTCGCCGGTAAAGCCCGACGACATCGGCCCCATCAGCACCGGCGCCGGCTGGCGACGGCGATCCCCCTGGCGACTCTTCTCACCCGAGCTGGCCGTCGGGACCTTCATACCCAGCGTGCTCATCAGCGTGCGCACATCCTCGGGCGAGACCTCTTGCCAGCGCCCACGCTTGAGGCCGCGCGGCAGCACAAAACTGCCATAGCGCGTCCGGATCAGGCGCGACACGGTCAGGTTGACCGCTTCGAACATGCGGCGCACTTCGCGGTTGCGGCCTTCGGTCAAGGCGACGTGATACCAGTGATTGACGCCCTCACCACCGCCATCGGCGCAACGCAGGAAGTTGGCTTCGCCATCCTGGAGTTGGATGCCGTGCAGCAGCTTCTGACGGTCAGTTTCAGCCAGTTCGCCCAGCGTACGCACCGCGTATTCACGCTCAACGCCATAGCGCGGGTGCATGAAGCGGTTGGCGATGTCGCCAGACGTCGTGAAGATCAGCAGACCTTCCGTGTTGAAATCCAGGCGGCCAACGGCGACCCACTTGCCGGTCTTCATGCGCGGCAGCGCATCAAACACGGTCGGACGGCCGTCCGGATCGGATTGGCTGACAATTTCGCCGGCCGGCTTGTGGTACAGCAACAGGCGCGGCGGCTTGTTGGGCAGCTTGCGCTGAATCAGCTTGCCGTTCACGCGCACTTGGTCGGTGGCGAGAATGCGCTGACCGATGTGTGCCGGTAGGCCATTCACCGAGACCCGACCTTGCAGGATCAGGTCTTCCATGTCGCGGCGCGAGCCCAGGCCCGCATCGGCCAGGATCTTATGCAGCTTGGGCGCATCGTCCTCGGCGGTCAGTTCACGCGCCTTGCTCGGCTGCGATGCGCCGCCGACGTCGGCTTCCGAGTCGTACGCCCCGGAAATCACGTACTGGAAGACGTCGTCAGCGCCTTTGCCACCCTTGCCGCCTTGATTGCCTCGACCTTGGCCGGCTGCTTTGCCCTGCTGCGGCTTGCCATTGCGGCCCTGGCCCTGGCCCTGCCCCTTGCCGCGACCGGGATTGGCACTCTTGCCACCGACATTTTCGACACGCTCACCTGCCGGCTGGCCCTCACCCTCGCGGCGACGGTTCTTGCCGAAACGGCCACGCGGGCCACGTCGCTCGCCGCGGTCGGCTCGACCTTCTGCGGGCGCACCTTCGACGGGCGCAGCAGCTTCCACTACCACTGCTGCGTCGCCGGCAGGGGCTTCCTTCGGCTTGCGGGCGCGCGGAGCGCGACTCTTGCGCGGTTGGGCAGGTTGGCTGGCATCGGCAGCCACCTCGCCTGCAGGCGCATCGCCCTCTGGGCGGCCGTCCTGCTGCTGGCGGCGCGACGCCACCAGGTTGCGCAAGCCCCTGCGCAGCCCTTTGCGGCGCGGCGCGGACGACTCAGCGCCATCGCCTGCGCCCTCTTGACGGGGTGCCGAAGCGTCGGCATCAGCCGGCATACGTGTATCCATGGAATCTGGCAGGGTGCTCACAACGTCTTTCAATTCAAGTGGTTCAGGCCATGCGCCGCTTGGAATACCGATTCGGCGGTTGGCATGGCATTACGAGTTCTCATTCGTGGAAGCCGCTGACGGCTCAGCCACGGTCTTGTTCGGATCTTCCGATTCCGCCTCAACGGTTTCGGTTTCAGCTTCAGGTGCGCTCGACCCACTCACCTCGACCTCGGCGGCAGACTCGACTTCTGCTTGCACAACAGGCACATCCGCTTTCGCCGCTTCGGCTACCAGCGGTTCGGTTGCGTCGGCAGAAGGCGCCCGAGCGCCCTCGCCCTCCGGCGCATCGTTGACCAACGCAGTCAATTCCTGCACCGCAATCGCCCCGCCCTCGAACTCGATTGCGCCCTGCTCCAGCAGGCTTGCCTGCGCCTGGGCACGGGCATCTTCGAGCGGCGGCAGCTCATCCAACGAGCGCAGCCCGAGGTCGTCGAGAAACTGCTTGGTTGTGGCGTACAGCGCCGGGCGGCCCGGCACATCGCGATGACCAATGACCTCGATCCAGCCGCGATCCTCAATCTGCTTGATGACCTGCGTGTTGACCGTAACGCCACGAATATCTTCAATATCGCCGCGCGTGACCGGCTGGCGATACGAAATGATTGCCAGCGTTTCCATCACCGCACGCGAGTACTTCGGCGGCTTTTCCGGATGCAGGCGATCGAGATACACGCGCATCTCAGGACGGCTCTGCAGACGCCAGCCCGAGGCCAACGCTACCAATTCGACACCTCGATTAAGCCAATCCTGACGCAGCTCTTCAAGCAGTACGCGGATGGTGTCCGCGGAAACATCTTCGTCGAACAGCTTGCGCAAGTCATTGACTCGCAAGGGGTCCTGCGCGCAGATCAGCGCGGTCTCGAGGACGATTTTCGCCTCTTGGGTATTCATTCGGTTGAGCGGCTCGTCATTGCTCGCGTCCGGCAGGTCGCCGTCACGCTTGAGGTTTGTCGTCCCGCCGCGACGCACGCGGCATGTCTGAATGCTGTTGCCCGCCCGGGCCCGGCGCGCGAGAGCCAATTGGACCAATTGGGCCTTGCACCGAAACGCAGTGGCTGTGCCCGCAAAAAGGGCCGGAGGAGCGAGTTGATCCGGTGCCGGTCAGGCACCACAAGGGCAAATTTTTCCGCCGCCATGGGGACGGATACTGCACCGGTCGGCTGCCAACGAATCTGGCATCCCGACCGAATCGACTGTCCAGGGCGGCCTTTTTTGTGGCTTTCGCGCTGGATGGCGTCGCTTGACGCCGCGCTTGGGATTGTTGATTTGCGCGGTGGGCGAATCGAATTGTGGTTGATTGTAGGGCAATTTCCTGCGGTGCCGCAACCGGGAAGATGCCTTAGTGCCCCACCCTTGGCCGGATGCTGGTCCGCAGGCGCTTCAAACGGCTACAGCACCAGGCAGAAGCCATGTGCATTGAGCATCTCCGGCAGCCACGCGGCGCACACCAGCCCCCAAACGCCAAAGCCAGTGATAGCAGCGCCCGCCGCGCCGCGCGCCCATTTCCGGCGAGACAACCCTCGCAACCAGCCGGCCAGACCAGACATCATCAGCAGATTCGGCAGCGTGCCCGCGCCAAACGCCAGCATCACAACCGCCCCCGACGATGCGTTGCCCGCCAACAACGCAACAGCCAATGCCCCATAAACCATTCCGCACGGCACAAGCCCCCATGCCAAGCCCGTGACATAGCGCCGCACCAATGGTGGGCTGCGATGCAGGTTTCCACCCAACCGCGCCCCCATTTTCGACAGGGCGCCGGCAAAATAACCAAGCACGCGTTCCAGCCAAGGACTGCGCCATGTATCGCCCGTAGTTCGCACGATCAGCAACAAACCGTAAGCCAGCAACAACGCACTGGCAAATGCAAACAATCCGCGTTGAATTGGCAGCCACTGCTGGCGCCAAACCGTGGCACCGAGCGCACCCATGATGGCCCCCAACACCGCGTACATGCTGATGCGCCCGGCATGCATGACCGTTTGCTCGAACGCCAGCCTGCGACGCGAAACGATGCGCACCGGCACCTGCCCGCGTTCAGCGGCCAACGCGATGCCGCTGCACATTGCCAGGCAATGGACGCCACCGAGCAATGCGATCAGAAAAACGCTCACGAGCGCAGCAACATTCATCTTTTTAACGCTCTTTTGATATGGGCCAAAGTTAGTGTTTTGCTGACGGGAATTCCGTGCATTTCGCGCAATTCACGTTATCGGAACAATCCGATATCAGCATGGCCGCCGCTATAATAGGCCGCGGTTGCATCACAAGAATTTCTCATTTCACTTACTCGAAATTCACTCGCCCCCTGTGCTCACACGAATCGCACTCACCGACCAAGCCTCCCGTTGCTCCACCTGCGTACTCGGCCAGATCTGCCTGCCGGTGGGCATGAATTCGGAAGACGTGCGCAAGATGGATGAGTTGGTTGCCGAGCGCATCCGCATCAAGAAAGGCCAGACGCTCTACGCCCTCGGTGAACCGCTCGAAGCCGTGTACGGCATCCGCTTCGGCACGCTCAAGACGCACCTGACGCTGGAAGACGGCCGCCACCAGATCACCGGCTTCCATTTGCCCGGCGAGATCGTCGGGCTCGATGGCATTGGCGACATGTGCCACGTGTCGGATGCCACCGCGCTGGAAGATACCGAAGTCTGCGTGGTGCGTTACGACCAACTGCAACAGCTCTCGCGCCGGCTGCCCTCTCTGCAGCACCAGTTCTTGCGCATCATGAGCAAGGAGATCTCGCAGGATCACCAGATGCTGCTGACGCTCGGCTCGATGCGCGCTGAAGAACGCCTTGCTGCTTTCCTGCTCAACCTGTCCAAGCGCTCAGCCCAGCGCGGGTATTCGTCGACCGAGTTCGTGCTGCGCATGAGCCGTGAAGAACTGGGCAGCTATCTGGGCCTGAAGCTCGAAACCGTGAGCCGCCTGTTCTCGCGTTTTGCCGAGGCCGGCCTGATCCAGATCCGCCAGCGCCACGTCAAGCTGATCGACATGGCAGGCCTGCGCCAGGTGATGAGCGGCCAGGCCAACTAAGCCGCCCACCCTCCCAGACATCCGCTCACACGAGCGGATGCTCATGCGCCTCCAGCTTGCCGATGCCCGGCGACACATACAGCGTGAGCGCGCTCGACAATCCGCACAGCAACCAGAACACGAAGAACGACACCGTGTAGACCGCCTCGGCCGACACGGCAATCTGTTCTCCGAAGAAACGCAGATCGGCCGGGTCCACCACCGCAAACACGACCAGCTCGGCCAGCGCCGCGCATAGAAACGCGGGCCAGAGAATCCACATCAGCAGGCGGCGTTTCATTGGACCTCCCCGTGGGCGGCATGGGCCGGCACGGAGACGGGCTTCTCGACGACCAGGCCGCGCCGCACGACGTTGTCATGAATGACGGGATCCGGATGCGACACGGCCAACCAGATGGTGACACCGCACCCGATCATGGCGACGAAGGGGCCGGCCATCAGCAGCCACGGCCAGGGCTCGCGCCACCATGGCCGGGCCGGAGCGGAAGATTGCATTGCCTGCATCTGTGTCTCCTGTTCTAAAAACCGCATCAGCGCGGCACGATGAAACTCGATGGCTCGCGCAGCACAAGGCTGTCGCTACCGCTGTCTGCCTGGATCACGAAGCGGATCTTGTGCGAGCCGGCTCCCACGTCGTCTGCCGGACGGCGCACGCGAATCGGCAGCAGGCGGTTGGCCGCCGGCGCCAGTTCAAGCGTGGTCGATTCGCCACGACCGCCCTGCACTTCCAGCTGCGGCAGTCCTTCCGCCGTGATGGTCACGCGCACGGGTTGCTCGGAGGCATTCATCAACTGCAGGCGATAGACGTTCTCGATCTTGCCACCGTCCACCTCGCGCGCCAGCGCACCACGATCACGAATCACGTCCACCTTGAGCGGCTGGCGCATCGTCAGCGCAACGATGAAACCCGTGATGAGTACCAGCATGATGCTGGCATAGATCAGCACGCGCGGACGCAGCAGATGGCGCCGCGCCTCTTTCGGGGTGAGCCGGTCGTGCATCGCACGCTCGGACGTGTAGCGGATCAGGCCGCGCGAGTAGCGCATCTTGTCCATCACCTGATCGCACGCATCGATGCAGGCTCCACAGCCGATGCACTCGTACTGCAGACCCTGACGGATGTCGATGCCGGTCGGGCACACCTGCACGCAGATGCTGCAGTCCACGCACGACCCGAGCCCCTGCGCCGCGAAGTCTGCACTGCGCGAACGGCTGCCGCGCGGCTCACCGCGTTGCGTGTCGTAGGTGACGACGTAGGTGTCTGGGTCGACCATCACGCTCTGGAAGCGAGCGTACGGGCACATGTAGAGGCACACCTGCTCCCGCAGGAAGCCCGCATTGCCCCAGGTGGCGAATGCGTAGAACAGCATCCAGAAGGTTTGCCACGGGCCGAGCGACAGCGTCCACGTCTCCATGCCGAGCTCACGGATCGGCGTGAAGAAGCCGACGAAGGTGAAGCCCGTCCACAGCGCAATCACCACCCAGGCTGAATGCTTGGCCGCCTTGAGGCGTAGCTTGCGCAGGCTCCAGCGCTCACCGTCGAGGCGGATGCGGGCGAAGCGGTCGCCTTCGATATGCCGCTCGATCCACATGAAGATTTCGGTGTAGACCGTCTGCGGGCAGGCGTAGCCGCAGAAGAGCCGCCCCGCCACTGCCGTGAACAGGAACAGCCCCAGCGCCGACAGCACGAGCAGCACCGTCAGGTAGATCACGTCCTGCGGCCACAACACCAGCCCGAACAGGTAGAACTTGCGCGCGCCCAGATCGAACAACACCGCCTGGCGCCCGTTCCATTCAAACCACGGCAGCCCATAGAAGATGGCTTGCGTGGCCAGCACCATCCACACGCGCCAGCTTGCGAACGCCCCCGTCACGGAGCGCGGATAGATCTTGCGCCGGACCTCGTAGAGCGCCTGTTCGGTGGGCGTGTCGTCCGAGCCTGCCGTTGCAACGGCAGGTGTCATGGGGCGCCAGCCGGGTTCGTGTTCGCTCATTGCTGGGCGCTCGTGTTGTTGTTCGACAGCCCCCACACGTAGGCCGCAAGCATGCGGATCTTCTCCGGCGACAGCAGGTTCTCGTGCGCCGGCATCGTGTTGTCGCGGCCCTTGAGGATAGTCTCGACAATGGTTGCCTCTGAGCTGCCGTACAGCCATACGCGGTCGGTCAGGTTGGGGGCGCCAAGAGCCTGGTTGCCCTTGCCGGTCGCCATATGGCATGCCGCGCAGACCGACTTGAAGGTCGGCTCACCACGTGCAGCCTTGATCGGGTCATAGGCCAGGCCCGACAGCGAGCGCACGTAGTTGGCCACGTTGGCGGCCTGGTTGGCGTCCACCACTGCCGCCAGCGACGGCATGACGCCATGACGGCCCTTGGTGATGGTGGTGAGGATCGTCTCCGGATCACCGCCATACAGCCAGTCGTTGTCGGTCAGGTTCGGGAAGCCCTTGGAGCCGCCCGCATCCGAGCCGTGGCATTGCGCGCAGTTGTTCAGGAACAGGCGCTGGCCGATCTCGTGTGCCTGTGGGTCGGCGGCGATCTGCTTGATGTCCATACCGGCGTAGCGCTCGTAGAGCGGGCGCACCTTGGCATCAGCTGCAGCGCGCTGCGAGGCCAGCTCACCGCGCGTGGAGAAACCCAGCACACCACCGTACGCACCCAGCCCCGGATACAAGACCAGGTACGACAAGGCGAAGATGCACGACAGCAGGAACATCCACATCCACCAGCGCGGCAACGGATTGTTCAGCTCGCGCAGGTCACCATCCCACACGTGGCCGGTGTCGTCGCCGGCTTGCTGTCCGGGCGCGATCGTGATCTTGCGTTGCGAGAACAACAGCCAAATGCACCAGGCGATACCCACCAGGGCAATCGCCGAGATGTAGTACCCCCAGAACTCAGAAATGAAGTCGCTCATGATCTTGTGTCCTTATTGATGTGGGCGCGACGCACGAGTGGACTCTGCGCGTGCACCGGCGACCTCGGCTTCATCGGGCAACAGGAACGGCAGCATGGCCGATTCCGCATTGGCGGCAGCGCGATGCGCCGAGAACGCCCACCAGCTGATCCCCACGAACAGCACCAGGAAGACGGCGGTGGCAATTGCACTCAGCATGGCCATGGCTCACTCCTTGGTAGCGACGGTGGCAGGCGATGCCGGCGTTGCAGCCACATCGCGCACATTGCGCAGCTCTACGCCCAGACCCTGCAGAAAGGCCACCACGGCGTCTTCTTCGGTCTTGCCGGCAAGTTGCTCGCGTGCACCGGCAATCTGTGCGTCCGTATAGGGCACGCCAAGCTGACGCAGCACCTGCATCTTCTTCTCGATGTCACTGTTGTCGAGCGGCGTCTTCGCGAGCCAGGCATAGGCCGGCATGTTCGATTCCGGCACCACCTCGCGCGGATCGCGCAGATGGATGCGGTGCCAGTCGTCCGAATAGCGCTGACCCACGCGCGCCAGGTCCGGCCCCGTACGCTTGGAGCCCCACAGGAACGGATGATCGAACACCGACTCGCCAGCCAGCGAGTAATGTCCATAACGCTCGGTCTCGGCACGCAGCGTACGCACCTGCTGCGAGTGGCAGCCGACGCAGCCTTCGCGGATGTAGATGTCGCGCCCGGCCAGCCGCAGCGGCGAATACGGTGCGATGCCTTTGACCGGCTCAGTCGTGGAGTGCTGGAAGAACAGCGGCAGAATCTGCACCAGCCCGGCGATGCTGACGACGACCAGTGTCATCACGATCAGCAAGCCGATGTTCTTTTCCAGCGTCTCGTGCGAGAAGAAGCTCTTTTGTTGGTTGCTCATGTTCGTCTCCTCACTGTGCCGCGGCCAGCGGGGCCTGTGCCGGTTGAGGGATCGGCGCATCCACCGCCTTGCTGCCCTGGATGGTCTTGAACACGTTGAATGCCATCAGCAGCATCCCGCTCAGGAAGCACAGGCCACCCAGCAGGCGGATGATGTAGAACGGGTACGTCGCCTTCACCGCTTCGACAAAGCTGTAGGTGAGCGTGCCGTCAGCCTCGGTGGCGCGCCACATCAGCCCTTGCATCACGCCGGCGACCCACATGGCGGCGATATAGAGCACCACGCCAATCGTGGCGATCCAGAAGTGCACCTCGATCAGGCGCGTGCTGTACATCTTCTGCTGCCCGAACAGGCGCGGGATCATGTAGTACATCGAGCCGATGGTGATCATGGCCACCCAGCCCAGCGCGCCGGAGTGCACGTGACCGATGGTCCAATCGGTGTAGTGCGACAGCGCGTTGACGGTCTTGATGGACATCATCGAGCCCTCGAAGGTCGCCATGCCGTAGAACGACAGCGCCACCACCAGGAACTTCAGGATCGGATCGGTGCGCAGTTTGTGCCAGGCACCCGAGAGGGTCATGATCCCGTTGATCATGCCGCCCCACGACGGCGCCAGCAGAATCAGCGAGAACACCATGCCCAGCGACTGCGCCCAGTCGGGCAGCGCGGTGTACTGCAGGTGGTGCGGGCCCGCCCACATATAGGTGAAGTTCAGCGCCCAGAAGTGGACGATCGACAGGCGGTACGAATAGATCGGACGCTCGGCTTGCTTGGGCACGAAGTAGTACATCATCCCCAGGAAGCTGGTGGTCAGGAAGAAGCCCACCGCGTTATGGCCGTACCACCATTGCACCATCGCATCCTGCACGCCGGCGTAGGCCGAGTACGACTTCCACATCGTCACCGGCAGCTCTGCGTTGTTGACAATGTGCAGCAGCGCAATGGTGATGATGTACGCGCCAAAGAACCAGTTGGCCACGTAGATGTGCTTGGTCTTGCGCTTGATGATGGTGCCGAAAAACACAACGGCGTAGACCACCCACACCAGCGTGATCAGGATGTCGATCGGCCATTCCAGCTCGGCGTATTCCTTCGAGCTGGTGTAGCCCAGCGGCAGCGTGATGACGGCGGCCAGGATGACCGCCTGCCAGCCCCAGAACGTGAACGCGGCCAGCGTGTCGGAGAACAGGCGCACCTGGCAGGTACGCTGCACGATGTAGTACGACGTGGCAAACAGCGCGCTGCCGCCAAACGCAAAAATGACCGCGTTGGTATGCAACGGACGCAGCCGGCCGTACGTCAGCCAGGGCACCCCAAAATTCAGTTGCGGCCAGATCAACTGGGCCGCGATCAGCGCACCGACCGCCATACCGACGATGCCCCAGACGATCGTCATGATCGAGAACTGGCGGACAACGCGGTAGTTGAAGGTCTGGGTGTGCTGCAACGCGCTGGACGATTCCATGCTTGCTCCCCGAGTGTGTTGGTTTGATGCGGTCATGTTAAGAACCGGGCGGCCTTGGGGTCTTGATGTGCATCAAGGCACCCCGGCCAATATGCGATGTGAAAGTGGTCTGCCGCTCAGTCCTGCAGCCGTGTGTTGCGCGCAGGCGTATCCGGGTCCAGCAGAATCGACTCGGCGGGCGTCTTCAGGTCGTCGTACTGGCCCGAGCCGACGGCCCACCACAGCACGCCGACGATTGCCATCACCAGCATCAGCGACAGCGGAACCAGTAGGAACAGCGTTTCCATGCAGCCTCCTAGACCACGCACCGCGGGGCACGCGATAGGCGCCACGCATTGAGTGCCACCAGCAATGACGACACCGACATGCCGATGCCCGCCGCCAATGGCGACAGCCACCCCAGCGTAGCGAGCGGGATGCTGATCGCGTTGTAAGCAAAGGCCCAACCGAGGTTCTGGCGCACCACACGCAACGTGCGGCGGCCGATCGACACCGCCTCGCTGATGGCGGACAGGCGCGGCTCGGTGAGAACCGCGTCGGCGCCTGCCTGTGCAAGCGGCGCACCGGTACCGATAGCAATGGAGACCTGCGCCTGCGCCAGCAAGGGCGCATCGTTGATGCCGTCGCCGACGGCCAGTACACGGGCCCTGCGCGCCTGCAGCTTCTGCACATAGGCGCGCTTGTCTTCGGGGCTTGCGCCACCGACTGCGTGATCGATCCCCAGCCGGTTGGCCCACCAGCGCACGGTCTCCGGCGCATCACCGGACACCAAGTGCAAACACAAGCCTTGCTCGCGCAATGCCTCCAGGCAGGCAGGTGCATCGGCACGCGGCGTATCGGCCAGAGTGAAGCGCGCGAGGGGTTGTTCGTCGCGACCAAGCCAGACCACGGTGCATGCCGCAGCGGGCGGCACCTCTTCCATCGGCGCTTCGTTGCCGTAGCGGACGGCCTTGACTGGTTGATCCGCGAACTGCGCTGCGGCGAACAACTGCGTGCCCAAGCGCAGCGACTGGCCACCAACCACCGCATGCACCCCCTGCCCCGGCACGTTGGTGGCGTGCTCCACGCTGGGCAACGTCAATGCATCGGGCGTGGCAGCACGCAGCGACTGCGCAATCGGATGGTTCTCCGATTGCTCCATCGCACAGGCCATCGCCAGCCAGGTTTCGGCGTCCGCATCGGCAAAGGTTTCGATGCTCAACAGGCGCAGGCGCCCTTCTGTGAGCGTGCCGGTCTTGTCGAGCAGCACGTCTGTGACAGCGGCCAGGTTTTCGATGGCGTGACCGCGCGTGACCAGCACACCGCGCCTTGCCAAAGCGCCGCTGGCCGCCGCCAGTGCAGACGGCGTGGCGAGTGACAGCGCACACGGGCAGCTCACCACCAGCACCGCAACCGTGACGGCAAACATGCGGCTCGGATCGATCCACCACCACGCAATCGCCGTCAGCACTGCCCAACCAAGCAGCACGGCCACAAAGCGACCGGCAACGTGATCGGCCAACTCCGCCATGCGGGGCTTGTCGGTCAGCGCACGATCCAGCAATTCAACGATGGCCGCCAGACGCGTCTGCGTGCCGACACGGCTCACGCGCACGCGGATCGCGCTGGCCACGTTATAGCTGCCGGCAAGCACGGCCGCACCGACGTCACGCTGGCGCGGCACGCTCTCACCGGAGAGCAGCGATTCATCAATCTCGGTGGTGCCACGCTCGATGATGCCGTCAGCAGGGAGCACTTCGCCCGCGCGCACTTCCACGCAATCACCCACACACAGCGTGGCAACGGGAATGGTCTGCACCGTGCCGGACGCGGCATCAATACGCCGGCAAGTGGCTGGCAACTGGCGCACCAAGGCTTCTGCCCCGGATGCAGCACTCTGCCGTGCACGCAGCTCCAGATACCGCGCTGCCAGCAGGAACGCGACGAACATCGTCACCGAGTCGAAGTACGTCTCGCCGTGTCCTCGCACCGTGGCAAACACGCTGGCGACGAATGCCGCGCCAATGCCAAGCGCCACCGGCACATCCATACCGACGTGGGCGTGCCGCACCTGACGCCACGCGCTGCGGAAGATCGGGGCAGCAGAGATCAGCACCACCGGCACGGTCAGCAACAGGCTCGCCCACTGCATCAGGCGGGTCTGATCGACGGGGATGTCGCTGCCGTGCAAATACACCGGCCACGCGTACATCATCACCTGCATCATCCCGAGCATGGCGATGCCAAGCCGGATCAGCAGGCTGCGGCGCTCGCGCGCCTCGGCTGTGCGGCGTGCCGAAGGTTGGTCGGGCCAGGCCTCGTAGCCCACGTCTGCAATGGCCGCAAACACGGCAGACAGGCGCACGGCACCCGGCTCACAGACAAGGCGAGCGCGCTCGGTGGCGTAGTTGACAGTCGCCTCTCGAATGCCGGCCACGCGCGAGAGTGCGCGCTCGATCAGCCAGACACAGGCGGCACAGCGCATGCCGGTGATCGCCAGCGAGACTTCCTCTGCGCCATCCGCACGGGTGCGCACAAAGCGTTCGCGCATGACGGGCAGATCGTATGTCGCCCACACGGCTTCGGCTTCGGCGCGCTTGTCGCCATCCATGGGCCGGGCGAAGGCGATCGGGCCGTCATAGACGTGGCCCATGCCGGAGGCATGCAGCGTCTGCGCGATTGCCTGGCAACCGGCGCAGCAGAAGGTGTGGGATTGATCGGCGATGTTGCCGTGCAGCGCCGTCGCTGCATCGAGCGCCGAGCCGCAGTGGTAGCAGAGGGCTTGTGACGACGCTACCTCACTCGCCACATGTGGCGGGGCCGCACCGCGGTCTGCGGCGGAAAGCGCGGGGGCGTAGGTCGTCGTCATTATGTGGCCATGCTAGCCACACGCCGCCGATTCCCCCTTGATGTGCGTCAAGAGCCGTCATGGTTGGTGGAGACGCCGTTATGCGCCGTACAAGCCACTCGCTGCCAGGCTGCCCTGTCGCAAAAAATTTCGCGTCCTATAGTGTTAGCTGGACCAGGCAACTAGGAGGGCGTCCTATGGCAACCGAATTCAGCCTGTACAACATTCACTGCGAGTGGGGCGAGCACGGCGCATCCGCGCTGGCACCGCATTGCGACGTGGTCATCGTGGTCGACGTGCTGTCGTTCTGCACCTGCGTGGACATTGCGGTGGGGCGCGGCGCACGCATCTACCCGTACCCGTGGCGCGACAGCAGTGCGGAAGTCTTCGCCCGCCGCGCCGGCGCCATGCTGGCGTGCACCAATCGCAGTCAGCCTGGCTACTCGCTGTCGCCTGCCTCGTTGAAGGAGCTGCCGGTAGGCAGCAGCCTGGTCCTGCCCTCGCCCAACGGCGCAACGCTCGCCCTGGCGACCGGTTCAACGCCGACGTTTGCCGGCTGCCTGCGCAATGCCCGAGCTGTGGCGGAAGCCGCTACGCGACTGGGCCGCCGCGTGGCCGTGGTGGCGTCGGGCGAGCGCTGGGCCGACGGCAGTCTGCGCCCAGCCCTGGAGGATTGGCTGGCCGCCGGCGCCATCGTGCATCACCTGTCGGAGACAGTCGCGGGCTTTCTACCGCAAGCACTATCGCCCGAAGCACTGGCCGCACGGGCGATCTACCGGGAAGCCTCCCAGACCGGGATGATGAAAGCGTGGATGCTGGATTCGGTGTCGGGCCGCGAACTGTGCGAACGCGGTTTTGCCGAAGATGTGGCCATCGCCTCGCAAACGGACGTGAGCAACATCGCCCCGATGCTGGTGGAAGGCGCGTTCCGCAATGTCAACCGCAAGAACGAGAGCCCGGCGCAGGATTTCCTGGGGGCAGCGAACCTGCGCCCATCGCACGCGCCGTCCTCACATCGCAATCCGCCGCTCTCGCATTAGTCAGAACGGCGGGTCGGGACAAACGCGGTAGCGATCAGGTCAACGACGTATCCACCTCGCGGCGAGGCGCCTCGAGGTATTCGCGCGACTGCATCTCGACGATGCGCGACACCGTACGCTGGAACTCGTTGGCCATCTGGCCTTCGGTGTAGAGCTCGTCTGCCGGCACTTCGGCCGACATCAGCAGCTTGACCTTGTGGTCGTAGAACACGTCGATCAGCCACGTGAAGCGACGCGCTTCGGATGCCATGCGCGGCGTCATCTTCGGCACATCGGCCAGGATGACCGTGTGAAAACGCGAGGCGATTTCCAGGTAATCGTTCTGCGAGCGCGGACCGCCGCACAGCGTGGCGAAATCGAACCACACCACGCCGCCGGCCTTGCGCGCGGCGCGAATTTCACGGTGCTCGATGCGCAGCATCGGCGATTCGTCCGGCACTTCCGCCACAGCAGCAAAGGCATCACGCAACGCCGAGTTTGCCTTGGCGCCCAGCGGCGTGTAGTACGCCTGCACCTGCTCCATCGCACGCTTGCGATAGTCGACACCGGCATCCACGTTGAGGATGTCGAGCTTCTCTTGCAGCAGTGCAATGGCGGGCAGCACGCGATCACGGTGCAAGCCATCCGGATACAGCAGGTCCGGCCGATAGTTGGACGTCATCACGAACTGCACGCCATTGGCGAACAGCTGGTCCAGCAGTCGATGCAGGATCATCGCGTCAGCCACATCGCTGACGTGAAATTCGTCAAAGCAAATCAGTCGGTAACGCTTGGCGATGCGGCGTGCCAGTTCGTCCAGCGGATCGGCGCGACCGCGCAGCTCTTCCAACTGGCGATGCACCTCGCGCATGAACTCGTGAAAGTGCAGACGCGTCTTGCGCACCAGCGGCACGCAGCTAAAGAACGCATCCATCAGGAACGACTTGCCGCGCCCCACCCCGCCCCACATGTACACGCCGCGCGGCAGGTCCGGATGCACGAGCATCTTGCGCAAGGCGCTCGAGCGGCGGGCCTTGTAGGCCACCCATTCGTCGTAGCACTGCTGCAGGCGATCGACGGCACGCTGCTGCGCCTCGTCGGGCTGATAGCCGCGCGCCTTCAGTTCCTGTAGGTAGGTTTCCTGGACGTTCATCTGCGTGGGGCGCCATTGACGGGCCCAAATGGACCGATGCCCGGCATCTTGTGGATAGCCGGGCACCGTGCTCGCTTTTCAGCGAGTCATTACATATTGAGCTGACGCTTGTCGACAGCCAGCGCCGCTTCGCGCATCACTTCCGACATCGACGGGTGCGGGTGGCAGATGCGGCCGATGTCTTCAGCCGCAGCCTTGAACTCCATCGCCACCACGGCTTCGGCAACCAGATCGGATGCGTTGGCCGCGACGATGTGCACGCCCAGGATCTCGTCGGTCTTCGCATCGGCGATCACCTTGACGAAGCCTTCCGGCGTGCCCATGCCCAGCGCACGGCCGTTGGCCAAGAACGGGAACTGGCCAGCCTTGATCTCGCGGCCTTCGGCCTTGAGTTGCTGCTCCGTCTTGCCGACCCATGCGATTTCCGGGAAGGTGTAGATCACCCACGGAATGCAGTTGTAGTCGATGTGCGGCTTCTGGCCGACGATGCGCTCGGCCACGGCCACGCCTTCGTCTTCTGCCTTGTGCGCCAGCATCGGGCCACGCACCACGTCGCCGATCGCCCACAGGTTCGGCAGCTTGGTTGCGCAGTGGTCGTCCACCTCGATGAAACCGCGTTGGTCCGTCGCCAGACCGATGGCTTCCAGGCCCAGACCGTCGGTGTTCGGCACGCGGCCGATCGAGACGATCAGCTTGTCGCACTCGAGCACTTGGGCAGCGCCTGCAGCGTCGGTGTAGTTCACCTTCACGCCCTTGGCCGACGATTCGATCTCGCCAACCTTCACGCCGACGTTGATCTTCAGGCCCTGCTTGGTCAGCAGCTTGTTGGCTTCCTTAGCAACAGATTCGTCCGCCGCACCGAGGAAGCTCGGCAGTGCTTCGAGAATCGTCACTTCCGAACCCAGGCGACGCCAGACCGAGCCCAGCTCCAGGCCAATCACGCCGGCGCCAATCACGCCCAGCTTCTTCGGCACTTCGGCAAACTTCAGTGCGCCTTCGTTGTCGGCAACGATCACGTTGTCGACCGGCACATTCGGCAGATGGCGCGCCTTCGAGCCCGTGGCGATGATCACGTGCTTGGCGGTCACGACTTCTGCGCCGGCCTTGCCGTTGATCTCGACTTGATAGCCGGCATCCGTCTTGCCGACAAACTTGCCGCGGCCCTTGAGCAGCGTCACCTTGTTCTTGCGGAACAGGAACTCGATGCCCTTGGTCATCTTGCCGACGATGTCGTCCTTGCGCTTGAGCATCTTGGCAACGTCGACCTTCGCGCCTTCCACCGTGATGCCGTGGTCGGCCAGGTGGTGGTTCACGTTCTCGAACTCTTCCGACGAGGCCAGCAGCGCCTTCGAGGGAATGCAGCCGACGTTCAGGCAGGTGCCGCCCAGGCGCGGTTCACCCTTCGGATCGTCGTAGGCGTTGTCTTCGCAGCAGGCCACGTTCAGGCCCAGCTGGCCGGCGCGGATCGCGGCGATGTAGCCGCCAGGGCCGGCGCCGATCACCAGCACGTCAAATTCTTTGCTCATGGAGAAATCCTCGATTCGGACGCCGCCGCACAGCGGGGGCGGCGTCTCGTGTCATCAACGCGGTCGATTACAGGTCCAGCAGCAGGCGGGCCGGATCTTCCAGCGCTTCCTTCATGGCGACCAGGCCCAGCACGGCTTCGCGGCCGTCGATGATGCGGTGGTCGTAGGACATGGCCAGGTAGTTCATCGGGCGAACCACGACTTGACCGTTTTCCACCACAGCGCGGTCCTTCGTGGCGTGCACGCCCAGGATGGCCGATTGCGGCGGGTTGATGATCGGGGTCGACAGCATCGAGCCGAACGTACCGCCGTTCGAGATCGAGAACGTGCCGCCGGTCAGGTCGTCCAGCGTCAGCTTGCCGTCCTGGGCCTTCTTGCCGAATTCAGCGATCTTCTTCTCGATGTCGGCCAGGCTCATCTGGTCGGCATTGCGCAGGATAGGCACCACCAGACCACGCGGCGAGCCGACAGCGATACCGATGTCGAAGTAGCCGTGGTAGACGATGTCGTTGCCGTCCACCGACGCGTTGATGACCGGGTACTTCTTCAGCGCATGAACAGCCGCCTTCACGAAGAACGACATGAAGCCCAGCTTCACGCCGTGGGTCTTCTCGAACTGGTCCTTGAACTTGGCGCGCAAGTCCATCACCGGCTTCATGTTGACTTCGTTGAAGGTGGTGAGGATGGCGTTGGTCGATTGCGATTGCACCAGGCGCTCGGCGATACGGGCACGCAGGCGGCTCATCGGCACGCGCTCTTCCGGACGGTCGCCCAGGGCGGCGAAGTCCACCGGAGCAGCGACTTGCTGCAGGGCCGGACGTGCGGCTTGCGGAGCAGCAGCCGTAGCCGCTGCCGGCTTGGCGCCACCAGCCACGGCACCCAGCACGTCGCCCTTGGTGATACGGCCATCGCGGCCCGTGCCGGCCACTTGACCAGCCGACAGGTTGTTCTCAGCCATCAGCTTGGCAGCCGACGGCATGGCCACGCCACCCGTGGCAGCAGCAGCCGGAGCGGCGGCAACGGGTGCCGGTGCAGCAGCGGCCGGAGCCGGAGCAGCGGCAGCCGGTGCAGCAGCGCCTGCCTTGCCTTCGGTGTCGATCTTCGCCAGCAGTTGTTCCGACGTAACGGTCGCACCGTCAGCCACCAGCACTTCAGCCAGCACGCCAGCCGACGGCGCCGGCACTTCCAGCACAACCTTGTCGGTCTCGATTTCGACCAGGACTTCGTCCACGGCCACGGCTTCGCCCGGCTTCTTCTTCCAGGAGATCAGCGTGCCCTCTTCGACGGACTCGGAAAACTGCGGGACCTTGACATCAACAATAGCCATTTCGATGGTTCCTTGGATTCTGTGTGCGCTGCCCTGCAACCCTGCATGGCGGGGCGGGCCAGCGCTTCAATTCGTTTGCGTTATTCGGGAGTGAAGATGCGCCAAGGCGGTAGCCATTGCCACCGCCCTGGAGCTGATCTCGCTTACTTGGTCAGCACGAAGCCCTTGAGCTTGGAGAACGCCGCATCGATCAGCGCCTTCTGCTGCTCGTTGTGCTTGGCGTAGTAGCCCACCGCCGGCGATGCCGAGGCCGGACGGCCTGCGTAGCCCAGCTTCTGGCCTTCAGCCATGTTCTCCATGATGTAGTGCTGCACGAAGAACCAGGCGCCCTGGTTCTGCGGCTCGTCCTGGCACCACACCACTTCGGCGAGGTTCGGATACTTCTTCAGCTCGGCCGCGAACGCCTTGTGCGGGAACGGATACAGCTGTTCCACACGGATGATGGCGGTGTCGGTCTGGCCGCGTTCCTTGCGTGCGTTGACCAGGTCGTAGTAGACCTTGCCCGAGCAGGCCACGACGCGCTTCACCTTGGCGGGGTTCAGATCTTCTGCCGTATCGGCGATCACCGTTTCGAAGTGGCCCTTGGCCAGATCGGTCAGCGGCGACACTGCATCCTTGCTGCGCAGCAGCGACTTCGGCGTCAGGATGATCAGCGGCTTGCGGAACATCCGGATCATCTGACGACGCAGCAGGTGGAAGATCTGCGCCGGCGTGGTCGGCTGCACCACTTGCATGTTGTGGTCTGCGCAGAGCTGCAGGTAGCGTTCCAGGCGTGCCGAGCTGTGCTCCGGACCTTGGCCTTCATAGCCGTGCGGCAGCATCAGCGTCAGGCCCGAGGCGCGGCCCCACTTCACTTCACCCGACGAGATGAACTGGTCGATCACGACCTGCGCGCCGTTGGCGAAGTCGCCGAACTGGGCTTCCCAGATCACCAGGGTGTTCGGCTCAGCCGACGAGTAGCCGTATTCGAAGCCCATCACGGCTTCTTCCGACAGCACCGAGTCGATCACGGTAAACGGTGCCTGGCTTTCCGACACGTTCTGCAGCGGGATGTAGCTGCCGGCGTCCCAACGCTCGCGGTTCTGGTCATGCAGCACGGCGTGGCGGTGCGTGAACGTACCGCGGCCAGCATCCTGACCGGTGATACGCACCGGGTAGCCCGACGCCACCAGCGAGGCGAATGCGAGATGCTCGCCCATGCCCCAGTCCAGCGACACCTCGCCCTTGCCCATCTTGGCGCGGTTGTTGACGACGTTCTCAACCAGCGGGTGCAGCTTGAAGTGGTCGGGGATGGCAGTGATGCGCTCAGCCAGACGCTTGAGTTCAGCCATCGGCACAGCGGTGTCCGCCGAATCCGTCCACTTGCGGTTCAGGAACGGCAGCCAGTCCACTGCGAACTTGTTCTTGAAGTTCGACAGCACCGGGTCAACGGTGTGCTTGCCGGCGTCCATGGCGGCGCGGAATTCCTGCACCAGGGCGTCCGGCTCTTCGGCCTTCAACGTGTTTTGCGTGACGAGCCTGTCTGCGTACAGCTTGCGCGTGCCAGGGTGCTGGCCGATCTTCTTGTACATCAGCGGCTGCGTCATCGCCGGCGTGTCTTGCTCGTTGTGGCCGAGCTTGCGGAAGCAGATGATGTCGACCGCGATGTCCTTCTGGAACTCCGTGCGGAAGTCCACGGCCAGTTGCATGGCCAGCACAACGGCTTCCGGATCATCGCCGTTCACGTGCAGGACCGGTGCTTCGATCATCTTGACCACGTCGGTGCAATACAGCGTCGAGCGCGAATCGCGCGGGTCCGACGTCGTGAAGCCGATCTGGTTGTTGATGACGATGTGGATCGTGCCGCCCGTGCCGTAACCACGCGTTTGCGCAAGGTTCAGCGTTTCCATCACGACGCCCTGGCCAGCGAAGGCTGCGTCACCGTGCACTTGCACAGCCAGCACCTGCGCGCCGTGCTTGTCATCGCGACGCTCTTGGCGTGCCTTGACCGAGCCTTCCACGACCGGGTTGACGATTTCCAGGTGCGATGGGTTGAACGCCAGCGACAGGTGAACCGGGCCGCCCGGGGTGGTCACGTCGCTCGAGAAGCCCTTGTGGTACTTCACGTCGCCGGCCGGCAGGTCGTCCACGTGCTTGCCTTCGAATTCGGCAAACAGGTCAGCCGGCATCTTGCCCAGCGTGTTGACCAGCACGTTCAGACGGCCGCGGTGGGCCATACCGATCACGATTTCCTGCACGCCCTTCTCGCCGGCGCGCTGGATCATTTCGTCCATGGCCGCGATGAAGCTCTCGCCGCCTTCCAGCGAGAAGCGCTTCTGACCGACGTACTTGGTATGGAGGAAGCGCTCGAGGCCTTCAGCGGCCGTCAGGCGTTCCAGGATGTGCTTCTTCTTTTCTGCCGAGAAGGTCGGCTTGGAGCGGATGGTCTCCAGACGCTCTTGCCACCAGCGCTTCTGTGCCTGGTCGCTGATGTACATGAACTCGGCACCGATCGAGCCGCAGTACGTTTCGCGCAGGTTGTTGACCAGCTCGCGCAGGCTCATCGACTCCTTGCCGAAATACGTGTTGCTGGCGTTGAAAACGATGTCCTGGTCGGCTTCGGTGAAACCGTAGAAAGCCGGGTCCAGATCCGGCACCGGCGGGCGCTCCTGACGCTTGAGCGGGTCAAGATCGGCCCAACGCAGGCCCACGTTGCGGTATGCCGCAACCAGCTGCGTCGCCGCCACGCGCTTGCGACCCATATCGGAATCGGCAGATGCGACGATCGTCTTGATCGGGCCAGCTTTGGCGCGCTCAGCGAACGAGGTGACGATGGGGGCGTGAGGGATATCCCGGGCGTTGGAACCGTCGACGGCGGGGACGTTCTGCAGCGCATCGAAGTACGCGCGCAGGGCCTCGCTAACGGACGTGGGATCTTGAAGGTACGCTTCGTACTGATCTTCAACGTAGGCGGCGTTACCGCCGGACAGGTACGAAGTGTCCAGGTACTGCTTATACAGCTCTGTCATGGGGCGCTCACTTTTCTCCGGGTCTGCCGGAGTTCAGCGGGTTCATCAACCTTCCGCGACACGGCTTGACCGGTTAGCGGATCGCAAACTAAATCGCCTGAAATCACCTGATCGGACCAGATCGTGCATAGCAGAAAGGAGGCACCGAGACAGCTTTTACAGACAAGTTGTGCGGGAAGGACCTAAGTCTTCACGGGCGGGAAGCATAGCACGTTTATAAGCAACATTCTGATTCTTTGACGTGACAACGGCCCGTTGTTTTGCTACGTCAAAGAACCTTTTCCATCACATTCAAGCGGGCGAAATCCGATCGACCCAATCGGTGATCAAGCCGTCCAGGCCGGCGCCCCACAGCAACTGCGCGCGGTCGACATCGTTAACGGTATAGCAGCAAACGCGGAAGCCGGCAGCGTGTGCCTCGGCAATGATTTCAGGCGTGAGTTCGCGATGGTTGGCGTCGAGTGCCACGCAGTCGAGCGCACGCAGACGGTCGAGCCAATCGCCAGGCAATGTGTCGAACAGCAATGCGCGCGGCAACTCCGGAGCGGCATCGCGCGCGGCGGCCAGCGCCTCTTCCGAGAACGACGACAGCAGTGGCGGCACATCGGCATCGGCCCACAGCGTACGGGCATCAAGTGCAACGGCTGCCCCCGTGCGCCACTCCGCGCCCGGCACCGGCTTGATCTCGATGTTGGCGAGATAGCCATTGGCGCGCAGGTAGCGAGCGATGCCGGCCAGCGTGGGCACAGGCTCGCCAGCGTAGGCCGGGCTGTGCCAGCTGCCGGCATCCAGTTGCGCGATCTGGCTCAGCGTGAGCGCGTCGAGGCGGCCGTGACCGTTCGTGGTGCGATTGAGCGTGGCGTCGTGCAGCAGTACGGCCACACCATCGCCCGAGAGCTTCACGTCGAACTCGAACATGCGATAGCCGAACGACGCGCCGTGGCGGAACGCGACCAGCGTATTCTCCGGCGCCAGCTTGCCCGCGCCCCGGTGTGCGATGGCGCGCGGATACGGCCAGGCAGGCAGCGTGCGTGCGTCGCTCATGCGAGGGCCTCAATGCGGCGGGTGGTTTGCGGATCGAACCAGTGCAGATGCTCGGCCGAGGTGGTGATTGGCAGCTTGTCACCGGCCTTGACACCGGCATGCGGCTCCAGGCGAACCACGATCGGATGACCCGCCAGCGAGCCATACGCAAACGCATCAGCGCCGAGGGCCTCCACCACACGCACATCAACGAAGGCGATGGCCTGGTCAGCGGAACACGGCTCGATGTGTTCGGGGCGCAAACCCATCAAAGCGCGTTCAGGCAGGTGCAAGCCCATCGGCAGGTGGCCGAGCGTGGCGGCAGCGTCGCCCTCCTTCGCGCCATCGACGCGGATCTGCGCGCCCTCGCCCGCCTGACGTGACACGGGCACGAGGTTCATCGGCGGCGAGCCGATGAAGCTGGCCACGAACGTGCTGGCCGGGCGCGAGTACACCTCCAACGGCGTGCCGATCTGCTCGACCCGACCGCCGTTGAGCACCATCATGCGATCGGCCAGCGTCATGGCTTCGACCTGATCGTGCGTCACATACAGGCTGGTGGTGCGCAGGCGCCGATGCAGATCCTTCAGTTCCAGACGCATCTGCACGCGCAGCTTGGCATCGAGGTTGGAGAGCGGCTCGTCGAACAGGAACACAGCCGGCTCGCGCACGATCGCGCGGCCCATGGCCACACGCTGGCGTTGGCCACCCGAAAGCTGGCGCGGCTTGCGATCGAGCAGCTTGCCGAGTTCGAGAATGCCCGCAGCCTGTTGCACGCGCGTCTGGATCTCGGTCTTGGGGAGACCGCGAATCTTCAGGCCGTACGCCATGTTGTCGAACACGCTCATGTGCGGATACAGCGCGTAGTTCTGGAACACC
>NZ_ASZV01000014.1:0-21281 GCF_000442475.1 Ralstonia sp. AU12-08 | reverse complement strand
AACGTTGCGTAGAGACAGTTTTGCCATCTTGAGTCTTCTATTCTTTTACTTCTCGCTTACTTCTCAGTTTCCACCAGGCCCTTCACGAACCACCGCTGCATGCCGATCACGATTGCCGCAGGCGGCAGCATGGCCAGCATCACAACGGCCATCAGCAGGTTCCAGTCGGTGGCGGAATCGCCGGAGCGGGAGATCATCTGGGTCACACCCAGCACGATGGGGGTCATGCTCTTCTCGGTCGTAATCAGCAACGGCCAGAGGTACTGGTTCCAGCCGTAGATGAACTGGATCACGAACAGCGCCGCGATGCTGGTGCGCGAGAGCGGCAGCACCACGTCCCAGAAGAACTTGAGCGGGCCTGCACCATCAATGCGCGCGGCTTCGGCCAACTCATCGGGAATGGTCAGGAAGAACTGCCGGAACAGGAACGTGGCCGTGGCTGACGCAATGATCGGAATCGTCATCCCCGCGTAGCTATTCAGCATGCCGAGATCCGACACCACCTTGTAGGTGGGCAGAATGCGCACCTCCACCGGCAGCATCAGCGTGACGAAGATCAGCCAGAAGAACGTCTTGCGCAGCGGGAACTTGAAATAGACGATCGCGAAAGCCGAGATGATGGAGATCGCGATCTTGCCCAGCGAGATGCCCAGCGCCATGATCAGGCTGTTCATCAGCATGGTGCCAACCGGCGTGGCCGAGTTGCCCATGCCCTGCGTGAGCACCGTACGGTAGTTCTCGATCAGATGCGGACCGGGAATCAGCGTCATCGGTGCCTGCAGCACATCTTCGGCCGTCAACGACGACGCAACGAAGACCACATACACCGGAAACGCCACGATGATCACGCCCAGGATCAGCACGACGTGGGTCAGGAAGTCCAGGAATGGACGGCGTTCAATCATGGTTCTTTGCCCTCCTTTTAGTATTGGACTTTGCGTTCAACATAGCGGAACTGGACGATCGTCAGCACGATCACCAGGCCCATCAGGATCACCGACTGCGCCGCCGACCCGCCAATATCCAGCCCGCGCACGCCATCTTGGTACACCTTGAACACCAGTGTCTCGGTCGCCTTGAACGGACCGCCCTGCGTGACCGAATCGATGATCGCGAAGGTGTCGAAGAACGCGTACACCACGTTCACCACCATCAGGAAGAACGTGGTGGGCGACAGCAGCGGAAAGATGATCGACCAGAAGCGCTTCCACGGCCCGGCGCCATCAATGGCCGCCGCTTCGATCAGCGATTTGGGAATGCTCTGCAGCCCCGCCAGGAAGAACAGGAAGTTGTAGCTGATCTGCTTCCACGCCGCGATGACGACGACCAGGAACAGCGCCTGCTCGCCATTGAGCACGTAGTTCCACTCCACGCCCATCTTGTGGATCAGGAACGAGACGATGCCCAGCGTCGGGTTGAACAGGAAGCTCCACAGCACGCCGGCCACAGCCGGTGCGATCGCATACGGCCAGATCAGCAGCGTCTTGTAGAACGTGGCGCCACGCAGCGCGCGATCCGCAAAGTACGCCAGCGCCAATGAGGTGCCCAAGCCCACGAAGGCCACGCCAATGGCGAACAGCGCGGTGGTCTCGAATGATCCGAGATAGGTCGGATCGGCAAAGAGATCGTGAAAGTTCTCGAGCCCGACAAACTCGAGGTTGATGCCGAAGGCGTCCTGGCGCAGCAACGATTGATACAGCGCCTGGCCCGCGGGCCAGAAAAAGAACACCAGGGTGATGACGATCTGCGGGGCGACCAGCACATACGGCAGCCAGCGCGATCGAAAGACAACGCGTTTTTCCATACGACGTTCCAAAAACGCACCGCCGGCCGGTGCAGTTGCACTAGGCCGGCGGTTGACGACGAGCGCAATGCCGCGCTTATTCCTTGACGGTCTTCTCGAAGCGAACGAGCAGCTCGTTGCCGCGCGATACAGCCGTGTCCAGCGCTTCCTTCGGTTGCTTCTTGCCGGCCCAGACGGATTCCAGCTCCTCGTCGATCACCTGACGGATCTGCGGGAAGTTGCCCAGACGGATGCCGCGCGACTTGTCCGTCGTCTTGACAATCATCTGCTTGACGGCCACATCGGCGCCCGGGTTCTTGTCATAGAAGCCCGACTTCTTCGTCAACTCATAGGCTTCCAGCGTGACAGGCAGATAGCCAGTCGACTGATGCCAATCTGCCTGCACGTCCGGACGGGACAGGAACGTGAAGAACTTCGCCACGCCCTTGTATTCCTCAGCCTTGTGACCGCCCATCACCCACAGCGAAGCACCGCCGATGATGGTGTTTTGCGGAGCGCCTGCCACGCCAGCCTCGTACGGCAGCGGCGCCGGGCTGAAGTTGAACTTGGCGTTCTTGCGGATGTTCGCCAGCGCCGCCGACGAACCCGTGTGCATGGCGCACTCACCCGCGATGAACTTCGCCTTCGGCTCGTCCTTGCGGCCGGCGTAGGTGAAGTAACCCTTCTTCTGCATGTCGAGCAGGTTCTCGATGTGCTTGATCTGGACCGGGCCGTTGAAGTTTAGGCGTGCCTTTGCGCCGCCAAAGCCGTTGTTCTCGGTGGCGAACGACACGTTGTGCCAGGCCGAGAAGCTTTCCAGATGCACCCACGACTGCCAGTCGGTGGTATAGCCGCACGGCACGCCAGCCGCCTTCAGCTTGGCCGCATCGATGGCCACTTCCTGCCACGTTGCAGGCGGCTTGTTCGGGTCAAGGCCGGCCTTCTTGAAGGCGTCCTTGTTGTAATACATGATCGTCGTCGAGCTGTTGAACGGGAACGACAGCATCTCGCCCTTGTTCGACGTGTAGTAGCCCGCCACGGCCGGCACGTAGGCCTTCGGGTCGAACTTCTCGCCGGCGTCCTTCATGATCTTGGCCACCGGCACGATGGCGCCCTTGGCGTTCATCATGGTGGCGGTGCCCACTTCAAACACCTGCAGAATGGCCGGTGCATTACCGGCGCGGAAGGCCGCAATGCCCGCCGCCAGCGATTCGTCGTACTGGCCTTTGTAGACCGGCACGATCTTGTAGTCAGACTGGCTGGCGTTGAACTTGGTGGCGATCTCGTTCACCTTGTCGTTCAAGGCGCCTTCCATCGAGTGCCACCATTGAATTTCCGTCACTGCGTACGCGCCTTGCGCAAACGTACACGCGGCCAGCACTGCCGCTGCCCCCGCAATCTTCTTGATCGACATCATTTCTCCTGGTTTCGACCCGGCGGGCTCCCTCGCTCCGCCCACGGCGCGCCGACTGTATAGGCACGGTCGGTCATTTTTATGACAGCGGGATGTTACGTGTCTTTTTGTCATAAAGAAATTGGGAATTCCCTCCAAGGTTTGGCTTGCAACCGCCGTTAGAATGGATTGAAGCCACCCCTTTTTGCACACGCAGCATGCTCGCCCCCCCGACCTCTCCTACTACGCCGCCGTCAGCAGATTCGCCCGAATCCGCGCCCGTCATTGCCGCGCGACGCGTACCGCTCGCCTTGCAACAGTTGCCGGATGATGCGCTGCGCAATATCACCGGCGTGTTCACCGACGTGGACGGCACGCTCACCACACGCGGCAAGCTGCCCGCCCAGGCGTACTCCGCGCTCGAGCAGCTGCACCGCGCGGGCATCAAGGTCGTGCCGGTCACCGGCCGCTCGATTGCCTGGTGCGAGGTCATTACGCGGCTGTGGCCGGTCGATGCGGTGATCGGTGAAAACGGCGCATTTGCCATGCGCATTGACTCGCGCGGACACCTGACCACCGATTTCGTCGACGACGCGCAGACCCGCGCGCGCAACCTTGAACGCATCCGCGAGATCGGTGCGGAGGTCATGCGTGCGGTGCCGGGCTCGGCGCTGGCGACCGACCAGGCCTGGCACGCTGCCGACCTGGCCGTCGATCATGCCGAGCAAGTCCCGCCGCTGCCGCAAAACGCCGTGAAGCACATCGTCGACATCATGCGAACGCACGGCATGCATGCGACTGTCAGCTCCATCCACGTCAACGGCTGGTTCGGCAAACACGACAAGCTGAGCGCCAGCGTGGCACTCGCCCGCCGCGCATTCGGCATCGACCTGCATGACGAGCGCGAGCGCTGGGTGTTCGTGGGCGACTCCGCCAACGATGCGGCGATGTTCGAGTTCTTCCCGCTCTCGGTGGGTGTGGCCAACGTGCTGGACGTGATCGACACGCTACCCATGCCGCCCGCCTACCTGACTGCGGCCGAAGGCGGCGGCGGTTTTGCAGAAGTGGCCGAGCGCATTCTTGGGGCACGCGCGCCGGCGCTTCCCGCCCCGCGCGGCTGAGACACTGCCGCCCGGCTCAAACGACAGCGGGCGGCAGTCAGCCGTTCATCAGCCATTTCTCAGGTTTCTTCCCACTCCCCTCACGTATCGGTGCGCGCACGCGGCACGCTGCTTGCGCCACGTTAGTGCGCCGCACCGATTCGCGTCACGCACACGCCTCATTGTGGTGCAAACGGCGGTTGCGTGGCATGCAGCGCTCCCTTCCCATCTGATGTCCACCCGATAGGAGCCGCTCATGCCATTGGAGAACACCCGGGATACGCAGGCACTCGTGCAGGCCGTCGACCAGCTGGAAGCCGCGTCGGACCGCGCCAAGATGGCATGCCAAAGCGCCGGCAAGATCGACCACAGCGTGCACGCCGCCGTCATGCGCACGCACGACGAGCTGTCGCGCCTGAAGCACCACCTGCACTAAGCGCGGCACAGCCCCGGCAAAAAAAGAGGGCGGATCCCCTCTCGGAAATCCGCCCAATCCCAATCGCCAAGCTCGACGATATTCGGTGGGGCCGGCTGTGCTGACATTGCGTCAGTCGAAGCCCAGCTCCTGCAATTTGCGCGTGATGGTGTTGCGGCCGATGCCCAGGCGGGTGGCGGCTTCCACGCGACGCCCGCGTGTCACGCCAAGTGCGGCTTCGAGGATCGCCTTTTCGAAGCGGCGCGTAAGCGCGTCCATCACATCCGGCTGACCGGCTTCGAGCATGGCCTTGGCCTCGCCCGCGAGCGCGCGTTCCCAGACTGCGGAGGCCGATGCGCCTGCAGCAGTCGTGGCCAGCGTGTCGCTCGACAGCCCAGCGCCATACGGCTCACCGCCATACGAAGGCTCCCCGACAAACACTGGCCGTACCGCTCCAGCATCGGCGGCAGCAGGCAGCGCCTGCGCGCTACCTCGTACCAGGTCGTACGGCAGATCCTTGATCTCGATGGTCTGCGCCGGCGCCATCACGGTCAGCCAGTTGCAGAGGTTTTCGAGCTGGCGCACGTTGCCCGGGAACGGCAGCGTGGCAACATGTGCCAGCGCGTCGTCCGACATCCGCTTGGGCTCGACGCCCAACTCTTTCGCACTCTTCTGCAGGAAATGGCGCGCCAGCAGCGTGATGTCTTCCGGCCGTTCACGCAGCGCAGGCAGACGCAGGCGGATCACGTTCAGGCGGTGGAACAAGTCCTCGCGGAACAGGCCGTCCTTGACGCGCGTTTCCAGGTTCTGGTGTGTGGCCGCAATGACGCGCACGTTGGCCTTGAGCGGGTTGTGGCCGCCCACGCGATAGAAGTGCCCATCTGACAGCACGCGCAACAGGCGCGTCTGCAGATCGAACGGCATATCGCCGATTTCATCGAGGAACAGCGTGCCGCCCTCAGCTTGTTCAAAGCGGCCGCGGCGCATGGTCTGCGCGCCGGTGAAGGCGCCGCGCTCATGACCGAACAACTCCGATTCAAGCAGGTCTTTCGGAATCGCCGCCGTGTTCAGCGCGATAAAGGGGCCGCTCGCACGCGGGCTGTGCTTGTGCAACGCGCGGGCCACCAGTTCCTTACCCGTGCCCGATTCCCCGGTAATCAGCACTGTCACGTTCGACTGTGACAGACGGCCAATCGCGCGGAACACGTCCTGCATGGCCGGCGCCTGGCCGAGAATCTCGGGCGCATCGCTCAGGCGATCGTCGATCTCTTCTTCACGCAGGCTTTCTTCCAGCGCGCGACGGATCAACTCGACTGCGCGATCCACGTCGAACGGCTTGGCGAGGTATTCGAAGGCACCGCCCTGGAATGCCGCCACAGCGCTATCCAGGTCGGAATACGCGGTCATGATGATGACCGGCAGCCCCGGATGCTTGGCCTTGATCGCCTGCAGCAGGTCCAGCCCCGAACCGCCCGGCATGCGCACATCGGAAATCAGCACTTGCGGCGTTTCTTCATCCAGCGCATTGAGCGCATCGCGCGCGTTGGTGAAACTGCGCGACAGCAGGCTCTCGCGTGCCAGCGCTTTTTCAAGGACCCAGCGGATGGATTGATCGTCGTCGACTATCCAGATTGGCTTCATGTGTTGGTTCGTCTGCTTGACTTCGTCTTTGCCTGGGTCCTTGTACGCTGCGTGCGCCAAATACAGCGTCAGTGCAGCGGCACAAGAATGCGGAAATCGGTCTGTCCCGGCCTGCTCTCGCACTCGATCAGACCGTCATGCTGTTGCACGAAGGTCTGCGCGAGTGTCAGGCCCAGCCCGCTCCCCCCCTCCCGTCCGGACACCAGCGGGAAGAAGATGCGTTCGCGGATGTCGTCCGGAATCCCAGGACCGTTGTCCACTACATGCAAGTCCAATGCCAGCTTGTAAAGACGTTTTGCAATCGTGACTTGTCGTGCAACACGTGTGCGCAACACGATCTCGCCGTCACCTTGTGCAATGCGATGCGCCAACGCGTGCGCCGCGTTGTGAACGATGTTGAGCACGGCCTGGATGAGCTGCTCCTTGTCGCCACGGAACTCGGGCAGGCTGGCGTCGTAATCGCGCACGATGCGCAAACCCTGCGGAAACTCAGCCAGCACCACAGAGCGCACGCGTTCAAGCACCTCGTGGATGTTCACGTCACCCACGATGTGCGGATGCCGGTGCGGCTCCAGCAGACGGTCCACCAGCGTCTGTAGCCGGTCGGACTCCTTGATGATGACCTGGGTGTACTCGCGCAGTGAACGCTCGGGCAGTTCGAACTCCAGCAACTGCGCCGCGCCGCGAATCCCGCCAAGCGGGTTCTTGATCTCATGCGCGAGGTTGCGGATCAGCTCCTTGTTGGCGGCGGTCAGGTCCAGCAGGCGCTCTTCGCGCTCGCTGCGGATCTTCTGCTCATTGGGCATCAACTCCAGCAGCACGGAACCCGGCGCAAAGTCGATAGCACCCACCACCGCATGCGCGTGCAACGGCTCATGACCCAGCCTGTCGAGCGAGACATCGCGCCGCTTGGCATCGAACTGGCGGACCGCCACGGTGGCGATCATCTCGGCCAGCTCCGACGGCTCAGCAAACAGCTCATGCAGCGACATCCCCACCAGTTGCCGGCGGGACACGGCCAGTACGGCTTCGGCGGCGGGGTTGGCGTAGAAGATCGTCAGCGCCGGATGGCGGACGAAGAGGATGGGATTGGGCACCGCATCGAGCCCGGGGTAGGACGGCGGTGCACCATGAGAAAACGGAATGGGCGGCGGACCATCAATGCTGCCGCCGTCGGAAATATCTTGGCGCGCGGGGACTGACGGCGCGGGGGGCGTCGTCTGTTCCTGGTCATCGCGGCGTGCCGCTTTGCGGATCAGTCGACGCATCACTCGGTTACTCCTTGAGGTTGCCCAACTCCCGGCGGATGGAATCGACATTGGCCTGGCTGCGCTCGATGTCGCTCTTCAACTGCGCGGTGCGGTCGAGATACTTCTGATAGTTACGTTCATTGCCCTGGCGCTCGGGCTGGCCGTTGTTGTATTCGGCCTTCAACGCCTGGAGCTTGCGCTCCTCGTCTGCCAACTCTGTTTCCAGCACCTGGCGGCGTTCACCGTCACGCGCTTTCTGCGTGGCGCTGTCCACACGCGGGAAGCCACCACTTGCATTGCTCTGCGCCGGCGCCGGTGCAGCCCCTGCACTGCGCGGGCTGCGCGTACCAGGCACGGTCACCACATCGGGCAGCGTCAGCTTCTTGCAGCCCTTCGTGTTGCCGCTGTTGCGGTATTCCGGCACGCCGTTCGGGCCACTGCACAGGTAGACATCGTCCGCGTGCGCGGGCACCTGCACGGACAACGCTGCAAACGCTGCAACGGCGGAAAGCAGTCCGGATGCAATGCGTGAAGAAGGACGGAGCATGAAATGGAACCTGGCGAAACGTCGATCGGGCGCCGGAATCCGGCGGACGATCATTCTAGCCACAAAATTCCGCCCCGCAAAAAAGGAAGGGCGACCTACGCCGCCCCTCCCCTCACAACCGTCTCTTCGCCCCGACACATCGATCGGGGCGCTCGCGCATTACAGCGAGTAGTACATGTCGAACTCGATCGGGTGCGTGGTCATGCGGAAGCGCGTGACTTCTTCCATCTTCAGCTCGATGTAGGCGTCGATCATCGAGTTGGAGAACACGCCACCGCGGGTCAGGAACTCGCGATCCTTATCCAGGTGCTCCAGAGCCGAATCCAGGCTTGCGCACACGGTCGGGATCTTTGCATCCTCTTCCGGCGGCAGGTCGTACAGGTTCTTGTCGGCAGCTTCGCCCGGGTGGATCTTGTTCTGCACGCCGTCCAGACCAGCCATCAGCAGGGCCGAGAAGCCCAGGTACGGGTTCATCAGCGGATCCGGGAAACGCGTTTCGATACGGCGGCCCTTCGGGTTCGCAACGTACGGAATGCGGATCGAAGCCGAACGGTTACGTGCCGAGTAGGCCAGCTTGACCGGAGCCTCGAAGCCCGGCACCAGACGCTTGTACGAGTTCGTACCCGGGTTGGTGATGGCGTTCAGCGCGCGAGCATGCTTGATGATGCCGCCGATGTAGTACAGCGCGAATTCCGACAGGCCAGCGTAGCCGTTGCCTGCGAACAGGTTCTGGCCGTCCTTCCACACCGACTGGTGAACGTGCATGCCCGAACCGTTGTCGCCCACGACCGGCTTCGGCATGAACGTGGCCGTCTTGCCGTAGGTGTGCGCGACGTTCTGGATCACGTACTTTTGCAGTTGGGTCCAGTCGGCGCGTTGCACCAGCGTGCTGAACTTCGTGCCGATTTCGTTCTGGCCTTGGCCAGCCACTTCGTGGTGGTGCACTTCAACCGGAATGCCCAGCGATTCGAGAATCAGGCACATTTCCGAGCGCATGTCTTGGAACGTGTCGATCGGCGCAACCGGGAAGTAGCCGCCCTTCTTGCCCGGACGATGGCCCGAGTTGCCGTGCTCGAATTCCTTGCCCGACGACCACGGCGCTTCTTCGGATTGAATCTTCACGAAGCAGCCTTGCATGTCGACGTTCCAGGTCACGCCGTCGAAAATGAAGAATTCGGGTTCCGGACCGAAGTAGGCGGTGTCGCCCAGGCCAGTGCTCTTCAGGTAGGCTTCAGCGCGCTTGGCGATCGAGCGCGGGTCGCGGTCGTAGCCCTTGCCGTCCGACGGCTCGACCACGTCGCAGGTCAGCACCAGGGTCGGCTCTTCGTAGAACGGGTCGACGTGGGCAGTGTTTGCATCCGGCACCAGCAGCATGTCCGACGCTTCGATGCCCTTCCAGCCGGCGATCGACGAGCCGTCGAATGCGTGGCCGCTTTCGAACTTGTCTTCGTCGAAATGCGAGACGGGAACCGAGACGTGCTGCTCTTTACCCTTGGTATCGGTGAAACGGAAATCGACGAACTTGACGTCGTTTTCCTTCACGAGCTTCATCACGTCTGCAATGCTTTGGGACATGCCATTCTCCTGGTAGCGCAATAACGCAAAGTATTGTGAGCCGGTTGTGTGACGGATCGCTGCGATCGCCCTCACCCCCGAAACATCTTCTTCTCGCCAGGGACGTCCGGCACCGCCAAACGCCCTGGAAAAGACCGCGGGAATATTAGCAGAAAGCATGCCAGTGTCACCCCGATGACGGGCATGTGCTCCCGCAAATAGTGCAGCACCGCGCCAGCCCATGCCTGACACGGTGCGACGGCATCAAGACGCCGGTGCAGACAGCGTGGTCGGAATCGGCCACACAGGAGCCCCGCTGTTCAGGCAGGATAGCCAACGCACAGACATGGTGCACGAAAACCAGAGCGGCACCACTTAAGTGCGCACCAACGGCCTTCGCACCGTTCCGGTGAATTCCACCCGCATCATGTGACGGCAACGCTAGAATGGTTGCTTTCCCTTTCGCCGATTGCCATGACTGCCACCACACTCACCCGCGAGTCCCTGCTGGAAGCGGCCTCTGCCCGCCGCGAGGCCGACCAGCTCCAGTACTTCGGCGCCCTGTCGCCGCAAGAAGCCGCCGCCCTGCTCGCGGCCGATCCGCAAGCCCATCTGGTGGACGTGCGCACGCGTGCTGAGCTGGACTGGGTCGGTACGCCCGACGTGGCACCCGATCAGTTCACACACGTGGAGTGGAACCAGTACCCGGGCGGCGTGCGCAACGCGAACTTCCTCAGCGCGCTGGAAGCGGCCGTGCCGAAGGACGTGCCGGTGCTGTTCCTGTGCCGAAGCGCAGCGCGCTCCAAGCACGCCGCCGCAGCGGCCGCACAGGCCGGCTACACGCTGGCGATGGATGTGCTGGAAGGTTTTGAGGGCGCCAAGGACAGCGAAGGCCATCGCAAGACGGTGGAAGGCTGGTGCTTCCGCGGCTTGCCGTGGCACGGCGCATAAGCCGTCCACGGATTTCGAGACGATCAGGACGCCGCTGCGGCGTCCGCCTCAATGATCTCGCCGCCCAGCGCCAGCGCGCCTTCGCGCAGCACCACATAGGCGCGCGCCACGGCTTCGGGCGAACCCTTCACCCCTAGGTCGATGTGCGAGCGGGCATAGCGCTCGCCGCGCGCTGCATCGCCCACGCTGGGCAGGCTGAACACCTTCACGCCATCGAACTCGGCCTCGATGCGCTCCATCAGCGGCGTCAGCCTCGACTCCGGCAAGCCAAACACCAGGAACGAGCGCTCCTCGCGCGGCGCGCGGTGGAATTGATCGGCGTAGTAGGTGTCGAGCACCCACTCCATCATCGGCCACGCCATCACCGGAAAGCCCGGCATGAAGTGGTGATGCGCCACCGAGAAGCCTGGGATGCGGTTGTAGCTGTTCGGAATGATGCGCGCACCCTGCGGGAACTCGCCCATCTTGAAACGGTGCTGGTTCTCGGGCGTGGTGAGATCGGCCTTGACCGGGTCGCCAGCAGCCGTGTCGGCAATGCGCTGCGCAATCAGCTCACGCGCCTCAGGATGCAATTCCAGCGGCACGCCCAGCGCGGCGGCAGCACATTGGCGTGTGTGGTCATCAGGCGTAGCACCGATGCCGCCGGTGCAAAACACCACGTCGTCGCTGGCGAACGTGCGCTTGAGCACGCTGGTGATGCGCGCGGGCTGGTCGCCAACGTACTCGGCCCACTCCAGAGCCAGGCCGCGCTCGCCCAGCACTTCGATCAGCTTGCGCAGGTGCTTGTCTTCGCGGCGGCCGGAGAGAATCTCGTCGCCGATGATGATCATGCCGAAAGCCATGTCAGTCCTTGTTATTCGCGGGGCAGTTCGATGCTCTGCACGTCGATGACGCTCGCCTCGACCATGCGTGCGGGTGGCGCCTCGGCGCGCAAGCGTGTGAGCGCACGCAGGCAGAAATGTCCAAACCATAGCGCCGAGAAGATGAAAATCAGCACATACAGCCAGATGACGGCGATGGCGATGATCGGGAACAGCACGATCGTCACCACCGAAGACACCCACAGCAGCGTGGGCGCCGAGCCCAGCATGCCGACTGCAATGCCGATGCCCAGCAGCGGCAACCGGTAGCGCTGCATGATCGCCCGGCGCTCTTCAGGCGTGGCGTGATCGGCCAGCGCGTCGTAGGTCATCAGGCGGTAAGTCAGCCAGCCCCACAACAACGGGGGGATCAATGCGAAGAACGGCGGAATCAGCCAAAGCGGCAGCGTGACGATCGCCACTAGGATGAACACCAGCGTGCACAGCAGCGCATGCATCACGCTGCCCACCACCGAACCGCCCTTGCGACGCTCCAGCTGCGGGTAGCTGCGATCTAGAAAACGCATGACCGGCGGCACCGCCGTCACGCTCACAAAAACGAGGATCGACACGACGATCACCGGCACCAGCAGTGTGATGACCAGCAGCGGCGCGATGGCCGACCACAAACCCGACATGCCGATGGCGCCCAGACCGCTCTTGATCCAGCCCATAAACGCCCAGCTTTCCACGGCGCCCCGCGCCATGCCGTTCATCGCATCCCAGCCGAAGTACAGGACGGCGCCCCACACCACGATGGCAACAACAAACGGCAGCACGGTCAGGAACAACATGCGCGGATGCAGTTGGGAGAGCAGCGCGCGGCCAAACGAGCGAATCAGGTCGTTCATGCAGGAGTCGGAAAATCAGGGAGCGGACAGCCTAGCACAGCAGGCCGACATGCTGCCGGCACCGTCTCAGGCCGTGCAGACTGCCCCTCAGGCGCGGCCGATCAGACGCTTGAAGCCCAGCCATTGCTGGCGCAGCACGCCGCGTCCGTAGTCGCGCGAACGGCCTTGCGGCGCGGGCAGCTGATCGCGGATGCCGGTGGCGTGATAGTCCGGCGAGAAGATGGCGGTGCCAAACAGCATGTCCCACCACGGGAACAGCACACCGAAGTTACAGCCACCCAGCACGCCCGGTTTGCCCGGCACCTCGTGCCCAAGGCCGATGGCGTGGTGCAACCGGTGAAAGCGCGGCGAGATCAGCAGCCGCTCACCCAGCCAGCCGAAGTGCAGCCGCACATTGGCGTGCTGCAAGCTTTGCAGCAATTGCGAGACAGCAACCAGCAGCACGTACTGCGACGGCTCAACCCCGATGGCCAGCGCGGCGATGGCGAACACCGCACCGCGCAGCACATCGTCGAGGATGTGGTTACGGTCATCCGACCACATCGTCATCTGCTGCTGGCTGTGGTGCAGCGAATGCAGGTTCCACCACCAGTGGAACTTGTGCGACAGGCGGTGGTACCAGTAGTCGAGCAGATCGAACAGCACCAGGTAGATCAGGAAGCTGACGATGGCGACCGACGTGACGCCCGGCCACCAGTCTTCCACGTTCAGGTGTGCCCAGCCCCAGAAGCGCAGCTTGCCGTCCAGGTCGTCGATCAGCGGCTGCAGCGTGAAGAACATCAGCAGCGGGAAGAAACCGAGCCGATGGAACAACGTGTAGAAGATGTCCGAGCGCACGGCCTTTCGGTCATGCATCGGCTCCACCGGGCGCCAGCGCTCCAGCGGCCGCAGAACCAGCAGCAACACGGCGATCTGCACCAGCCCCATCAACAGCCATTCAGTGCCGGGGTACGCATCTTCAACGTAGCCACCGAGGCCAATCGCATAGGTGAGCGGCATCACGATGTGCTGAAACAGCACATCCTGCGCTTGCGTGAAGGTGTCGGAAATCCAGTCGAACATGGCGAACATTCAACGGGCTGCCGGGTGAGCGGCAAACCAGGCCTTGTACTGCGGGTGATCGCGCAGCGTGGCGAAGCAGAAACCCTTGCGCTCCAGGCCCGTGATCAGCGGCTCCAGGTCAGCTGGCGCCCACGGGTCCTTGCGCGACCAGATGCCCAGGTGCGCCATGGTGATGTCGCCATCGCGCAGGTTGGACAGCGCCTTTTGCAGCAGCGCGTCGTTCGGATAGCGCTCGGACGGCAATTCGTCGCCGAGGAAACCGGCGGGCGCCCAAGCCACGTGGGCAAAACCGCACTGCTTGGCCCAGCCTTCGGTGGTGGCCGACAGATGCCCGCCCGGCGCACGCCACAGCGGGTCCATCGGCTGGCCAGTCATGGCCTTGAAGCGTTCGGCGCTGCGCTTGAGTTCTGAGCAGAATTCGGGCTCGCCCCAGACGACGTTGCGGCCGCCCTGCTCGCCAAACTGCGGGCGGAAGCGGACCTTGCCGGCGCCAGCCTCACCCTTGTAGTAGACGTGATCGAACGTGTGCGTACCGAAGGCGTGACCATCGGCCGCCAGCGATTTCAAGTACGGTGCCCAGCCGTCATCCAGCGTGCTGTCGCCGTGGATGGTCTTCTCGTTGGCGAGGAAGAACGTGGCGTGAATGCGGTGGCGGCGCAGCGTGTCGGCAATCAACTGCGCCTGGCTCATGCTGCCGGTGTCGAACGTCAGGTAGACGGTGCCCTTGCAGGCGCCGGCATTCACGCCGCCAGGCGCCGCCATGGCCAGCGCACACAGCCCCAGGGCTGCCGTAGCGGCCGCCGTGCGAAGTATCGACAGACCCGTTTTCATGGCCGCCACGCGTTAGATAAGTGGAGCGCGCGAACGGAAGTAGATGCCGTGCGGCGAGCGCCCGACCTTGATCTTGTCCACCACCGTACGGCTTGCCACATCGACGATGGCCACCGTCTTGGCCCAGCGGCAGGTCACCCAGAGCTGCTTGCCGTCGGCGGTCAACTCCATATCGTCCGGACCGGGCGGCAGGCCAGTGATGTCGCCCACCTTGGTCAGCGTTTGCTGGTCGATGATGCTGATCGTGCCCGACACGCGGTTCGACAGGAACAGATGGCGCTTGTCGCCCAGCGCGCGGAAGTTGTGCGCGCCCTTGCCGGTCGGGATGCGTTTGACGCTGGTGCGGGTATGCCAGTCGATCACCTCAACGTAATCGGCGCCCGTCATACCAACCAGCAGGTATTTTTGATCCGTCGTGACCCACACGCCGGCCGGCGCGGAGCCGATGGTCATGCGCCACATCACGGTCTGCGTGGGCAGATCGATGGCCATCACCTCGTTGGAATCCTGCACGGTGATGAACGCGATCTTGCTGTCGGCGGTAAAGGCAATGTGGCTCGGCGTCTTGGCGGCCGGAATTTGCTTGGCGATGGTGAGCGCGTGACCGTCCCAACGATAGATATCAACGCGGTCCAGACGGTTGCCGGTGGTCAGGAACCACTTCTGGTCAGGCGAGAAGCCGATCTGGTACGGGTCATCAATGCGGGGCACGCGCTGTTGAATCTTGCCCGTGACCGGATCAAGGAACACCAGATCGTTGCCGACGGCGTTGGCGACAATCAGCGACTTTTCATCGGGCGTGGCAATCAGGTGGTGCGGCTCCTTGCCGACCGGGAAGGTCTCCAGCACCTTGCGGGTGTCCTTGTCGATCAGTGAGACGCTGGCGTCGCCCGAGTTGAGCACAGTGACGACTTCAGCACGCGCCGCATGCGCTGCCATCAGGGCAGCGGCCGACAGAACGAGTGTGGAGAACCAACGGGAGGCAAACGAGGCGCGCGAGGCAGACATAGCGAGAAGATTCAGCAACTTAGCCAGCCATTTTAACGCCCGCTGTTATGGCGTCGCTGACACAAATCAAAAAAAGAAAGTGGGAACTTTCCCAGCGCCCAGCAATGCACGGCGGGCTACCGCTGCATCGATTCCCATACTTTCTGCAACCGTTTGACCGACATCGGCACCGGTGTGCGCAACTCCTGCGCAAACAGGGCGATGCGCAACTCCTCCAGCATCCAGCGGAATTCCTCCATGCGCGGGTCGCTGCCACCCTGCCCTTGCACGCGCAATGCTTTCTCGGCGCGCTGATATTGCTGGATCAGCGGCGCCATCTCCTGCATGCGCTGCGCGTCGCGCGCCGGGTCGGCCTTGAGCTTGTCGATGCGCAAGGCGATGCCTTTCAGGTAACGCGGGAAGTGCGTCAACTGCGCATACGGCGTCGCCTCGATAAAGCGCTTGTGCATCAGCGTCTTAAGCTGCGCGTCGATATCCGCAGCGGCGGCAGCAAATGGCTTGGCGATCTGCAGCTTGCGCGGCAGTTGCGCGTATTCGGCCAGGATGGCGCCGACCAGCCGGGCAATCTCCTGCGCCAGCAGCGTCAGGCGAGCACGGCTTTCGTCCTTGCGGGCGCCGAAGCTGGCGTCGTCGGTGGGCAGCGGGTCTTGCAGGCAGGCGCGCTCCAACGTGGCGTCCAGAATCTGGTCGCGCAGTTCGTCCTGCGTGCCCAGGTTCATGAACTGGATCGCCATCTGCGACAGGCCGGGGATGTTCTTCTCCAGGTACTTCAACGGCTCGCGCAGTTGGATCGCAAACAGCCGGCGCAGGCCCAGGCGGTGAATGCGCGTGGCCTCGGCCGGGTCATCGAAGACTTCCACATCGCAGTGGTCACCCGCATCGACGAGAGCCGGATAGCCGAACAGCGTCTGGTTGCCTTTGCGGATTTCCAGCAGCTCGGGCAGTTCGCCGAAATTCCATGTCGTGAGACCGGCATACAGCGCCGCATTGGACGGCGCCTCGCCCTTGCCTCCACCCTTTGCGCTCTTGGTCGGCTTGGCGCTCTCCTGCGCACCAATGACAGCTGCGTCCTTCGCCGCGATCGACTGGAACGTCTGCTGCGCACGTCCACCGAGTTCTGCACGCAGCTGGGCCAGGTTGCGGCCCATGTCGAGCTGGCGACCGTGCTCGTCGATCACCTTGAAGTTCATGAAGTGATGCGCAGGCAGCGTCTCAAGCTTGAAATCGGCACGCTTGAGCATGATGCCGGTCTGCTCGCGTACGTCGGCGATCAGGCGGTCGAGCAAGTCGCCATCGCCCAGCTTCACCCGCGACACGAAGCCCGCCGCGTAATCCGGCAGCGGCACGCAATGGCGGCGCAGCTTCTGCGGCAGGCTCTTGAGCAGCAGATGTACCTTCTCCTTGAGCATGCCGGGCACCAACCATTCGGCGCGCTGCGCGGGCACCTGGTTGAGCGCGTACAGCGGAACCGTGAGCGTCACACCATCGCGCGGGCTGCCGGGCTCGAAGTGGTACGTCAGGGCCATATCGATGCCGGCAATCGGCAGCACCTTCGGGAACAGGTCCGTCGTGATGCCGGCCGCTTCGTGCCGCATCAGGTCATCGCGATTCAGGTACAGCAGTTTCTGGCCAGCCTTGCCGCTAGCGTTGGCGGCCTCGGCATACCAGCGCTCGAACGACACGGTGTTGTAGATGTCGGCCGGAATCTGGCTGTCGTAGAACGCGTAGATCAGCTCGTCGTCCACGAGTACGTCTTGCCGGCGGGACTTGTGTTCGAGGTTTTCAATCTCGCGCACCAGGCGCTGGTTGTGCGTGAAGAACGGCAGGCGCGTCTCAAACTCGCCGTCGACCAACGCCCGGCGAATGAACATTTCGCGCGCCTCCTTCGGCTGCATCGGCCCGAAATGCACGCGGCGCTGCTGATAGATCGGCAGGCCGTACAGCGTGCCACGCTCGAAGGCCATCACCTGGCCGGCCTTCTTTTCCCAATGTGGATCGCTCCACGACACCTTCAGCAGGTGTGCGCCGACCTTCTCGACCCATTCCGGCTCGATGCGCGCGAGCGTGCGGCCGAACAGGCGGCTGGTCTCGATCAGCTCGCCGCCCACGACCCACTTGCCCGCCTTGCGCGCAATGACCGAGCCCGGCCACAGGAAGAACTTGATGCCGCGTGCACCGAGGTATTCGCGGCCCTTGCCGTCGGCTTCTTCGATACGCACGCCGATGTTGCCGAGCAACCCCGTCAGCAACGCCAAATGCAACTGCTCGTAGGTCGGATCGGTTTCATTGAGCTTCCAGCCCTGCTCCGCCACCGTGGTATGCAGTTGCGAGTACACATCGCGCCATTCGCGCAACCGCACGTGCGAGAGAAAGTGCGAGCGGCACTGGTCCTGCAGCTGCTTGTTCGACTTCTTGTGGGCGACCGCCTCTTCAAACCATTTCCACAGCTTCACCCAGCCGAGGAATTCGGACTTTTCATCGGCAAACAGACGATGCGCCTGGTCAGCCTGCTGCTGCAATTCCTGCGGGCGCTCGCGCGGGTCTTGCACGGACAACGCACTCGCGATGATGAGCATTTCGCGCAGGCACTGGTGGTCGCGGCCCGCCAAAATCATCCGCGCCACACGCGGGTCCAGCGGCAGGCGGGCGACCTGCTTGCCCAGCGGGGTCAGCGCGTTTTCGTCGTCGACGGCGCCAAGCTCCTGCAAAAGCTGGTAGCCATCGGCAATCGCTCGGCCCAACGGCGGCTCGATGAACGGGAATTGCTCAACATCCGTCAGCCGCAGCGCCTTCATGCGCAGGATGACGGCCGCCAGCGACGAACGCAGGATTTCCGGATCGGTAAAGCGCGGCCGCGCGATGAAATCTGATTCCTCGTACAAGCGGATACACACGCCGTCGGCCACCCGACCACATCGACCAGCACGCTGGTTGGCGGCGGCCTGCGACACCGGCTCGATCTGCAGTTGCTCGACCTTGTTGCGATACGAATAGCGCTTCACGCGTGCCAGCCCCGTATCGACCACGTAGCGAATGCCCGGCACCGTGAGCGAGGTCTCGGCCACGTTGGTTGCCAGCACGATGCGCCGCGCGTTGGACGGGCGGAACACACGCTCCTGCTCCTGCACGGACAAGCGCGCAAACAGCGGCAGGATCTCGGTATGCGCCGGATGGTGCTTGCGCAGCGCCTCGGCGGCTTCACGGATTTCGCGTTCGCCCGGCAGGAAAATCAGCACATCGCCGGAGCCTTCGCGGGCGAGTTCGTCCACCGCATCGACAATCGCCTCGTAGAGATCGCGCTCCTTGTCCTTCTCGTCGCGCTGCACGGGGCGGTAGCGCACCTCCACCGGATACAGCCGGCCGCTGACCTCGATGACCGGCGCCAGACCCTTCGGCCCGGCAAAGTGCTCGGCAAAGCGCTGCGCGTCGATCGTTGCCGAGGTGATGATCACCTTCAGGTCTGGCCGGCGCGGCAGGAGCTGCTTCAGATAGCCCAGTAGGAAATCGATGTTGAGGCTGCGTTCGTGCGCCTCGTCGATGATGATCGTGTCGTAGGCGCGCAGCAGCGGATCGTTCTGCGTTTCGGCCAGCAGGATGCCGTCGGTCATCAGCTTGACCGACGCGCCGGCCGACAGCGCATCGTTAAAGCGCACCTGATAGCCCACGTGTTCGCCCACCGGCGTGCCGATCTCCTGCGCGATGCGCTTGGCCGTCGATGTGGCGGCAATCCGGCGCGGTTGCGTATGGCCGATCAACCCGGTACCGCCCGCGCCGATACCCCGCCCGATCGACAAGCAGATCTTCGGCAACTGCGTGGTCTTGCCCGAGCCGGTCTCGCCGGAGACGATCACCACCTGATTGGCGGCGATGGCCTCAGCAATCTCGTCGCGACGGGCCGAAACCGGCAGCGCCTCAGGAAACGTGATTGGCGGGACGCGGTTGGCACGTGCGCGACGGGCTTCCAGCGCGGCGGCGAGCTCTTCCGGCGTCGGTTTCGGGCGGCGCTGAGGACGACCATTTCCACCACTGCCAGCGCCGGGCTTGCGCTCGGGCGATAGGGTGTCTTTCGGCGATTTCGGGGAGGGTGCCGCCGGGCGTGGCCGGGACGGCTGGGCATGGGAATCTGACATCGGGCGGGATTATAATCCGCGCATCTTTCCTCGCGCCGGCCCGCGCCCCGTGCCGTTTTCCCTCCTCCGCCCGTGACCGCTCGTTCCTCCGCCCCCGCCCCCGGTGTTTCGCTGGTGGCGCACACGCCTGCCCCCGTCGACGTCGCCCCGATTCCGCCCACCGCCGAGCAGCGGCAGTTCGTCGATTGGCTGCGCGAGGTGGCACCGTACATCCACGCCTTCCGCGACAAGACGTTCGTGATCGGCTTTGGTGGCGAGCTGGTCAAGGCCGACATGCTCGGTTGGCTGGTCAACGACCTCGCCCTGCTGCACGCCATGGGCATGCGCATCGTGCTGGTGCACGGCTCGCGTCCGCAGGTGGAAGAACAGCTCGCGTTGCGCAACGTGCAAACCCAGTTCGTGGATGGCGTGCGCGTAACGGACGCCGCCGCGCTGGAATCCGCCAAGGAAGCCTCGGGCGAGTTGCGTCTGGACATCGAAGCCGCCTTCAGCCAGGGCCTGCCCAACACGCCGATGGCCGGCGCACGCATGTCGGTCGTGTCGGGCAACTTTGTGACGGCGCGGCCTGTTGGCATCGTCAACGGCGTGGATTTCCAGCACACGGGGCTGGTGCGCAAGATCGATGCGGAGTCGATCCAGCATTCGCTGGCCAACCGCAAGATCGTGCTGCTCTCGCCGCTGGGCTTTTCGCCCACGGGGCAGGCGTTCAACCTGTCGATGGAAGACGTGGCGGCCAACACCGCCACGGCGCTCAAGGCCGACAAGCTGATCTTCATCACCGAGCTGCCGGGCATCATGGACCGCGTGGGCAAGCTGCAGCAGGACCTGTCGATGGAAACGGCCATCGAGCGCCTGCGCGACGGCAGCCTGTCGCATGACACCGCCTATTACCTGCAGCACATCGTCAAGGCCATGCGTGGCGGTGTGCGCCGGGCACACGTCATCCCGTTTGCGCTGGACGGCAGCATCCTGCTGGAGCTGTTCCTGCACGACGGCGTGGGCACCATGGTGTCGCACACCGATCTGGAATACCTGCGCGAAGCCACGCTGGATGACGTGGGCGGCATCGTCTCGCTGATCGAACCGCTGGAAGCCGACGGTACGCTGGTGCCGCGCGAGCGCCGGCTGCTGGAGCGCGACATCGCCAACTTCTCGGTCATCGAGCACGACGGCATCATCTTTGGCTGCGTGGCGCTGTATCCGTACCCGAAGGACGGCATGGCTGAAATGGCCTGCCTGATCGTCTCCCCCGACAGCCAGGGCACCGGCGACGGCGAACGCCTGCTCAAGCACACCGAAGTTCGCGCCCGCGCGTTGGGGCTCAAGCAGTTGTTCGTGCTCACCACGCGGACGGAGCACTGGTTCCTCAAGCGCGGCTTTGTGCGCGCCAGCGTGGATGATCTGCCGGAAGACCGCCGCAAGCTGTACAACTGGCAACGGCGCTCGATGGTGCTGATGAAGAAGCTGTAAATCCCCGGGCGCCGTCGTGGAATCCGAGCCCGGCGGCGTGCGGCCTTTACAATACCGGCACCTGCGCCGCGCTAGAGCGGCGCTTCCGCCACACAAGAGGAATCCCCATGGCCCGCATGGTCCACTGCATCAAGCTCGACAAGGAAGCCGAAGGCCTCGACTTCCCGCCGCTGCCCGGCGAACTGGGCAAGAAGATCTGGCAAAGCGTCTCGAAAGAAGCCTGGGCCGGCTGGCTCAAGCACCAGACCATGCTGATCAACGAAAACCGCCTGAACATGGCGGATACGCGTGCGCGCCAGTACCTGCTCAAGCAGACCGAGAAGTACTTCTTTGGTGAAGGCGCCGACCAGGCTTCGGGCTACGTGCCGCCGCCGTCGGCCTGATCTGCCAACCCCAGCAAAAAAGCCGTTCAGCGCAAACTGAACGGCTTTTTTT
>NZ_ASZV01000013.1:0-140658 GCF_000442475.1 Ralstonia sp. AU12-08 | reverse complement strand
CTTCTGGGTTGCTTCTGGGCGCTCGCCCGACGCTTAGGCCGGTACGGCAGCCCCGTCCAGCTTGAAGATCGCCACGGCGCGGCGCAGCGCATCAGCCTGATCCGCCATGGCTTGCGCGGCGGCGGATGCCTCCTCCACCAGCGCGGCGTTCTGCTGCGTCACCTCCTCAATCTGGCCCACGGCGATGTTCACCTGCTCGATGCCGGTGCTCTGCTCCGCCGAGGCTGAGGAGATTTCCGTCACGATCTGCGTCACGCGGTGCACGGAGGTGACAATGTCGTCGATGATGCCGCCGGCTTCCTGCACCAGCCTCGCTCCCGCCTCCACGCGCTCGGTCGATTGACCGATCAGTCCCTTGATCTCCTTGGCCGCCGACGCGCTGCGTTGCGCCAGCGTACGCACCTCGCCCGCCACCACGGCAAAGCCGCGGCCCTGCTCGCCGGCGCGCGCGGCTTCCACTGCTGCATTCAGCGCCAGGATGTTGGTCTGGAACGCAATGCTGTCGATCACGCCGATGATCTCGCCGACCTTGCTGGAGCTCTCGGAGATGCCCTGCATGGTCTGCACCACATCGCTCATCACCTGACCGCCACGCGCAGCCGTATCCGACGCGTGCCCGGCCAGCTTGGAGGCCTGCACCGCGCTCTCCGAATTGCGACGCACGGTGGAAGTCAGCTCACCCATGTTGGCAGCGGTCTCCTCCAGCGAGGCCGCCTGCTCTTCCGTACGCGATGACAGGTTCAGGTTGCCCGAAGCAATCTGCGAGCTGGCGGAAGCCACGCCCTCAGCGTTGTGGCGCACTTCGCTTACCACCTTGGCGAGGCTGCGCTGCATATCCTTGAGCGCGGTGAGCAACTGGCCGATTTCGTCCGTGCCGTGCGCCTCAAACTGCTGGGCCAGATCGCCATGCGAGACGGCGCTCGCAACATCCACCGCACGCGACAGCGGCCGCGTGATCGAGCGGCTGAACAGAAACGCGCCGCCCAACCCCAAGCCGAATGCCGCCAGCATCAGCACCACGCTGACCACCAGTGCAGTGTGCGCAGCCTCGGCAGTCTTGGCTGACACGGCTTTACTCTCTGCGGCAATCTCCCTGGCGGCCTCATCGAGCAAACGTGCCGGCTCGCGGTCCACGCCGGCCACAACCTTGTCGCCCACCGTCGGATCAAACGACGCTGCCACGAACATGTCGTGGCCCTTGCGATAGCCCTTGCCCATCTCTGCGTGCGCCGCTGCAAATTGGGTGATCAGGTCGCGGCTCTTGCCGGCCGGCAGCGACGCCTGCAGCGCCTTCGCCTGGTCGGCCACGGTCTGTTCACGCTGAAGGAAAGCGCCCCAGTATTTGTCCAGCTTGTTCGGGTCTTCACCGCGCAGCAGGGTGTCCTTCCACTCCTGCACCTGCGTCTTGAAGGTGACGAGCATGTTCGTCACCGCACGTTCGTCGGCCACGCGTGCCTGCACGGTGGTGTTGTATTCGACGATGGAGTGATTGAGGGACGCAATGCCGTAGATGGCCCCGGCAAACATCAACAGCAATGCGGCGGCAAAGGCCAGGGGGAGTTTGAGAGCAAGTTTCATCGTGTTCCGGGTAAGACGACTGCGCAGGCAACATCGCGTGCATCCTGTTCTTGTCAGGCGCGCAATGCGGGCGGCATCTGAGCCACCGCGTCCGTCTTATCGGCCACTTGACGCGCTACTTAATGCTGTTTTTAGCAACATGCACATCGCAAACGCTCAACCGCTGTGAATGTGATTTGCCTGCCGCAAAAAAAAAAGACCGCCCAAGCAGTGAGCGGTCTTTGCCTGGGCATATGCAGCGCGCTACTTTGCGGTCGCCAACGCCTCCGTAGCGCGATCCACCGCATGCGGCGTGCGGCGCGCATTGGCAAGACGGATGGCGTCGTAATACGCCGCTGCCGGCGGACGCTTGAGATATTGCCCCGCGCCGCGCACTGCACGCAGGTCGCCATTGGCCCAGGCCAGCGCGCCACGTGTGAGCGTATGGGTGGCCACGCCGCGCACCGCCATCCCTTCGAAGATGTTGAAGTCCACCTTCTGGTGATGCGTCTTCACGGAAATCGTCTTGGTGGCCGCCGGGTCCCACACCACCAGATCGGCATCCGCGCCGGGCTGCACAGCGCCCTTGCGCGGATACAGGTTGAAGATCTGCGCAGCGTTGGTCGAGGTAATGCGCACAAACTCGTTGGGCGTGATGCGGCCCGCGTTGACGCCGTGATGCCACAGGATGGACAGGCGGTCCTCAATGCCGCCGCAGCCGTTCGGGATCTTGGTGAAGTCCTCTCGGCCCATCGCTTTTTGCGAAGCGCAGAACGTGCAATGGTCCGTGCCAGTGGTGTGCAGTTGGCCGGCCTGCAGCCCACGCCACAGCGCCTCACGATGCTCGGCCGAGCGAAACGGCGGGCTCATGACATGGGCGGCGGCACGCGTCCAATCCGGGTCGCGGTACACCGCTTCGTCGATCACCAGATGGCCCGGCAGTACCTCGCCGAACACACGCAGGCCCTCGTTGCGCGCGCGGGCAATCACGTCCACCGCATCCTTGGCCGATACATGCACGATGTACACCGGCACGCCCAGCACCTGGGCGATGCGGATGGCGCGGTTGGCCGCCTCGCCCTCCACCTCGGGCGGGCGCGACAGCGGATGCGCCTCCGGCCCCGTGATGCCGCGCGCGAGCAACTGGCGCTGGAGCTGGAAGACCAGTTCGCCGTTTTCCGCATGCACGGTGGGCAACGCGCCCAGTTCGAGCGAGCGCGAGAAGCTGTTCACCAGGATCTCGTCGTCGGCCATGATCGCGTTCTTGTAGGCCATGAAGTGCTTGAAGCTGGAGACGCCGTGCTCGTGCACGAGCGTTCCCATATCGCGATGCACGGACTCGTCCCACCATGTCACGGCAACGTGGAAGCCGTAGTCGGCGGCGGCCTTCTCGGCCCAGCCGCGCCATTCGCGAAAGGCGTCGATCAGCGGCTGGCGCGGGCTGGGGATCACGAAGTCGATGATGCTGGTGGTGCCGCCTGCCAGACCCGCCGCCGTGCCGGTAAAGAAATCGTCGCTGGCCGTGGTGCCCATGAAGGGCAGCTCCATGTGCGTGTGCGGGTCAATGCCGCCGGGCATGACGTATTGCCCGTGCGCATCTATGACCGTGGCGCCGGCCGGCGCGTCGATCTGCGCCGCCACCTGCAGGATGGTGCCGCCACTCTCTCGGCTGGCGCAGAGCACGTCGGCACGCCAGGTGCGGTCTGCATCGATGACCGTGCCGCCACGGATCAGGGTCGTCATGTCGCTGTCTCCTTGTGGGTTGTGTGGGTGTGCAGTTGGATAAAGTTCAGGCACTCGCCACGCTGGCGCTCGGGCTGCCGCGCAGCTTCATCCACGCGCTGTAGACCAGCGCCGCCAGCACGAGGCCAACGAACCACGCGTACGTGTAAAGCGTGTTGAAGAATGCCGGCACATTCGGGAACGCGCTCGGAAAGGCGGTATGCAGAAAACCCGGCAGGTTAGGCAACACGCCCACCGCCAGCGCCACCACCGCACCAAGGTTCCAGCCGCCGGTGTAGGTGTACTCGCCGTGCTCGTCGAACAGCTCACGCGCGTTCAGGCGCGTGCCGCGGATGAGGAAGTAGTCGACCATCATGATGCCGGCCACCGGCCCCAGCAGCGCGGAATAGCCCACCAGCCACGTGAAGATGTAGCCCTCCGACGTGGCCAGAATCTTCCACGGCATCATCACGATGGCGATGGTGGCAGTAATCAACCCGCCGGTCTTGTACGAGATGCCCTTGGGCCACAGGCTTGAAAAGTCGTATGCGGGCCCGACCAGGTTCGCCGCCAGGTTGCAGCACATGGTGTCCAGCGTGAGGATGATGAGCGCGATCCCCACGCCGATGCCGGTCATGCGGCTGGTCAGGTCGATCGGGTCCCAGATGGCCTTGCCGTAGATGACCACGGTGGCCGACGTGACCACCACCGAGATGACCGACAGCAGCGCCATCGGAATCGGCAAGCCGATCGATTGCCCGACGATCTGGTCACGCTGCGATTTGGCAAAGCGCGTGAAGTCCGGAATGTTCAGCGCCAGCGTCGCCCAGAAGCCCACCATGGCCGTGAGACTCGGCCAGAACGTTGCCCAGAACTGGCCGGCCTTCTTGCCGCCAGCCACGAACTGCGACGGTGTGGAGAGCATCGAGCCCGCACCACCGGCCTTGGACGTGGCCCACCACACCAGCACGATGCACATCACGATCTTGATGGGGGCGGACCAGCTTTCCAGCCAGCGGATCGAATCGGTACCGTGCAGGATGAAGTAGAGCTGCAGCGCCCAGAACAACAGAAAGCACGCAAGCTGCCCGCCTGAGATGTCGAGAAACGGCAGCGGCGCGCCGTGCAATGCATTGCCCGTCAGGATGTTGGCCAACGTATAGATGGCGCTGCCGCCCAGCCACGTCTGGATGCCATACCAGCCGCACGCAACGATGGCGCGCAGCAGTGCCGGCAGCTTCGCCCCCTGCGTACCGAACGATGTGCGCACCAGCACCGCATATGGAATCCCATGCTTAGCGCCCGCGTGGCCGATCAGCAGCATCGGCACCAGCACGATGGCGTTGCCCAGCAGCACCGTCACCACCGCCTGCCACGGCGACATACCCTGCTCCGTCAGCCCCGCGGCCAGCATGTATGACGCGATGTTCATCACCATGCCAACCCACAGCGCCGCAAAGTGGTACCACTTCCACGTGCGCTGGGCCACGCCGGTGGGCGCCAGATCGTCGTTGTAAAGACTGCTGCCGGCCGCGAGTGGATCGGCTGAGTGCGCTGCCTGCTTCATTGAAAGACCTCCACGGGTTGATGGCGCGCTCTGCGGCGCGCGTCAGGCTCATTTGTAGGAATCAAAACCGGTCAGCACAAGCAGGATCACGCTGCCTTGGCCGCAGGCGCAGGCTCTGTGGCACCGGCGTCGGGCGCGCTTGCCACCACGCGCGCCGGGTTGTTCGGATGCGTGGTCCAGTTGGCGTAGTCGCCCGCGTCCACACGCTCCATCGTGATGCACTGCTCGACCGGGCAGACATGCATGCATAAATTGCACCCGACGCATTCGGCGTCGATCACCTCGAAGTGGCGCTTGCCGTCTTTCTCGCGCGTGATGGCCTGGTGCGACGTGTCTTCGCAGGCGATATGGCACAGGCCGCATTGGATGCAGCGATCCTGGTCGATGCGCGCCTTGATGTCGTACTTCAGGTTCAGGTACTTCCAGTCCGTCACATTGGGCACGGCGCGGCCACGGATGTCGTCCAGCGTGGCGTAGCCCTTCTCGTCCATCCAGTTGGCCAAGCCGTCGGCCATGTCCTGCACGATGCGAAAACCGTAATGCATGGCCGCCGTGCACACCTGCACGCTGCCCGCGCCGAGCACGATGAACTCCGCCGCATCGCGCCAGTTGGAAATACCGCCGATACCCGAGATCGGCAGATTGGGCGTCTGCGTATCGCGGGCGATCTCGGCCACCATGTTCAGCGCGATCGGCTTGACGGCGGGGCCGCAGTAGCCGCCGTGGGTGCCTTTGCCGTCCACGGTGGGCATCGGCGCCATCTGGTCCAGGTCGACCGCCACGATGGAGTTGATCGTGTTGATGAGCGACACGCCATCTGCCCCGCCCTTATAGGCCGCACGCGAGCCCAAACGGATGTCGGTGATGTTGGGCGTGAGCTTCACCAGGCACGGCAGCTTGGTGGTCTCTTTCACCCAGCGGGTCACCATCTCCACATACTCCGGCACTTGGCCGACCGCCGCGCCCATGCCCCGCTCGCTCATGCCGTGCGGGCAGCCGAAATTGAGCTCGACCGCATCGGCACCGGTGTCTTCCACCATCGGCAGGATCCACTTCCAGTCGCTCTCATTGCACGGCACCATCAGCGAGACAATCAGCGCACGGTCCGGCCAGTCGCGCTTGACTTGCGCAATCTCGCGCAGGTTCACATCCAGCGGACGATCGGTGATCAGCTCGATGTTGTTCAGCCCCGCGATGCGCTGGCCGTTCCATTGCACCGCGCCATAGCGCGAGCTGACATTGACCACATGCGGGTCGAGCCCGAGCGTCTTCCACACCACCCCGCCCCAGCCCGCCTCAAACGCGCGGTTGACGTTGTAGGCCTTGTCGGTGGGCGGCGCGGAAGCCAGCCAGAAGGGGTTCGGCGATTTGATGCCGGCAATCGTGCAGCGCAAGTCAGCCATGTTCGACTCCGTGGAAAGTGGTGTTCGGGGATGCGGCTCAGGCCGCCTTGGCGGTGAGGCTTGCCAGATAAGCGTCGATGGAGGCGGCGGCAACCTTGCCGTCCTGCACGGCCTGCACCGTCAGGTCGACGCCGCCCGTGGCCGCACAATCGCCACCGGCCCACACGTCAGGCAACGTGGTGCGCCCGCCTGCGTCCACGGCGATGCGGCTGCCGTCAACGGTCAGCAGTTCGCCATCCACGCCGATCGGCACCAGCGTCTGGCCGATGGCCTTGAGCACCATGTCGGCATCGACCGTAAAGCGTTCGCTTGCTTCACCCGCGCGCTCGAACTCCACGCCGATCACCTGCCCACCCTGACCGATCAACCGCACCGGCTTGGCATGCGTAATGAGGGTGACGCCGTTCTTCTGCGCAAATTCGCGCTCAGCCCAGGTGGCGCTCATCGATTCGACACCGCGCCGGTAGACCATCGTCACCGTGGTCGCACCAAGCTTGCGGCTTTGCACGGCCGCATCCACTGCGGTGTTGCCACCGCCGATCACCACCACGCGCCGGCCGACCGGCACGGTTTCCAGCGACGCGGCTTGGCGCACCTGCTCAATGAAGTCGACGGCGTTCATCACGCCCGACAGGTCCTCGCCTTCCAGCGCCAATGCACGCACGCCACCCAGGCCAATCGCCAGGAACACGGCATCGTGCTGCTTGCGCAACGCATCGAGCGACATGTCGCCGCCCAATACCACGCCGGTCTTCAGTTCAATGCCGCCGACCGACAGCAACCACGCCACCTCACGCTGCGCAAAATCGTCGACGGTCTTGTAGGCGGCAATGCCGTACTCGTTCAAGCCACCCGGCTTGGCATGCGCGTCGAACAGCGTGACGCGGTGCCCGGCCAACGCCAGCCGATGCGCGCACGCCAGCCCCGCCGGCCCAGCGCCCACCACGGCGACATGGCGGCCGGTTTCTGGCGCCCGCTTGAAAAGCGGCACACCCTTGGCCATCGCCCAATCCGTGGCATGACGCTGCAACGCGCCTATCGCCACGGGCTGCGCATCCTGATCGTTGCGCACGCATGCGCCTTCACACAGGATCTCGGTGGGGCACACCCGCGCGCACATCCCGCCGAGCGGGTTGGCGGAGAGGATGTCCACCGCTGCGCCCTTCAGGTTGCCGTTGCTGATCTTGCGGATGAAGCTGGGGATGTCGATCTGCGTCGGACACGCTTGCACGCAGGGGGCGTCGTAGCAGTAGTGACAGCGGCTGGCCGCAGCCGCCGCAGCGGTGGGATCGAGCAACGGTGCAATGTCGGCAAACTCGCACGACAACTGCTCCGGCGACAGACGGTGCGCGGCAATATCGCCCGTTTCCTTGATAGCCATGGTGGCTCCTTCTTCCGTGTGAGGACACAGCCGTGCCCGCCGGCCTCACACAGGCGAGGTCGGGACGGCTTTCGTTTTGGGGTGAAGCGACGGCGACTACGGTTGCGCTATGAAGCGGGCTCGGATGCACGCGAGAGCATCGCGTGCAGCAGAACATTCGCGCCGGCCTCGATCCACTCGGGCGTGGCGTCTTCGATCTCGTTGTGGCTGATGCCGTCCACGCACGGCACGAACACCATCGACGTGGGCGCCACCTGCGCTAGGTAGCAGGCATCGTGGCCCGCGCCGGACACCATGTCGCGGTGCGAATAGCCAAAGCGCTCTGCCGCCGCACGCACGGATGCCACACACGCGGCATCGAACTTGACGGGCTCGTAGTAAAAGATCTGCTCGAGCTGCGTTTCCAGCCCGATACTCCCGGCGATCTTTGCAACGCCCTCGCGCAATGCGGCGTCCATCTTTGCGAGCACCGTATCCTCCGGATGCCGGAAATCGACCGTGAAGAACACACGCCCCGGAATCACGTTGCGCGAGTTCGGGTGCACCTGCATCATGCCGACCGTCGCGCAGGCAAATGGCGCGTGGTCCAGCCCGATGCGGTTGACCAGGTCCACCACGCGCGCGGCGCCCAGCAGCGCATCACGGCGGCGCGGCATGGGCGTCGGGCCAGCGTGGGCCTCCTGGCCCGTCAGCGTGATCTCGTACCAGCGCTGGCCTTGCGCATCTGTCACCACGCCAATGGTTTTCTGCTCGGCCTCCAGAATCGGCCCCTGCTCGATGTGCAGCTCAAACGCGGCGTGCAGCTTGCGGCCGCCGCACGGCACGTCGCCGGCATAGCCGATCCGCTTGAGTTCTTCGCCGATGGTCTTGCCGTCCACGTCCTTGCGCGAGAGCCCGTATTCCAGCGTAAAGACACCCGCAAACACGCCCGAGGCCACCATCGCCGGCGCAAAGCGCGAGCCTTCTTCGTTGGTCCAGATCACGACTTCGATCGGGTGTTCGGTCTCGATGCCGTGGTCGTTCAGGCTGCGGATCACCTCCAGCCCGCCGAGCACGCCATAGATGCCATCAAAGCGGCCACCGGTCGGCTGTGAGTCCGCATGCGAACCGGTCATCACAGGCAGCGCATCCGGATTGCGTCCGGCGCGTCGCATGAACACGTTGCCCATCTGATCGACCGAAACCGTGCAACCGGCCTCCTTGGCCCAACTGACGATGAGATCGCGCCCTTGCTTGTCGAGATCCGTCAGCGCAAGCCGGCAGACGCCGCCCTTGGGCGTCGCGCCGATCTTCGCCACCGTCATCAGGCTGTCCCACAATCGCTTGCCGTTGACCTGGATCGACGTATCGAGCCGGGCCGTTTCCAACGCTTCGGGTGCTGCACTCATTGCGTGTCGCTCCTTTGGGGTCCGCCATGCCGGCCTGCCGGTCACACCCATGCGGTGCAGCGGCGGCCGTGTTTTGGGGCATCTCCGCACGCGGGCGGTGCATGCGGATGGTGTCGTCTCGGGCAGTGTTTTCGGAGTCCTCCTCGCCAACGCAATCCTGTCCGAATGGACAGGTTGTAGACGAGGATTCCTGTCAAATCAATGTCTTTCGCAGACGGGCTTTTAAAGCGAGAAGCGTGCCATTGCGGCGCAGCATGAAGAGTTCGCCCTCACGGTCGAGAGATGCCGTGCTGCCATCGCAACGACTAGAATGAGGCGCAGCGCGGCATCCCCTGCGCAAACACGCCGCACGAGACCACCATGCGAGACGACCCAGCCGCAGCCGCCCCCACAGAGAACACCGAAACCGCAGCGCCAATGCGGCGGCGCAAGGCGCATATCCGCGCCTCGAACGAAGCGCATCTGCTGGCCTGCGCTGAAGCGGTCTTTGCCGAGCGCGGGCTCGAAGGCGCGAGCACTGCCATGATTGCCGAGCGCGCCGGCCTGCCCAAGGCGAACTTGCATTACTACTTTCCGACCAAGCTGGCGCTGTACAAACGTGTGCTCGAAGATCTGTTTGAAGACTGGCACCGCGCGGCCAACTCGTTTGAAGACAGCGACGATCCCGCCGAGGCCATCAGCAGCTACGTGCGCGCCAAGATGGAGTTGTCACGCCGCCGGCCATTGGGCTCCAAGGTTTGGGCCAACGAGATCATCCACGGCGCGGAGCACATGCAGGACATCCTCGCGCAGCGCGTTAAACCGTGGTTCGACACGCGCGTGCAGGTCATCGACGCCTGGATCGCACGCGGCCAACTCGCGCCCATCGACGCGCAAACGCTGATGTACCTGATCTGGTCGACCACCCAGCACTACGCCGATTTCGAAGCGCAGATCCGCGCGCTCTCAGGCAAACGCGCGCTCACGCAAAAGGCCTTTGCCGAGCGCACCGAGGAAGTCGTACTGCTGGTGCTGCGCGCATGCGGTGTCGCGTCACCCGGCGTGCACGAGGGTGACCCGGGCGACTAGGGGCAATCAATACGAGGCTCAAAAGCAAACATGCCGTTCAGCGTGAACTGAACGGCATGCTTGTTTGGTGCTTGGCGGCGGTGTAGCGGTCAGAAATCGCGTCGCTGTACGCCCGCTTCCGTACCCAGCAGCAGCACGTTGGCACCGCGCTTGGCAAACAGGCCCACGGTGACCACGCCCGGGATGTCGTTGACCACCGATTCCAGTCCCTTCGGATCGGCAATGCGCAACCCCACCACGTCGAGGATCACATTGCCGTTGTCGGTCTTGTAGATCTGCCCTTCCTTGGTCATGCGCAGACGCGGCTGACCGCCCAGCGCGGCGAGTTGGCGCGCCACGGCGGCACGTGCCATCGGCACCACTTCCACCGGCAGGGGGAACACGCCCATCGTCTCAACCAGCTTGCTGCCGTCGGCAATGCAGACGAACGTCTTGGCGACCGATGCGACGATCTTCTCGCGTGTGAGCGCACCGCCGCCGCCCTTGATCATCGCGCCCGAGGCGTCGATCTCATCGGCGCCATCCACGTACACGGGAATTGCGTCGACTTCGTTCAAATCGAGCACCGTGAAGCCGTGGCCCTGCAGGCGACGCGTCGACGCCTCGGAGCTCGACACCGCGCCGGCAAAGCGTGCCTTGTGCGGTGCCATCGCGTCGATGAACAGGTTGGCCGTCGAACCGGTGCCGACACCCAGTACCGCGCCCTCGGGCACGTTAGCCAATACGTAATCTGCGGCGGCCTGTGCCACCAGTGCCTTCAGTTCATCCTGCGTCATCGCAAACACCCCAAGAAACCGGTCGGAATCGGAAAACCCGGTAGTGTACCGGATCAATACGATGGCTCTCGGCCGGCTGGCGGAGCCAAACCCGCGGAGTACAATCGACTCATCCTTCCACCTCCAGCGCAACGCTGGAACGTACCACGGACTCGCTTCATGACTCAGCTCGATCAACTCAAGCAGTTCACCACCGTCGTCGCGGACACGGGCGATTTCCAGTCCATGCGCGCCTACGCGCCGCACGACGCGACCACCAACCCATCGCTGATCCTGAAGGCCGTGCAAAAGGCCGAATACCGCCCGCTGCTGGAACAAGCCGTGCGCGACGCACGTAGCGGTAGTGGCAATGGCGGCGTGGAAGACATCATCGACGCCGTGCTCGTGGCATTCGGCTGCGAAATCCTCTCGATCATCCCGGGTCGCGTGTCGACTGAAGTCGATGCGCGTTTGTCGTTCGACACCGAGGCGACGGTCGCCAAGGCCAAGCACCTGATCTCGCTGTACGAAGCGCGCGGCGTGGCACGCGAGCGTGTGCTGATCAAGATTGCATCGACCTGGGAAGGCATTCGCGCGGCAGACCAGCTTCGCGCCGAAGGGATCCGCTGCAACATGACACTGCTGTTCTCGCTGGCGCAGGCCGTGGCGTGCGCGGAGGCGGGCGTGCAGCTCATCTCGCCCTTCGTCGGCCGCATCTACGACTGGTACAAGAAAGACGCCGGCGCCAACTGGGACCCGGTCGCCCAAGGCGGCGCGAACGACCCGGGTGTGCAGTCCGTCCTGCGCATCTACAACTACTACAAGAAGTTCGACTACGCGACCGAGGTGATGGGCGCGAGCTTCCGCAATGTGTCGCAGATCGTCGAACTGGCGGGCTGCGACCTGCTCACCATCAGCCCGGACCTGCTCGCCCAGTTGCAGCAATCCGATGCGCCGGTCGAGCGCAAGCTCTCGCCGGACAACGCCAATGCCGCCAACATCGTGCGCCTGCCCGCCGACGAGAAATCATTCCGCTGGCACATGAACGCCGATGCCATGGCAACGGAAAAGCTGGCCGAAGGCATCCGCCTGTTTGCTGCGGATGTGGTCAAATTGGAAGCGTTGATTGAGCCGCTGCGCGTAGCGGCTTAAAAAGAAGGCGGTGCCTTACCCCAGCATGGCGGGCAAGCACACGCCCGCCGGCTGGTGGATCACCAGGTCGGCCGTTCCATCCAGCGCGCTCGGCTCCGGATTCACGACGATCACCTTGGCGCCGTGGTCCTTCGCAAGACCCGGCAATCCGGCCGCCGGATACACCATGCCGGACGTGCCCACCACCAGGCATACGTCACACGTGTTGGCCGCCTCTTCGGCGCGGTAGTTCGCCACCAGCGGAAGCTGTTCACCAAACCACACCACGCCCGGACGCAGCATCGCGCCGCATGTCGCACAACGCGGCGGCCTTCCCGGCTCAGCCGTCGCCACATCACATTTACCGCAGCCGCCCAGCCACTTGTCGACGAACAGGTTGCCGTGCAGCTCGATCACGCCTTCGCTGCCGGCACGTTGGTGCAGGCCATCGACGTTCTGCGTGACGACCGTCACTGTCTTGCGCTTGGCCAAGGCGGCAATCGCCAGATGGGCGGGATTCGGCTGGGCCTGCAGCACACGTTCGCGGCGCTCCTGGTACCAGTCCCACACCATGCGCGGGTGCTTGCGGTAGGCAGCCTCGGTCGCCATGTCTTCGGGCTTGAACTTCTCCCACAAGCCCGTGAGCGCATCACGGAACGTGGCCACGCCGGATTCCGCCGACACCCCCGCGCCGGTCAGCACCATGATGCGGTCTGCAGACTCGAGCCAGGCACGCGCCTGCATCAACGCAGCCGCGTCAGGCGCAGCCGTCGGTTCAACAGACATCACTTCTTGGCCGGTGCGGCTGCGCGTTGACGCACCGCCTCGAACAGGCAAACGCCGCTGGCCACCGACACGTTCAGGCTCTCCACGCTACCTGCCATGGGGATGCTGACCAGCGCATCACACGTCTCTCGCGTGAGGCGGCGCATGCCCTCGCCTTCAGCGCCCATCACGATGGCGATCGGGCCCTTGAAGTCGGCTTGGTAGAGATCCTGCTCGGCTTCATCCGCCGTGCCGATCACCCACACGCCGCGCTCCTGCAACTCGCGCAGCGTGCGCGCCAAGTTGGTCACGGTGATGTACGGAACGGTCTCGGCAGCGCCGCTGGCCACCTTGGCCACCGTGGTGTTGATGCCAACGCTGCGATCCTTCGGCGCAATCACAGCATGCGCGCCCGCCGCATCAGCCACGCGCAGGCAAGCGCCCAGGTTGTGTGGATCGGTCACGCCGTCGAGCACCAGCAACAGCGGAGTGCCTTCAATGCCGTCGAGCAGTTCGTCGAGATTGAGCGCCAGCGACAGCGATTCCGCCTTGGCGACCACACCCTGATGGCGATCAGTGCCGGCAATGCCGCGCAGACGTTCGTTATCAGCCGGAATCAGGCGCACGCCGGCTGCTTCCGCCGCTTTCAGGAAATCCTGCATGCGGCGGTCGCGGCGGTTGGCCTCGAAATAGATTTCGTCGATCGACTTGGCGCCGTGGCGCAGTCGGGCGGTTACGGCATGGAAGCCGATGAGGAGCTTGGATTTAGACATGGCGCGATTGTACCCGTCTGCCCTCGCTCCTCAGCGGTTTTCCAGGGGGTCAGCGCCCCTTGGACTTCCGCGGTGCCTTGGCCGGCGCCTTGCGTGCAGTGGTCTTGGCACCGCCCTTGGGCTTGGGCGCACGCGTTGCCTGCCTTTTGCGGGCCGGCTTGGCATGCGCATGACCCGGCGGCTGTGCACGCGAGCCCGGCTCGAACACCGGCTGCTCCTCGAAGACGCGGTCGAGCGTCTCGTCGAACGATTCCTCCGGCTTGGCCGTGCCGCCCAGCAGCGCCGCCAACTGCCGCGGCTTCTTGCGGCCGACCGGCGGCGCGGGCGTAGCAACAGCGGGCTGGCGGCCTGCCGTGGCTTCCGGTGCCCCTGCCACCTTCGTCGGCCGCAGCGCCTTGGCCGACGGCTCCTGAATCAGGCGGAAGTCCATCTTGCGTGCATCCAGATCCACGCGCAGCAACTGCACACGCACGCGGTCGGTCAGGCGGTAGCGGATCCCCGTGCGCTCGCCGCGCAGCTCGTTGCGGGCTTCGTCGTACTGGAAGTAGTCGCTGCCCAGTTCGGTCACATGCACCAGGCCCTCCACATACAGCTCGTCGAGCTGCACGAAGATGCCGAACGACGTGACTGCGCTGACCGTGCCCGAGAACTCGTTGCCGAGCTTGTCGCGCATGAAGTAGCACTTGAGCCAGGCTTCGACATCGCGCGAGGCCTCGTCCGCGCGGCGCTCGTTGGCCGAGCAATGCACACCCAGTTCATGCCAGATCGCCTCGGCCTTGGCCTTGTTGACAACGGCGGCCGGCACGCCCTTTTCGGCTTCCGCCTGCAGGCGGCGCGCCTTGGGCGACAGTGCGCTGTTCAGCTGCACGCCCGGCGCCAGCGCCGGCACATAGCGCGTGCGCTGCAGGATCGCCTTGATGGAGCGGTGCACCAGCAAGTCCGGATAGCGGCGGATCGGGCTGGTGAAGTGCGCATAGGCCGGGTACGCCAGACCAAAGTGACCGATGTTGTCCGGGCTGTAGACCGCCTGCTGCATCGAGCGCAGCAGCATGGTCTGCAGCATCGGCGCATCGGGGCGCGCGGCGATCTTTTCCATCACCTCCGCGTAGTCAGACGCCTGGGGTTTGTCGCCACCACCCAGCGTCAGGCCGCTGGTCTTCAGGAAGGCGCGCAGTGCTTGCAGCTTTTCTTCCGTCGGGCCCGCGTGCACGCGGTACAGCGCCGGATGTTTGTACTTCTCCAGCATCTCGGCCGCGCAGACGTTGGCCGTCAGCATGCACTCCTCAATCAGCCGGTGTGCATCGTTACGCGTGCGCGGCAGGATCTGCTCGATCTTGCCCTGCGCGTTGCAGACGATGTACGTCTCGGTGGTATCGAAGTCAATCGCGCCACGCTCGCGGCGCGCCTTGAGCAGCGTCTGATACAGCTCGTACAGGTCCTGCAGATGCGGCACCAGCGGTGCGCGCTTCGCAGCCTCCGGGCCCTTCACATTCGACAGGATCGACCAGACCTCGTTGTAGGTCAGACGCGCCTTCGAGTGCATCACCGCAGGGTAGAACTGGTAGGCCTTGATCTCGCCCTTGGCGCTGATGACCGCGTCGCAGACCATGCACAGGCGATCCACCTCTGGGTTCAGCGAGCACAGCCCGTTGGAGAGCTTCTCCGGCAGCATCGGAATCACGCGGCGCGGGAAGTAGACCGAAGTGGCACGATCAATGGCGTCGGCATCCAGCGGATGTCCGGGCCGCACGTAGTGCGACACATCGGCAATCGCCACAATCAGGCGCCAGCCTTTGCTGCGGCCGATCTTCACGGGCTCGGCATACACCGCATCATCGAAGTCGCGCGCGTCTTCACCGTCAATGGTGACGAGCGGCACATCACGCAGGTCGATGCGACCAGCCAAATCGGCCTCACGCACAGCGTCCGGCAATGCTTCGGCCTCACGCTGCGTCGGCTGAGAAAACTCGTGCGGCACACCGTACTTGCGCACGGCGATCTCGATCTCCATGCCAGGATCGTCGATCTCGCCCAGGACTTCGACCACGCGACCAATCGGCTGCACGTAGCGATCCGGATATTCCAGGATCTCCACGCTCACCACCTGGCCAACCTTCGCCTTACCCTGCCCCTTCGGCGCAATCAGGATGTCGCGGCCCAGGCGCTTGTCTTCTGGCGCCACCACCAGCGTGCCGCTCTCCGAGAGCAGGCGGCCGATGATGCGCTTGTTGGCACGCTGAAGGATTTCGACGATCTGCCCCTCCGATCGCCCGCGGCGGTCGTAGCCCACGGCACGCACCAGGGCGCGGTCGCCATGCATGGCCTTCTGCATTTCGCGCTCGGGCAGGAAAATGTCCGGCTCGCCATCATCACGGACGAAGAATCCGAAGCCATCGCGATGGCCAATCACACGGCCTTCGATGAAGTTGGGTTGGTGCGCCAATTCGTAGCGCCCTTTGCGGTTGAGTTCGATCTGACCATCCCGCTCCATGGCGGTCAGACGCTTGATAAAGCCATCGTGCTCTTTACGGGTGACCGACAGCGTCTTAGCGATATCGGTGGCAGACAGCGGAGACCCCGAAGTGCGCAGCACGCCGAGGATTTCCTCGCGGCTCGGGATCGGATAAGTCGGCTGATTCAATTTTTTCTTCTAAAGTGTTGACAGGTTCGATAGAACCCGTGATAATTTCAGCTTCAGTACACGCACACCTGCCCAGGTGGCGGAATTGGTAGACGCACTAGTTTCAGGTACTAGCGGGTAACTCCGTGGAGGTTCGAGTCCTCTCCTGGGCACCAGAGTTTAGGAACGGCGCAACGCAAGTTGCGCCGTTTTTCTTTTCCGTGATCGGATTGTTGTTCAGTGGCTGACGCGACATTCCGCGAAGGACGACAGGCATTGTGTCTCGGCTATCACACCGGGGCTGGGCCAGGATCACCGGCTCGCGCATCCCAGGCGCTGGGTGGGCTCGATGCCCGGCGCATCCCTTAAGACGCGCCGCACTTCGATCATCCGCGCGGCCTGCATTGACCAAATTCTGCAAAGCCAGTCCGTGCGCGGGTTTCGGGCCCGTGTTGCGACCCGTCACGTGAGGTTACCGAAGTGGCACGCACGGCGCAAGCCGCACACACCACTCCCCCATTGCTTCGACGCAATCCACCAACGACTCAAACCGCCGGCGCCTCACCGTTGCCAGCCGCACGCGCCTTGCCGCGCTTGATCCAAGCCGCCAGATTGTGCGGGCGCAGCGTATCGTATTCCTCGAACGGCTGGTGAATCCACGGGTTGGTCGGCAGGAACTGCACCGCATAGTCCGGCTTGATCTTCGAACATGCCTTGTGCCACAGCACGGCGGTGCGCACGTCGGTGACGGCAGGATAGCGCTCCTTCAGGTGGCGCCCCACGCGCTCAAGCGTGATGCCCGAGTCCACCAGGTCGTCGACCAGCAGCACGCGACCCGACAGCTCGCCGCGCGTCATCGTGATGTACTGAGCGATATCGAGATCGCCCTGCTGCGTGCCCGCGGCCTCGCGATAGCTGCTGGTGGCCAGAATGGCCAGCGGCAGGTCATAGATACGGGAGAGCTGATCGCCCACGCGCAGACCACCACGCGCCAGGCACAGAATCTTGTCGAACTTCCAGCCCGACTCATGCACAACCAGCGCCAGGCGCTCGATCAAGCCGTGATAGTCATCCCAGGACACCCACAGGTGCGAGTCATCGTTGATCGGCTGGTTCATCGTGTTCCTCTTCTTGATCATGAATGCGGCATGAGTTGCCGCTGTCGTGTTCAGTAAATGCGCTGCTGAATGCAAATTCGCCCGGCGAATCACCGGGCGAGTCTGTCACATGCGCGAGCGCAGCACGTCAGTCCTTGTACGGATGACGCAGCAGGATGGTCTCGTCGCGGTCCGGGCCGGTGGAGATCATGGCGATCGGAATGCCAGCCACCTCTTCCACGCGCTTGAGATACGCCTGGGCGGTCTCGGGCAGTGCGTCCCACTCCTTCAGGCCGAAGGTCGACGTGTTCCAGCCGGGAAACTCTTCATAGATCGGCTGGCAGCGCGCCACGACGTCAGAGCCGCGCGGCAGGATGTCGACTTCCTTGCCGTCGAGCTTGTAGCCAACGCACAGCTTGATGGTTTCGAGGCCATCGAGCACGTCGAGCTTAGTGATGCACAGGCCTGACACGCCGTTGATCTGAATCGCACGTCGCAGAGCGGCAGCATCCAGCCAGCCAGTGCGGCGCGGACGGCCCGTGACCGAACCGAATTCCTTGCCAACGTTAGCCAGCCGCACACCGGTCGGATCCTGACGAGCAGGGTTATCTGCGTCGTACAGCTCGCTCGGGAACGGGCCGGAGCCCACGCGCGTGCAGTACGCCTTGGTGATACCCAGGATGTAGTGCAGTTGGCCCGGACCCACGCCCGCACCGGCAGCCGCATTGCCAGCCACGCAATTGCTCGACGTGACGAACGGATAGGTGCCGTGGTCGATGTCGAGCAGCGTGCCTTGCGCGCCTTCGAACATCAGGTTCTTGCCCGCGGCATTCACGGCGAACAGTTCAGCCGACACGTCCGTCACCATCGGCGCAAGGCGCTCGCCGTACGGCAGCATCTCGTCCAGCACTTGCTGGAAGTCCAGCGCCGGGTGGTTCAGGTACTGCGTCAGGACGAAGTTGTGGAAGTCCAGGTTCTCGCGCAGGCGCTCGGCAAAGTAGGCCGGATCGAACAGATCCTGCACGCGCAGCGCACGGCGAGCGACCTTGTCTTCGTACGCCGGGCCGATGCCGCGACCGGTCGTACCGATCTTGGCAGCACCGCGCTTGAGTTCGCGCGCCTTGTCGATGGCAACATGGTACGGAAGGATAAGCGTGGCGGCTTCCGAGATACGCAGGCGGTTCTGCACCTGCACGCCGGCCGACTCCAGCTCGTCGATTTCCTTGAACAGCGCCTCGGGCGAGAGCACCACACCGTTACCGATGTAGCATGCGACGCCATCGCGCATGATGCCCGACGGGATCAGACGCAGGATCGTCTTCTTGCCGCCGATGATGAGGGTATGGCCTGCGTTATGTCCGCCCTGGAAACGAACCACGCCTTGCGCATGATCGGTCAGCCAATCGACGATTTTCCCTTTACCTTCGTCACCCCACTGGGTGCCGATGACGACGACATTGCGTCCTTGGCTCACTGCTGGTGCGGACATGTTGAATTTGCAGATGGGTTAAAAACGTATTCTACCCTTGTTGCCAGGGTCTTCCCTGAAATTACCGGGTATTTACACAACGTTATGCAACAGCCTCAGACTGAAGCGTTGCGGGGCTTAACGATCCAGCGACCGCCCTCTTCTACAAGCTGGCGATCGTAGGCGAATTCCTCCAGATCTTCCGGATGGCCCGGCAGCGACTGGATGACGATTTCACCGGCGGCGCGCAGGGCGGCAATCGCCTCACGCAGCTTGGCATCACCCGACCACGGGGCGTGGATGGCGGCGGCACGCGCCTCCACCGGAGAAATGCCAGCGACCTCACGCAGATCCAGCGAAAAGCCGGTCGCCGGGCGGGCGCGACCAAAGGCCTCGCCAACCTTGTCGTAACGACCACCTCGCGCCACCGCATTGGGCACGCCAGCCACGTATGCCGTGAACATCACACCGCTGTGGTAGTGGTAGCCACGCAAATCGGCCAGGTCGATGTTGACCGTGGCACCTCCAGCGCGCTCGGCCAGCGTGGAGAGATCATCCAGCGCGCGACCAATAGCGGGCAGCGCCGGCAGTTGCGCACGGGCACGAGCGAGCACATCGACACCACCGTACAGCGACGGCAGCAGGTTGATCGCATCGCGCTGAGCCGCGGGCAGGTCGGCCGTCAACGCCCGCAGCGCTGGGACGTCCTTGGACGCCAATGCGGTGAACAGTTCATCCTGCACGCTCAGCGCGACCGGCGCCTGCTCCAGCAGAGCTGCCAACACGCCAACATGGCACAGGTCGAGGCGCACATCTGCCAAGCCTGCCGCCGACAACGCCGCGAGCATGAGTTCCTGGATCTCCAGATCGGCTTCCAGACCGGCGTGGCCGTAGATTTCGGCACCAATCTGCAACGGCTCACGCGTGACGTGAAAACCGCTCGGACGCGTGTGCAAAACCGAGCCGGCGTAGCACAGGCGCGTCACCCCGGCGCGGTTCAGCAGGTGGGCATCAATGCGGGCGACTTGGGGCGTGATGTCGGCACGCAGGCCAATGGTCCGGCCGGAGAGCTGATCGACCAGCTTGAACGTCTTCAGATCCAGGTCATGGCCGGTGCCGGAGAGCAGCGACTCGATGTATTCCAGCATTGGCGGCATGACCAGTTCGTAGCCGTAGGTGCGGAACAGGTCGAGCATGCGGCGGCGCAACTCTTCAATCTTGCGCGCCTCGGAAGGCAGCACGTCGGCAATGGATTCAGGCAGCAGCCAATTCGTCGGCATGGCAGTCTCGGTCGGAAGTCTCAGTACAGCGGAATTTCAGGAAGTGCGAAAAGCGGTTCAGTGATGCAGCAGGCGCAACAGGATCAGCCCCACCGCCATTGACACCAGCCCGATCGCACGCAACTTCTCGTCGGGCAGCTCGGTCATCGCCTGGAAGGCACGTCGCCAGGCCCGCGGCGCGACAAACGGCAGGATGCCCTCGAATACGAGCACCAGCGCGCACGCGGCCAGCAAAACGGTGGGGAGTGACTCTTCCATGGGATGCAGGTGGCGAACGAACAAAACCCCGGCAAGCCGGGGTCTGTCCGCCGCAAATACGATCAGCGACGCATTGTACTAGCGATGTCGCCCCGACTGGGCAGCCGCTGGTGATGCCGCCGAACCACCGCCGTTCGGGCTGCGCATGAACTTGAAGAAATCGCTGTTCGGCTGCAGGACCATCACGTCCTTACGATCGCGGAACGACGCGCGGTAGGCCTCCATACTGCGCCAGAACGCGGCGAACTGCGGATCGCGGCCAAACGCATCGGCGTAGATATCTGCGGCGCGGGCATCGCCCTCACCCTTGATCTTCTGCGCATCGCGGTAGGCATCGGCCAGCACGACTTCACGTTGACGGTCGGCATCGGCGCGGATCTTTTCACCCTCGGCGGCACCGGTCGAACGCAGTTCGTTGGCCACGCGCTTGCGCTCGGCTTCCATGCGGCGATAGACCGACTCCGTCACGCTGGCCAGCAGGTCCACGCGCTTCAGGCGCACGTCGATGATGTCCACGCCCACCGACTTGCCGTACTCCTGCACACCCTTGAGGATGCTCTGCATCGCGGCTTCGCGATCCGTGGAAACCACGTCGGAGACGGTACGGCGCGCAAACTCATCGCGGGCGATGGAGTTGATCTTCTGCGTCATGCTGTCCTGTGCGAGGCGGTTGTCGCCCTTGAAGCTCACGTAGAACAAGCGCGGATCAGCAATCTTCCACTTCACGAACCAGTCGACCAGCAGGTTTTTCTTCTCTGCTGTGATGAAGCGGTCAGCACCGGCCACATCAATGGTCTGCAGGCGCTTGTCCATGAACACGACGTTCTGCAGCGGCGGCGGCAGCTTGAAGTGCAGCCCCGGCTCCTTGATGACTTGCTTGATCTCACCAAAAGCGAACACCACGGCGTACTGCCGCTGGTCCACCACGAACACCACCGACGAGAACACCGCCAGGGCAATCACCAGCGCCACGAGGGCGGAAATCAGACGATTCATATGCCCTCCTCTTAGCGGGAATCGCGATCGCGGTTACGCAGCGCCTCGCGCGAGCGCGAGTCGGCGTCACTCATCGACGACGGGTTGGAGGGCGTGGGCACGCCTTGCGCCGAACCGCTGTCCTGCGGTGAAGCGCCGGGAGCCGTTGCTGGGCGAGAAGCATCGCCCTGCGTCTGCGCGATCAGCTTGTCCAGCGGCAGGTACAGCAGATTGCCGTTGCCATTTTGGTCGACCAGCACCTTGTTTGCGTTGGCGTAGATGTCCTGCATGGTCTCCAGATAGATACGGTCACGTGTGACCTGCGGCGCCTTCGCGTACTCGCGCTGCACAGAGGCAAAGCGAGCCGCATCACCTTCCGCACGTGCCGTGACACGCGCCTTGTAGCCCTGCGCCTCTTCCATCAGACGCGCAGCCGTACCCTTGGCACGCGGCACCACGTCGTTGGCATAGGCCTGACCTTCGGAGATCGCGCGTTCGCGGTCTTGGCCTGCCTTGGTCACGTCATCGAACGCGGCCTGCACTTGCTCGGGCGGCTGCACGCTCTGCACGTTGACGCTGAGAATGCGGATACCGGTGTTGTAGGCCGCAAGGATGCGCTGGATCGACTCTGCCAAGTTACGGCCGACGGCGTCGCGCCCTTCGTAAAGCACGGAATCCATCTTGTTGCGGCCGACAATCTCACGCACAGAGGTTTCAGCGGCCTGCGTGACGAGCTCCTCATCGCCGCCACGATCCGTGCGGTTGAAGAAGAGATACTTGACCGGATCCTCGATGTTGTACTGAACCGAGAAGCGCACGTCGACGATGTTCTCGTCCTGCGTGAGCATCGACGAATCCTTCAGGTTCGTGTCTTTGATCTGCGTGGTGCGGCCGATTTCCAGCGTACGCACGCCCGACAGGTTGACGATCTCGTGCGATTGGATCGGGTACGGCAGACGCCAGTTGATACCCGGCGTGGCCAAATACTTGAAGCGGCCAAATTGCAGGATCACACCGGTCTGGCCTTCCTGAATGATGAAGAAGCCGCTGGCCAGCCACAGCCCCACCAGCACCGCCAGCAGCACACCAACGCCAAGGCCGGAACCACCGCGACCACCACTGGGGCGCAGCGGCGTCGGGCCACCATTACCGCCATCGCCACCTTCCTTGCGGCCGAACAGGTTGTTCAGGCGGCGGTTGAAGTCGCGCCACAACTCGTCGAGGTCGGGCGGACCATCCTGGGGCGGCTTGCTTTGGCGCTTCGGCTCATCCTTGTTTTCGCGCTCGGCGTTGTCGTCGCCGCGACCCCAGCGTGGATCGTTCAGTGAAAGCAGCACGCGCAAGCGGTGCCACATGCCCAGCACTGGACGGGGCGAGGCTATGGAAGAAGACTGGGTCGAAATCTCGGGCATGAGCGGTTGGGCTTGTCCTGATTGTCTGACTGCAAAAGAAGTAACGGGTGATTCTATCAGCCCGCTTCGTCACCTTCGGCGGAAGAGCTGCCACCAAGCAGGTTCTGCGACAGTTCGTCACGTTGCGCAGGGAGGTGATCCCGACGGGTATCGAAGCGCGGATCGAAGTCACCACCATGCGACGCCGGGTTCTCGCGCAAGCGAATTGCCGTTTCCACCAGCGCTTCACGTAGCAGATCCAGCCCCGCGCCCTCGATGGCGGACACGAACACGCGCCGCACGGCACCGTTTTCGTCTCGCTCGATACGCGGGCCTTGAGCACGCAACTCCTCAGCCGCGTCGATCTTGTTCATCACCAGAATCTGCGGGATGCCACTGGCGTCGATCTCATCGAGCACGCGGTCCACCTGCTCCATCTGCTCGTGCTTGACCGTACTGGCCGCGTCCACCACGTGCAGCAGCACGTCCGCGTGCACGGTTTCTTCCAGCGTGGCGCGGAAAGCCGCCACCAGCTGCGTCGGCAGATCACGGATAAAACCGACCGTGTCGGACAGCACGACGTTGCCCAAACCTTCCAGGTACAGACGGCGGGAAGTCGTATCCAACGTGGCGAACAATTGGTTGGCAGCGTAGGTGCGCGCCTTGGTCAAGGAGTTGAACAGGGTCGACTTGCCGGCGTTGGTATAACCGACCAGCGAGACGGAAAATGCATCGTTGCGGCTGCGCGAACGGCGTTGCGTATCGTGCTGGCGCTGCAGCTTATCCAACTCGGACGACAAGCGCTTGGCGCGCTCATCCAGCATCCGGCGGTCCAACTCAAGCTGGCGCTCACCCGGGCCGCCACGCAGGCCGACCCCGCCCTTCTGTCGCTCCAAGTGGCTCCATGCCCGCACCAGACGTGCCGCTTGGTAGCGCACGCTTGCAAGTTCCACCTGCACCTTGCCGACGTGGCTCTGCGCACGCTGGCTGAAGATGTCGAGGATGAGGCCTGTCCGGTCCACCACGTGGCGACCGAAAAAGCGCTCGAGGTTACGTTGCTGCGCGGGGCTCAGCGCGTGGTTGAAGATGACGATCTCGGCGTCCTCCTCATCCGCGGCGATCTTCACCTCCTCAGCCTTGCCCGAGCCGATGAACAGCGATGCGTCGGGCCGGGAACGTTTGCCGGTGACAGCGCGCACGGGGTTGGAGCCTGCCGTGGAAGCCAGCAATGCCAGTTCACTCAGGCTTTCCTGAAAATCGTGTTTGCCGAAATCGACCGCAACCAAAATAGCGCGCGTCGGCTCCGAGCTGGAGGTGGGATGGGATGCCAAGCGGGGGAAATAAAGAAGGGGGAAACCGAGGTGGGTGCGTCCCGCCGCGCAGAGGGCGGCGGGAGCGAGGCAGGATTAGGCGTCGGACGCTTCGTCCACGCGGAAATTCACGGCACGGGCCGGCACCACGGTGGAGATTGCGTGCTTGTACACCATCTGCGTCACGGTGTTGCGCAGGAGCACGACATACTGGTCGAACGACTCGATATTGCCTTGCAGCTTGATACCGTTGACGAGGTAGATCGACACCGGCACATGCTCCTTACGCAGCGCATTCAGAAACGGGTCTTGTAGCAATTGCCCTTTGTTGCTCATGGCACACTCCAGATTTATAGGTTTAGTGATGGGTTATGGGGCTGGGAAGCCCGGGTTCAAGCAGGCGACGCAAAAAAAGTTCGTCAAAAGAGTCCGCCAGGTGAATCTAAACGACACCAATGGCGCACGAGGCGCCATGTTTCGTGAATTTAGCCTTAGAAATCAGGGAAAGCAAACGGAAAACTGCGCTGACTTCGCCATACGAAATGGCTAGCTCAGCCTTCTGATGATCCCCCATTCGAATGCCCCCGGCGCGCCCCGCCCTCATTCGAGCGCGGCTTGGCACACGCTCACTCGTTGGATTGGGCGTACGGGTTTTTGTTCGTACGAAATTCGATTCGCAGCGGGGTGCCCTTCAGTTGGAAGGCCTCGCGGAAACGCCCTTCCAGGAAGCGGCGGTAAGTGTCGGGAATATTCGACAGCGCATTGCCGTGGATCACGACAATCGGCGGGTTGGAACCGCCCTGGTGGGCATAGCGCAGCTTCGGACGCGAGACCCCCGCGCGACGCGGTTGCTGGAATTCCACCGCCTCCTGCAACACGCGGGTGAGCTTGGGCGTCGGCAGCTTGACCATGGCGGCAGCGTAGGCAGCATCCACCGATTTCAGCAGCGCGCCGATACCGGTCTTTTCCTTGGCCGAGACGTAATGCACGTTCGCGAACGACAAGAACTGCAGCTTGCGCTCCAGATCGTGTTTGATACGGTCACGCGCATGGCCCGTGAGCCCATCCCACTTGTTCACGCCAACCACCAGCGCACGGCCCGATTCAACGATAAAGCCGGCGATATGTGCGTCCTGGTCGGAAATATCCTGCTGCGCATCGAGCAGCAGCACCACCACGTTGGCATCTGCAATCGACTGCAGCGTCTTGACCACCGAGAATTTCTCGATCGCCTCGAACACCTTGCCGCGCTTGCGCAAACCAGCCGTGTCGATGAGCGTGTACGGCTTGCCGTTGCGTTCGAAATCCACATAGATGGAGTCGCGCGTGGTGCCCGGCATGTCGAACGCGATCACGCGCTCTTCGCCAATCAGCGCATTCACCAGCGTCGACTTGCCGACGTTCGGGCGACCAACGATGGCAATCCGCGTACCGTGGCTGTGCGCATCGGCTGCCTCGGCAAGCTCCGGACGCTCGGCAAACGCAAGGTCGAGCGCTTCCGCCACCAAGTCGTTGACGCCATCGCCATGCGCAGCCGAAATGGCTGCTGGATCGCCCAATCCGAGCTCGTAGAAATCGGAGGCGACTGCCGTGTACCGCATGCCCTCGGCCTTGTTGACGGCCAGGAGGATGCGACGTCCAGTCTTGCGCAAATAGTCGGCAATCACACGATCCTGCGGTGCCAACCCCAAGCGGCCATCAACGATGAAGATGACCACGTCGGCCTCGACCACGGCCTGGCGCGTCTGCTTGGCCATCTCGGCGACGATGCCCTCTTTGGCGACGGGCTCGAAGCCGCCGGTATCGATCGCGATGAACGGACGCTCGCCGATGCGACCTTCGCCGTAGTGGCGGTCGCGGGTCAGGCCGGGGATGTCCGCGACCAGCGCGTCGCGCGAGCGCGTCAGACGGTTGAACAGGGTCGATTTGCCGACATTCGGCCGCCCCACGAGGGCAATGACTGGTTTCATGCTTGTGTACCGTGCGCGAATGGCGTCACGGCAAATTCCGGTTGTTGCAACTGCGGTTGGCACCCGCACGGCCTACCGAACAGATGCAAGACGCCCGCGGGATACGCGGGCGCAGGTTCAAGGCGCCGGCAACTGCCAGCCGCCCCGAGTGATTCGTTTGCCGTCGCGGCGTTATCTGCACGCGACGGCAGGTGTTACTTCGGCAAGTAACCGTAGACGCCACCGCCGCGCGTCTGCACGACGAGCGTCTGGCCGACCACCACTGGCGCCGCGCTGATGGCGCTGCCGTCCAGCTTCACGCGGGCGACAAACTTGCCGCTGTCGCTCGCCAGGAAGTGCAGCCAGCCCTCGAAATCGCCGACGATGACCGCACGGCCAAATGCCAGCGGCGCACCCAGATCACGCCACAGCAGCGCGTCGTTCTTCCACAGGTCTGCGCCATTCTGGGCATTGAAGCCGTAGACGATCGACTTCTCATCCGCCGCGAACAGCGAACCACCATCCTGCGTCACGCCGGTCGGCGAGGAGAAATCGCGGCCCCAGCGCGGAGCACCCGTGCTGACATCGAAGCACGCCACACGCCCCTGGAAGCTGGCCGCGCACACCTGCTGACCATCGATCGACGGTGAACCAGTCACGTCGTTCAGGCGCTCAATCTCCGACACGCCACGCGGATACGATACCGCCGCTTCCCAGCGCAGCGCACCGTTGTTGGCCGCCAGCGCGCCCAGTTTGCCACCGGCAAAGCCCAGGATGACATTGTCACCGGCAAAGATCATCGGCAGGCTGCTACGCAGGTTCAGTGCCGACGGCGAGCGTTGATAGATCCACTTGCGATCGCCATTGCTGCCATCCAAGCCAAGGATGCGGCCATCGGTCGTACGCACAATCACCAGGCCCTGGCCGACCAGCGGAGCGGTCAGGACTTCACCGTTGACGGTGCTCTTCCACTTCTGCGCGCCCTTCTCGTCGAACGCGACAACGGTGCCCTTCTCACCAGCCACGGCCGTCAGTGTGCCGTCGCTGCCCGGGCCGGAGGTCAGATCGACATCTGCCTTGCCTTGCCACACGGTGCGGCCGGTTGCGCCATCCAGCGCCGTCACCCCGCCGTTGGCGGCCGACACGTAAACGTTGTTGCCCCAGACGAACGGCTGCATCACGTAGCGGCCGCTCTTGCCGACGCTCACGCTCCACGCCTGGCTCACGGCCAGCACCTGCTGAACGTCCTTCAGCTTGGCAGGTTCATGCTTGACCTTGCTGCTGAACAGCGAGCAACCGCCCAGAACGGCCGTCGCCGCCAGTGCCAGCACTGCGACACGCGCTGCGCGCGCGAGACCACCCTGCTCAAGTGCGTGAATCATGAAATCGAGATCCTTTTGTTATGCGTTGAGGTGCACCAACGTTGCCGATCAGGCACCGCCCAGGGCATCCAGCTTGAACTGCACGATCTGGCGAGCCGAAGCGTCCGTCGGACCGAACTTCTCGAGCGCCAGCTTGTAGGCCGCACGCGCATCTTCGGTCTTGTTCTGCGCGGCAAGCAGGTCACCACGACGGTCGGCAAACAGTGCGGTAAACGCCGGCGCAACGTCGCCGGAGACTAGCGCGAGGCCCTGATCGTAGGCTTTCTCGTCGAGCAGCAGACCTGCCAGGCGCAGCTTGGCGAGCGCCTTGTATTCGCCATCGCGCGCGTGATCGATGGTCCATTGCAACTGCGCCTTCGCGCCGGCAGCATCGTTGGCCTCATACAGCGCCTTGGCTGCAGCCAGCGCGGTCATCTGCGCGTAAGCGGTTCCGCCAAACTTGTCTTCCATGTCGGTGGCGGCGCGCTTGATCTTCTCGGCGTCCTTGCCATCGACGGCCTTCTGCACCTGCTCATACAGCACGGACGCTTCGCCCGCCTGCTTGCGCTGCCAGTTCTTCCAGCCAAACCACCCAGCCACGGCCAACAGCACCACGATGGCGATCCACGTCACCACGTTGCCGTTGTCACGCCACCAGTGCTTGAGGCTCTCTAGTTGTTCCTGTTCTTCGAGATCGTAGGCCATGCTTTGCAGAGCTTGAGGTTTTGGAGTTAGTCGCTGTTTGCCACCATGGCATCGATCAGACGGTCGACCAGTTGGTCAGCCGGTACGGTCTGCTGGGCATCCGCATTCGGATCACCGCGCAGCGGCTTGATCTGTGCCACGCCTTGGGCCACTTCGTCGTCACCAATGATAACCGCATAGGATGCGCCACTTGCGTCGGCACGCTTGAACTGCGACTTGAAGCTGCCATTGCGCCCTTCCGCCGAAGCGTGAAGGATGACGTCGAGACCGGCGTCACGCAGACGCTCGGCAGCCACCAGTGCCTGCACCTGTGCGTCATCGCCCTGGTGGACGATGTAGACGTCGCAACCTTGCGCTTCCGGCTCCAGCTGTTCTTCACGCAGCAATTCGATGATGCGCTCGACACCCATGGCCCAACCGCATGCGGGTGCCGGCTTGCCGCCGATCTGCTCGATCAGCGGATCATAGCGGCCGCCCCCAGCCACGGTACCTTGCGAGCCGAGCTTGTCGGTCGTCCACTCGAACACCGTGAGGTTGTAGTAATCCAGCCCGCGCACCAGGCGCGGATTGATCGTGAATGGAATGTTGTTCGCCTTGAGCAGCTTCTGCACACCGTCGAAGTGCGCGCGGGATTCGTCGCCCAGATAGTCGATCAGCTTGGGTGCGCCGGCCGCCATGGCCTGCAGCGCAGGATTCTTCGTGTCGAGCACGCGCAGCGGATTGGTGTACAGGCGGCGCTTGCTATCCTCATCGAGGATGTCCTGGAAGCCTTCCAGATACTTGATGAGATCCGCACGGTGCGCGGCGCGCTCTTCCGCCTGGCCGAGCGAATTCAGCTCAAGCTTCAGGCCGACCAGGCCGAGGTCATCCCACAGGCGCTGACACATCAGGATGACTTCAGCGTCGATGTCCGGGCCAGCAAAGCCCAGCGCTTCCACGCCCACCTGGTGAAACTGGCGGTAGCGGCCGCGCTGCGGCTTTTCATGGCGGAACATCGGGCCCGTGTACCACAGGCGCTTCGGGCCGTCGTACAGCAGGTTGTGCTCGATCACGGCACGCACGGCGGCGGCGGTCCCTTCGGGGCGCATCGTCAGTTGCTCGCCATTCAGGCTGTCGGTGAAGGAATACATCTCCTTCTCGACGATGTCCGTCACTTCGCCAATGCCACGCACGAACAGCTGCGTCTGCTCAACGATCGGCGTACGAATCTGCTGGTAGCCGTAGGCGCGCAGCATGCTGCGCACCGCGTTGTCGAAGTGCTCCCACAGCGGGGCGTCGCTGGGCAACAGGTCATTCATGCCTTTGACGCCAGCGATCTTCTGCGCGCGTTGTTGTTTGAGTTCGCTCATGATGTCACGTTAAAAGCCGGCCTCATCTGCAGGCCGGCTTGTCATTTTTTGCTGTGAAGCCTTATGCCGTCTCGGTTTGCGCGCCGTAATGCGTGCGCACGTACTCGTCGACGATCGTCTGGAATTCTTCTGCGATGCGCTCTCCGCGCAGCGTCTTCACCTTCACGCCGTCGACGAACACCGGCGCTGCCGGCGATTCGCCCGTGCCCGGCAGCGAGATGCCGATATTGGCATGCTTGCTCTCACCCGGCCCATTGACGATGCAGCCCATCACGGCCACGTTCATCTCTTCGACACCAGGGTGCGTGACCTTCCACGTCGGCATCTGCTCGCGCAGATACGACTGGATACGTGCAGCCAGCTCCTGGAACACCGTGCTGGTGGTACGCCCACAGCCAGGGCAGGCGATGACCATCGGCGTGAAATTGCGCAGGCCCATGGTCTGCAGGATCTCCTGCGCCACGATGACTTCCTTTTCACGCGGCGCGCCCGGCTCGGGCGTGAGCGAAATGCGGATCGTGTCGCCAATGCCCTCTTGCAGCAGCACCGACAGCGCGGCCGTCGAAGCGACGATGCCCTTGCTGCCCATGCCGGCTTCGGTCAAACCGAGATGCAGCGCGTAGTTGCAGCGGCGCGCCAGCTCACGGTACACCGCGATCAGATCCTGCACGGCTGAAACCTTGCATGACAGGATGATCTGGCTACCCGGCAAACCGATTTCTTCCGCCTTCTGCGCAGACTGGATTGCCGAGGTGATCAGCGCTTCGACCATCACGGTGCGGGCATCCCATGGCGTCGCACGCCGAGCGTTCTCATCCATGATGCGTGCGAGCAGATCCTGATCCAGACTGCCCCAGTTCACGCCGATGCGCACGGGCTTGTCATAGCGGCAGGCGATCTCGATCATCTGCGCGAACTGCGTGTCACGCTTCGCGCCCTGCCCCACATTGCCCGGGTTGATGCGGTACTTGGACAGCGCCTGCGCGCACTCGGGATAGTCCTGCAGCAGCTTGTGGCCGTTGTAGTGAAAATCGCCCACCAGCGGCACGTCCACGCCCATGCGATCGAGTTGCTCGCGGATGGCCGGCACTGCGGCAGCCGCAGCCGGCGTATCCACCGTGATGCGCACCAGCTCAGAACCGGCACGCGCCAATTCCTTCACCTGGATCGCCGTGCCGATAGCATCCGACGTATCGGTGTTCGTCATCGATTGCACGCAGACCGGCGCAGCGCCGCCCACGTGAACGATGCGATCACCCCAGCGGATTTCTGCCGCGCGCGAGTTCCGGCGCGGCAGGGGGCCAGGCAAGGCAGGAGCGCAATCGAGGGGCGTGGTGGTTTCCATGATCAGACAAGGCACGGCGCCCAATCAGGCGCCGCGCCATTCAACAAAACGGTTCAGGGCAACGTGGCCCGTGCCACGCGATTGCGGGCGTACTTCTGGATGTCGACCGATGCGCCACCAACGGTGAGCGATTCAACGGCCTCAGCATTCCCGAAGGTGACCTTGAACGGCGGCGTGCCGGTCAGGTCGCGCGCGTCACCTTCCTTGGCCAAGCCGCTGGCGAGCGTCTTACCGGACTTGTCCTTGATCTCAAACCAAGAGGCGCCCGAAAAACGCACTGAGACTGCGCTGTTACCCGTTGCCGACTCTGCCGGTTTGGCGGCTTCGTTCGGTGCAATAGCGGCAGGGGCATCGACGTTCACCACGGCAGGCTTGGTGCTGGCGGCGTCAGCCACGGGTGCCAGTGCGGCGCCATTGCCATTGTCCGACCGCGGCAGCGTGGGCGGCGGTGTCAGCGGTGCTGTCACCACACCGGAAGCCGGGGCAGCCGGTGCCACGGGCGTGAGCGGCGTCGGCAGCGACGCGGCCGGCGTTTCCGTCTGTGCCGGGGCAGGTGCTTGCGCGGCCTCGGCCGGAGCCGGTTGCTGTTCAGTCGGCGCGATCTCCTTCGCGGCAGGTTCGGTGGACTGCGTAGCAGCTGTCTGCGCGGCGAACCACTGCTTCAGACGGTCCATGCCGGCAAGCGCACCGCCGGCCACAACCACGGCAACCACGAGCCCAATGAGCCAGCCGCCGCCACGACGCTTGGAAAAGCTCGGCTTGTCGGAGAATGATTCACCCAGCCCACCTTCGGGGCGCAAACCGATATTGGCGACCGGCGCACGTGCGTTCAGTCGGACAAGCTGGTCATCAACGTCAACCTGCAGAACGCGCGCATAAGCGCGGATCAGCCCCTTGGCGAACGTCATGTCCGGCAACGCACTGACATCTGCGGCCTCCACGGCCAACAGCTTGCCCGGTGCCACCTTCAGGCGCGTGGCGAGGTCTTCCACCGTCAGGCGCTGGTGCTCCCGGCCAGCGCGCAGGCGTTCAGCAATCTCGCGCAGCGCATCATCACGCTCCGGCGATACGGCCGCGGGCGAACCCGAGGCAGGCGCGGCACCTTGAGAAAGGTCGGCGGCGCTTGCCACGTCGCGGTCAGTCATCCCATGCTCCTCGTTCGAAAGCCGCCTCTTCGGGCGCATTGGGGAAACGGCGCTGCAGTTGCGCGCTCCATGCATTCTGCTGCGAGACATCGCCCACACGGCGTGCGATGCGTGCGCCCAGCCACAAGCTCTCTGCCGTCGGATTGCCGCGGCTGTTCACGCGTTCGACGAATGGCATGGCACGCGCATACTCGCGGCGCTTGTAGTAGAGCTGCGCCAACGTCATGTTGGTCAGCAGACTGTTGGCATCGATATAAGTGGCGCGGGTGAGGCTCTTCTCCGCGCTATCCAGATCGCCCTGGCGCATCTGGCAAACACCCAGGTTGGTCCACGGCTTGGCCGGGCTGCCCGCTGCCGGCGCCTCGATGGCCTGACGCAGCATCGCCATACCTTGATCGGGCTTGCCACCCTGCGAGCACAGGAACCAGCCGTAGTTGTTCAGCAGATCGCCGTCTTGTGGCGTCGCGGCCAGGGCACTACGGAAACTGTCGTCTGCCTGCTCGCGCTGGCCCAAATTCATGTAAGCCAGCGCACGAATGTGATACGCACCCGGCACGCTCGGGTCGATCGCAATGGCGTTCTTGATCTCTTCAAGCGCGGTTGCAGCCTGGCCGGCTTCCAGATATTGCGTTGCAAGCTGCAATCGGATCGCAGCACGACGGCCGATGTCTGCCTTTTGATCGGGGACGGTCGAAACTTCTCGTGTCTGTGTCTGGACCGGCGGCGGCAATGCGCATCCGGCGGCTGCCAGCGTGAAGACCAAACTGACAGCAGTCGACCAACGCTTCATGCGGTACCCATGCGGTGAGTGGAGTCGGCCCCAACCACGGGGATCTCGACGATCTTGCCAAACTTGCCGCGCTCAGCCAAGCGCGTGCGATCCTTGACCTCGCCAGCCAGCTGGCCGCAGGCAGCATCGATGTCGTCGCCACGCGTCTTACGGATGGTGGTGACGATGCCGGCGTCCAGCAGCACCTGCGAGAAACGGCGGATCTGCTCGTTGTTCGAGCGCTTCAACCCGGACTCGGGGAACGGATTGAACGGAATCAGGTTGAACTTGCACGGCACGTCAGCTACGACGCGCAGCAGTTCGCGAGCGTGCTCGACGGTGTCATTGACGCCATCCAGCATGCAGTATTCGAAGGTGATGAAATCGCGCGGCGCGAACTCGAGATAGCGGCGGCAGGCTGCCATCAGTTCGGCCAACGGGTACTTCTTGTTCAGCGGCACAAGCACGTCACGCAGCGCATCGTTGGAGGCATGCAGCGACACCGCCAGCGCAACCGGCACATCGTGCGCGAGACGGTCCATCATCGGCACCACACCCGAAGTGGATACCGTCACACGTCGGCGCGACAGGCCGTACGCGTTGTCGTCCAGCATCAAACGCAATGCGGGCACCAACGCATCGTAGTTCAGCAACGGCTCGCCCATACCCATCATCACGACGTTGGTGATGACGCGGTCATCCTTGGGGCCGCGGCCAAGTTGCTTGCGCATGGCGAATTCGGCCATCCAGAGCTGGCCGATGATCTCGCCCGAGCTGAGGTTGCGCGAGAACCCTTGCTTGCCGGTCGAACAGAACCGGCAATTGACGGCACATCCCGCCTGAGACGACACGCACAGTGTGCCGCGCGTCTCTTCCGGGATGTAGACCGTCTCGACGGCATTGCCTTGCCCCACGTCGACCAGCCACTTTCGTGTGCCGTCCGTCGAGAGGTGATCGGAAATGACCGCCGGCGCCTGGATGTTGGCGCGGGTCGCGAGCTTTTCGCGCAGCGACTTGGCGAGATCGGTCATCTCGCCAAAATCGGACGCGCCCGACTGGTGAATCCAGCGCTGCAATTGCTTGGCGCGGAACGACTTCTCGCCCAGGCTCTCGCAGTACGCGAGAAGGCCCTGTGCATCGAAATCGAGGAGATTCACCACATCGTTCATGACTTGCAACCCGAAACCACCAATTCCAGTCTAGTGTTGACGCTTAGCGGCTGTAAATGTTCAGGCCGGGGAAGAAGAAAGCGACTTCCACAGCAGCCGTTTCAGCAGCGTCCGAACCGTGCACGGCGTTGGCGTCGATGCTGTCAGCGAAATCGGCGCGGATCGTGCCCTTCTCTGCCTTCTTCGGGTCGGTTGCACCCATCAGGTCACGGTTCTTGGCGATTGCGTTTTCGCCTTCCAGCGCTTGCACCATCACCGGGCCCGAGATCATGAAGTCAACCAGATCCTTGAAGAACGGGCGCTCCTTGTGCACAGCGTAGAACTGCTCGGCTTCACCGCGCGACAGATGGATCATCTTGGCCGCAACGACCTTCAGGCCTGCGCCTTCGAAACGGGCGTAGATCTGACCGATGACATTCTTGGCCACTGCGTCCGGTTTGATAATCGAGAGGGTGCGTTCGATCGCCATTAAAAACTCCAAAAAATGAAGGTGTTACGTGAAAGATAAACGTTAGATTCTAACACGGGGCGCAGCCAGATTGGATGTCAAGCGGTGCAACCCCGCCTAGCGCCCAACTGCCGCCGAAGGCGATCCATGCATCACTCTGCCCGCCTCGCGCGACGTGACAAGGGGAACGGGCTTAGGATTGCCTTATTGAGAGCATAAAAAGTCACCCCGGAAGTGCCCTTTCCGACGCGATCATCGCCCGGACGCCGGAACCGCATGGCATCCTGCCCGCTCAAAGTAAGGACGACGCGACTTGCAAAAGCGCACTGTGGATGCCACATTCGCAACGTCGTCGCATTGTCTGCAATGTCATTCACCCAAGGAGTTCGCATGGACAACCAACTCAACACGTACGGTTTTGGCGCTTCCGGCACCGCCGGCGCGTTGGCCGTCCGCAACCGTGTGCTGCGCAATACCTATTGGCTGCTCGCGCTTTCGATGATCCCCACCATCCTCGGTGCGTGGATCGGCGTCACCACTGGCTTCAACCTGATGGGTGGCCGCCCGCTGATGGGCTTCATCATCTTCATGGCCGTGGCGTTTGGCTTCTTCTACGCCATCGAGCGCTTCAAGAACAGCGGCCTGGGTGTGGCATTACTGCTCGGCTTCACGTTCTTCATGGGGTTGATGCTGTCGCGCCTGATCGGCTTCACGCTCGGCAGCTACTCGAACGGCGCGGCGCTGATCATGACGGCATTCGGCGGCACGGCGATCATCTTCGGCGTGATGGCGACGGTGGCCACGGTCAGCAAGCGGGACTTCTCGGGCCTGGGCAAGTGGCTGTTCATGGGCGTACTGGTACTGATCGTCGCATCGGTGGCCAATATCTGGCTGCAAATGCCCGCGATGATGCTGACGATCTCGGTGCTGGCCATCGCGATCTTCTCGGCCTACATCCTGTTCGACGTGCAACGCGTCGTGAACGGCGGCGAGACCAACTACGTGACCGCCACGCTGGCGATCTACCTGGACGTCTACAACATCTTTACGAACCTGCTGGCGATCCTGGGGATCTTCGGCGGCAATCGGAACTAAGTACTCGCAGCGCGCTGGAAACAGCGCAGCGAAAAAAACCGGCGCCTGGTGCGCCGGTTTTTCTTTGCCTGAGAGATACGCGATAGCGGATCAGTCGCGTTCAAACACTGCCATCGACTCCACGTGCGACGTGTGCGGGAACATGTTCACCACACCCGCCCCAGCCAACCGGTAACCAGCTTCGTGCACCAGCAAGCCCGCGTCGCGCGCCAACGTCGCCGGGTTGCACGACACATAGACGATACGCTTGGGCAGGAGCGTCAGCGCGCCACCACCGCGTTGCGCCAGCTCTGCCAACGCCTTGGAAACAGCCAGTGCCCCTTCACGCGGCGGATCGACCAACCAGCGGTCAAACTTGCCCAGCGCGGCAATATCGTCCGCAGTCACTTCGAAGAGGTTGCGGCAAGCGAACGTCGTCTTCACATCGAGCCCGTTGTGCTGAGCATTGGCGAGCGCACGCGTAGTCAGCGCTTCGCTGCCTTCGATGCCCATGACCTCGCGGGCGCGCGTGGCCATTGGCAGCGTGAAATTGCCGATCCCGCAGAACAGGTCGAGCAAGCGATCGCCCGGCTGCGCATCCAGCAGCTTCAGCGCCCGCGACATCAGTACACGGTTGATCTGGTGATTGACCTGCGTGAAATCTGTCGGCTTGAACGGCATCGTGATGCCGAACTCGGGCAGCGTGTACGTCAGCGCACGGTCGAGCGGATAGAACGGATACACCGTATCCGGCCCCTTGGGCTGCAGCCAGAATTGAACGTTGTGCTGATCAGCAAACGCGCGCAGCTCCGCCTCGTCAGCGGCGGTGAGCGGCTCGAGGTTGCGCAGCACCAGCACCGTCACATCCTGACCGACAGCCAGTTCGATCTGCGGCATACGCTGGAAGATGGAGAGACGCCCCACCAGCCCACGCAACGGCACCAGCAGCGCCGAGACATGCGGCGGCAGCACTTCGCATGAGGTCATGTCGACCACATAACTGCTCTTTCGCTCGTGAAAGCCCACCAGCACGCCACCCTTGGCTGCCACGTGACGTACCGTCAAACGGGCGCGATAGCGATAGCCCCAATCCGGCCCTGCAATCGGCCGGAACACGACGTCTGGGCGCAACTTAGCCAAGTGCCACAGATCGTCCTCCAGCACACGCTGCTTGATGGCGACCTGCGCGCGCGAATCGAGATGCTGCATCGAGCAGCCGCCACACACGCCAAAGAACTGGCACTGCGGCGTCACACGCGAGGCGGACTGGCGCAGAATGCTCACCACACTCGCCTGCTCGTACGACGGCTTCACGCGGCGGCTGCGATACGTCACCAGTTCACCCGGCAACGCGCCTTCTACGAAGACAACCTTGCCCGGCGTGCCATCCTCGTTGGCCAGACGGCCAATGCCGCGCGCCTCGCCATCGAGCGAGACAATCTCCAATGGGCCGGCTACCGGCATCTCGGGCTTCCTTCGCCCACGCGGGGCCTTGGCCGGCGCGGCAGTTGCGGAATCGGAAGACGACGGCGTGGCGGTGGGTGCAGCTTGAGACACGGGCGAGCCTGAACAAATTGGGGACAAGGGCGGCATTGTAAGACACCGGAGGACCCGCATGGGCACCGTTATCCTGACGTGGAACATCCAGTGGGGCCGAGGCGCGGACGGGCGCGTCGACCTCATGCGCCAACTCACCGAAGCGCGCGCAATGGCTGACTTCGACGTGCTCTGCCTGCAGGAAGTCACCTGCGGCTTCGGCAACCTGCCCGGCCACCCGAGCGCCAACCAGTGGGGCGAACTCGCTGATGCGCTCGGCCCGGAATACACCGTGATCGGCGGCTTTGCGCTTGAGCGCCATGACGGCGCGCACGTGCAGCGCTTCGGCAATGCGATCGCCACGCGCCTGTCGGTGCTCTACGTCATGCGCCACGCACTGCCCTGGCCACCGGATGCCACACCGGCGATGCCGCGCATGGCCATCGAAGCGCTCATGCAGACCGCATTCGGACCACTGCGCATCATCACGACACATCTGGAGTACTACTCAGAGACCCAGCGACTGGCACAGATCGACGCGCTACGGGCAATTCACGCGGAAGGCTGTGGTCGCGCGGCGCACCCGCCCGTACTTGGCGCGGAGTCAGCGGCTGGCCCGTTCCGACCGCTTGCGCAAACGACCGCCACGATCATCTGCGGCGACCTCAATTGCAAGCCTAACTCCACGCCCAAGCGCCTGGCAACGGTTCCATTTTCACGGGAACCGGCACTGCACGATGCGTGGGAGATTGCACATGGCGCAACGCCGCAGCCGCCAACCTTCGGCGTACACGATCGCACCGACTGGACCGAGCCGGCCTACGCGTGCGACTACATGCTGATCAGCGAACCTCTGAAGTCGCGCGTGCTGCGCGTGGAGGTGAACAGCGCCACGCAGGCATCGGACCATCAGCCGATGCTGCTGGAGCTACGTAACGATTGATAGGGCGAACTGGACAGCGGCGCCTTACAGCACCGCGTCCTTGCGCACGCCTTGTGAGGCGAAATGGCGTTTGAGCTTGACCAGCGCTTCTTGCTGGATCTGGCGCACGCGTTCGCGCGTGAGGCCCATCTCAGCAGCCAGCTCTTCCAACGTGGCAGGTTCGATGTGGTTGAGGCCGAAGCGGCGCTCGACCACGTAGCGATGCTTGTCGGACAAGCGCGCCAACCACGACTTCATCAGTTGCGACAGCTCGCGATGCGCCACCTCCTGATCCGGCGAAGCACCATGCTCATCCGACAGGAAATCGAGGAGGCTGGTGCCCGGATCGAGATCGAACGGCGTATCGAGCGAGGTCGTATGCTCGTTGAGCGAGAGCACGTCCTGCACTTCATCCGTGGTCTTGCCGAGCAGGTGTGCGATGTCTTCCAGGCTCGCATCGCGTCCATCCACCCCGCTCTTTTCCAGATGGCGCTTGGCGCGCAGCACCTGATTGAGCTCACGAATCACGTGGACCGGCAGGCGAACCGTACGCGCCTGGTTCATGATGGCGCGCTCGATACTTTGGCGGATCCACCACGTGGCGTAGGTCGAGAAACGGAAGCCACGCTCTGGATCGAACTTCTCAATCGCGTGCATCAGACCGAGGTTGCCCTCTTCGATCAGATCAAGCAGCGGCACGCCGCGGTTCAAATAGCCCTTTGCGATGCTGACAACGAGGCGCAGGTTGCGCTCGATCATCACTTGCCGCGCGGCAAACTCGCCCGCCTTTGCCAAGGTCGAGAAATGCAGCTCCTCGGCCGGCGTGAGCAACGGCTTGATGCTGATGCGATTGAGATAGTGCTGGACGGTATCGGCAGCCAATTCGGCCTGCAGCACCTTGCGGAAATCCTCCTCCGGTGCGGCCTCTTCCGATTCCTCTTCGTCGTCTTCGTCTTCGTCAGGCTCGTCGGCACTGTCGGAAACGTCGTTGACGTCGACTGGCTCTGCGGCAGGCAGATCGTCGATCAGTGTGTCGACAACCTCGATCTCTTCCGCCGGAGGTTGCGCCGCGCCGCGCGCACGCCGCCCCGCGCGCCCATTCTGGGTGCTTTGGCCATCTGCAGCGTCGATGTTGTCATCGGCGGGGGTGGCGGGCGTAGCGGCTTTCTGGCGCGGCATGCATTCCTCTATTGAGGCGGCAGGAAGCGCATCGGATCGACCGGCTTACCGTTGCGGCGCACTTCGAAGTGAAGCTTCACGCGATCCGCATCGGTACTGCCCATTTCTGCGATCTTCTGCCCTTTCTTGACCGTGGATTGCTCGGTGACCAGAACCTTGTCGTTGTTGCCGTAGGCGGTCAGGAACGTGTCGTTGTGCTTGATGATGACAAGATTCCCGTACCCACGCAAGGGTCCGACGTGGATCACTTTTCCGTCATCTGCAGCGACCACGGCGTCACCACGTTTGCCACCGATGTCGATGCCCTTGTTGGCCTTGTCATCGAAGCGATTGAGGAGCGCGCCACGTGCCGGCCAGGCCAGTGCGATTGCGCTATCGCTTGCCCCGGCAGAGGCGCTGGACGTGGATGTGGGTGACGTTGCAGGCGTGGAATCGACCGGCTGCGCGCTCGTGTTGCCCGAGCGGACCGGCGTAACAACCGCGCCGCTGCTACTGACATCCGCGTTCGGCGGTACGACGCGTATCAATTGATCGACCTCGATCTGATTCGCATTCGGGATGTTGTTCCACGCCACAAGATCACGCGGTGCCTGGCCGTTGCGCAGAGCGATGCTGTACAGCGTATCGCCGCGCTTGACTCGATAGTAGCCGGGGGGCGGCGGCTCTTGTGAGGCAGCGGAGGTGGTACCGGCACGCGAGGTGCGGTCGAGAACGGGTGCCTGGTTGCCGGAGGATGCGCAAGCCGCCAGCAGTGCGGCCGACACCATCGCCACGGCAAGCCGGCCGGTGCGTGCGGGGCTTGGAGGGTTCATGGAACTCCGGGAAATGAACATGCTAAACAGTTCCTGATTTTAAAGGGACAAAGAAAACGCCTTCAAGCGCGGTACTGTGAAACTGGAAGCGGCTGCGGCGCTCGATCAGCACTAACTGCTGCGCCGGGCCCGAGCCACTGCTATTGCGGTCAATCGCCACCGGGGCGATCAAGCGACCGCCAACGGCAAGCTGGTCGAGCAGCGCCTGCGGCACCTCCATTCCGGCTGCGGCCAGGATGATGGCGTCGAACGGTGCTGCTTTCGGCAACCCCAGCATGCCGTCGCCGTAATGCAGGCGGATGTTTGGCACGCGGAGTGGCCGCAAGTTCGCTTTCGCTTTCTCATGCAGCGGACGGATACGCTCGATCGAATACACCTCGTCGGCCACCTGAGACAGCACGGCGGCCTGATAGCCGCAGCCAGTTCCAATTTCGAGCACGCGCGCAAGCGGCAAGCTTTGCGCACGCGCGGGACGCTCGCGCAGCAACAACTCGATCATCCGGCCGACCACCGAGGGCTTCGAGATCGTTTGCTGATGACCAATTGGCAGCGCGGAATCTTCATAGGCTTGCGAGGCCAAGCCAGCATCCACGAATAGATGGCGCGGCACCGAGCCAATCGCGGCCAGCACGCGCTTATCGCTCACACCCGCGGCTTGCACGCGTCCAACCAATGCCTGGCGCGCACGATCCGATGCCATACCGCCTGCTGCCGCATGCGCAGCGGCCGTACGCGCCTGTACGGCACTCGCCGCGACGGCACCGACCGCAGCGTCAACGCCCGCCACCCGCTGCGGAGCAGGCGCTGGAGCCGACGCGGACTGCACGCGCTCGACCGACGCCGCACGCGCTGGCGTCGGCCGGGAAACGGCACTCACACCGGACGAGATGCGCGTCTCGCGCTGGCGCTCCACCGGCTTGCGCTCGACCACCGCGTCAAGCGTCAGAGGAAAGCGCCGGCCGCGCGAATGTTCAGACATGGGCCACCGTGGCGATCATGGCGTCTGCCAGCGGCGCACGGTGCGCAACTGCGCCGTGTCGGTCAGATCGAGCTGCAGCGGCGTCAATGAGACAAAACCGTGCGCGACCGCATGGAAATCGGTGCCTTCGCTGGCGTCCTTGGCGTCGCCGGCGGCGCCGACCCAGAAGATCGGTTCGCCGCGCGGGTTGGCCTGGCGGATCACCGGTTGCGACTGGTGCCGCTTGCCCAAGCGCGTGGCACGCCAGCCGCCAAGTTCGCTGTATGGCAGATTCGGAATGTTCACATTCAGGAGCATCTGCCCCTCGAGCGGATCGGACAGGTAGCGCTCGACCACCTCGCGGACGACGCGCTCGGCAGCATCGAGGTGTGTCCAGCCCTTATCGACCTGCGAAAACGCGATCGACGGAATACCGAACAGATACCCCTCGATGGCGGCAGCGACGGTGCCGGAATACAGCACGTCCTCGCCCATGTTCTGCCCCTGGTTGATACCAGAGACGACCAGGTCGGGCTTCTCTTCGATCATGCCGGTCAGGGCGATATGGACGCAGTCCGTCGGGGTGCCGTTGACGAAGCGGAAACCCTTCTGGGCACCGTCCGTTGCTTCAAACACCGATAGCGGACGCTGGAGCGTGAGCGAGTTGGATGCACCGCTGTGATTCTGCTCCGGTGCCACCACCGTTACGCGGCCCAGGGGGCTGAGCGCACGGTGCAGCGCGGCGAGACCTGGCGCGAGGTATCCGTCGTCGTTGGCGATAAGAATATGCATGGCGCGGATTGTAACCGAGCAACGTTAACGAATCGTGCTCACGAGCACGTAGTACACGCTTACAAAAACCGATCGATATATCGTCCAACCGATTGCCCACCGCACGGCCCGCGATCGAATCGAACGACCGTGCTTTTATTCGGTTACACTGCCAGACGAGATCGCGCACGAAGCATGCGAGACACGCGAACCATCCAACGCAAGACCGTTCAGGAGACACACCATGAAAGCCGTCGTCTGCAAGACCTGGGGCCCGCCCGAATCGCTGGTGATTGAAACGCTGCCGGACCTCTCGCCGGGCGCTGGCGAAGTTGTCATCGACGTGAAGGCCGCGGGGGTGAATTTTCCCGACGTGCTAATCATCCAGAACAAATACCAGTTCAAGCCGGAGCTGCCGTTCACACCGGGCTCGGAAGTGGCGGGCGTGGTCAACGCGGTGGGCGATGGTGTGTCGCATGTGAAAGCGGGCGACCACGTGATCGCGTTCCTTGGCCAGGGTGCATTTGCCTCGCAGGTGAAAGCGTCGGCCAAGGTGGTGATGCCGATGCCGCCGGGCATGGCGTTTGATACGGCAGCAGCGTTCACCCTCACCTACGGCACGTCGCACCATGCGGTGGTCGATCGCGGCCAACTGAAGGCGGGCGAAACGATGCTGGTGCTGGGTGCGGCGGGCGGCGTGGGGCTGGCGGCCATCGAAATCGGCAAGGCCATCGGCGCGCGCGTGATTGCCGCTGCGTCGAGCGATGAAAAGCTCGCTGTCTGCAAGGACCACGGCGCCGATGCGCTGATCAACTACGCGACCGAAGACCTGCGCGAACGCATCAAGGAACTGACGGACGGCAAGGGCCCGGACGTGATCTATGACCCGGTTGGCGGCATCTATGCAGAGCCGGCGTTCCGTTCGATCGCCTGGCGCGGCCGCTATCTAGTGGTGGGCTTTGCCAACGGTGAAATCCCCAAGATGCCGCTGAACCTGGCGCTGCTCAAGGGCGCGTCGTTGGTAGGCGTGTTCTGGGGCGAGTTCGCGCGTCGCGAGCCGAAGGCCAATCTGGCCAATATGATGCAGATGATCGGCTGGATGAAAGAAGGCAAGATTCGTCCGCATATTTCAGCGCGCTATCCGCTGGAGCAGACCACGCAGGCGCTGCTGGACATGGCGGCACGCAAGGTGACGGGCAAGGTGGTCATCCAGCCCTGAGCGTTACCCGCACGCCGAATAGAAAAGCCGCGCTAGGCAATCGCCAGCGCGGCTTTTTTGTTGGGACAGCCCGTACTGATTAGGCCGCTTCTTCCAGCGTCGGGTAGTCGGTGTAGCCCTTTTCCTGGCCGCCGTAGTAGGTGTTGCGATCCGGCTTGTTGAGCGTTGCACCAGCACGGAAGCGCGCCACCAGATCCGGGTTGGCGATAAACGGACGGCCAAAGGCCACCGCATCGGCCAGACCCGAAGCCACCATCTGCTCACCCTCTTCCGCGCTGTACTGGCCGCAGACGATGAGCGTGCCCTTGAAGGCATCGCGCAATTGGCGGCGGAATTCGGTGGACAGTTCTGGACCACCCGCCCAATCCGGCTCGGCGATGTGCAGGTAGGCGATGCCACGCTTGGTCAGCTCACGTGCGAGATACAGCGCGCTGGCCTCGGCTTCGGCATCTGCGATGTCGTGCGCAACAAAATGCGGCGACAAGCGAATGCCAACGCGATCCGCGCCGATTTCGGCAATGGCCGTATCGACGACTTCCAGAATCAGGCGCGCACGGTTTTCCAGCGAGCCGCCGTACTGATCAGTGCGCTGATTGCTGTTGGTGGAAAGGAACTGGTGCAGCAGGTAACCGTTGGCGGCATGGATTTCGACGAAATCAAAGCCGGCGCGGCGTGCACGCAGTACGGCCTGACGGTACTGCGCAATGATGCCCGGGATTTCTTCCGTCGCCAGCGCGCGCGGCTCGCTGGTGGGCTCGTTGCCCGGCGTGCCGTCAGGGTGCACGACAAAGCTCTGCGCGCCCTTGGCGACGATGGCCGACGGCGCGACCGGCGCCTGGCCGTTCTCTTGCAGCAGCGTGTTCGAGATGCGGCCCACGTGCCAGAGCTGCTGTGAGATGCGACCACCCTTGGCGTGCACCGCATCCACCACGGCCTTCCAGCCGGCTTCCTGTGCGTCGGTGTACATGCCCGGCGTCCAGGCGTAACCCTGGCCCTGGCGGGAAATTTGCGTGGCTTCCGTCACGATCAGGCCGGCTGTCGCACGCTGCGCGTAGTAGGTCACGTTCAGCTCCGTCGGCACGTCGCCGGGCTGGCCGGCGCGCGAACGCGTGAGCGGCGCCATGACGATGCGGTTGGCGAGGGTCGTGCGACCGACCTGGACAGGCGACAACAGTTGTTGGGTCATATCAGCTCCAGAAAGAGAGAATGCTTATTACTATTCGACCGGTCATCTAGAACCGGAGTCAAAAAAAAAAAAGCGAGGAACGTGCCTCGCCGGCAATGGATTCGGTTGCGATCAATGTGTTGGCTTGGCCAGCAAGATTTCAGTTTGCGCCACGCAGCTCCGGAACGCCGCGACACGTCCGGTGTGCCTTGGCCAGCAGCGCCCCGCCCATCCACATGGCATACAGACCTTCAGCCAGATGGCGTGCATCGCTCACCGGTGCGAGCGAACCATCGGCGACACCCGCCTCAATCACGCTGGCAATGCGATCCACCATGCGTGTCATCCCCGTCGACAACACCTTGCGCATCGGTTCCGACAGGTCCGACACCTCACCCGACAACTTGACGGCCAGGCAGGTGACTTCGCATGCGCTGCGCTCGTGCAGGTCAATCCAGGCAGTGAAGTACCGCAGCAGCCGTTCGCGTGCGGTCAGGCGCGTGTCGTTGAACAGGCTGACGACACCCGCGTCGTAGTCCTGGAAGTAGCGCTCCAGCATGGCAACGCCAAAGTCTTCCTTGGAGCCGAAGTAGTAATAGAACGACCCCTTGGGCACCTGCGCACGGCCAAGGATTTCCGCCAGCCCCACGGCCGAGAAGCCACGCCCGAGGATCAGCTCGGCGCCGGCGTCCAGAATGCGGTCGCGGGTGTCGTGCCGGGCTTCGGTGCCTTCAGCGGTGACGGGTTCGGGGTGCTTGCTCATGGTGAATCGGATTGTAGTAGACCGACCGTCTAGTTGCACAACCCTGCTCACGGCAGGGTTGTTGTGACCTTCAGTGAGCCTACTTCGGGTGTTCAGAGCTTTTCGGTTTCGCCGGTCTTGGGCTGCCAGCGCATCAGACGCTTTTCCACCAGACCGACCAGCCAGTCGAGCACCAGCGCAAACACTGTCAGCACGACAATGCCGGCAAACACGGTGTTGATGTCGAACGTGCCCTCGGCCTGCAGGATCAGGTAACCGACGCCGCGCGCAGAGCCCAGGTACTCGCCCACCACTGCCCCCACAAACGCCAGACCCACCGACGTATGCAGCGACGAGAACACCCAGCTCGTTGCGCTCGGCAGATAGACGAAGCGCAACAGCTGTCGCTGCGAGGCCCCCAGCATGCGCGCATTGGACAGCACCACGGGGCTCACTTCTTTCACGCCCTGGTAGACGTTGAAGAACACGATGAAGAACACCAGCGTGACCGCCAGCGCAACCTTCGACCAGATCCCCAGCCCGAACCACACGCCGAAGATGGGCGCCAGGATCACGCGCGGCATCGAGTTGGCGGCCTTGATGTACGGGTCGAGCACCGCAGACACCGCAGGGCTCAGCGCCAGCCACAGCCCAGCGCCCAGGCCGGTGGCCGTGCCGATCACGAAGGCCAGCACGGTTTCCGCCAGCGTCACCCCAAGGTGTTGGTAAATATCCCCTTCGGTAACGAACCATGCCCAGATGCGCTGCGCAACGATGAGCGGTTCACCGAAGAAAAATGCGACGTCTTGCGAGCGCGTAGCGAAGTGCCAAACACCCAGCGTGACGACGAGGAGGCCAAGCTGCCAGGCGCGCAGCGTGAACGGAGAGAGCGGACGATTAGCCATGAGAGAGATCAGTCGAATTCGGTTCAGGCCACGCGGCGATGCTGCTGGTAACCCTTGAGCACTTCTTCGCGCAACACATCCCAGATGCGGGCGTGCAGGTTGACGAAGCCGGCTTGATCACGGATCTCGGCCACATCGCGCGGGCGCGGCAGGTCGATCACGAACTCGCCAATCGGGTGCGTGCCGGGGCCGGCCGACAGCACGACCACGCGGTCGCTCATGGCAATGGCCTCGTCCAGATCGTGTGTGATGAACAGCACGGCCTTGCGCTTGGCGGCCCAGAGGTCAAGCACCTCGTTCTCCATCAACTGGCGCGTCTGGATGTCGAGCGCAGAAAACGGCTCGTCCATGAGGATGATGTCGGGGTCGAGCACCAACGTTTGCGCCAGGCTCACACGCTTGCGCATGCCGCCGGAGAGTTGATGCGGGTAGCGATCTTCAAACCCGGCCAGACCCACGCGCGTCAGCCACGACATCGCCAGTTCGCGCGCTTCCTTGTCGGGCGTGCCGCGGAATTCCAGCCCGGCCAGCACATTGTCGAGCGCGCTGCGCCACGGCATCAGTGCTTCAGCCTGGAACATGTAGCCGGCGCGGCGGTTGATGCCGGCCAGCGGTTCGCCGAACACGCGCACCTGCCCTGACGATGGTTGCAACAGCCCCGCCGCCAGGTTCAGCAAGGTGGATTTGCCACAGCCGGTCGGGCCCACCACCGAGACGAACTCGCCGGCCTGGATATCCAGCGTCGTGTTCTGCACGGCGGTGTAGCGCTGGCCCGGTTTGTCAGGCGAGAGGAAGGTACAGGTAATCTGGTCGAACGAAAGCGCGGGCGTCGTCATGGTGTCTGCCTGTTGGCTACCAAGAAAGCAATGCGCCCGGCTGGACCGGGCGCAGGATAAGAGTCTGTTGGACTTAGTGGTACTTCGCGTTGGCCTTTTGCACGAAGGCGTTGGTGAAGGTCTGGTCCAGCTTGATCTGCTTGCCCTTCACTTCCGCGTCGAACTCCGACAGCGTACGCAGTGCCGTGGTCGGGCCGTCGGCGGGCATTGCGCCATCTGGCGAGATGGCCTCACGCACCTTGTCCCAGGCCGCCAGATACAGCGCGCGATCCCCCAGCAGGTAGGCTTCCGGCACGGTCTTGACGATGTCCGACGGGCCCGCCTTCTGCAGCCACTTCAGCGCACGCACCATGGCGTTGGTCAGCGCTTGTGTCGTGTTTGGGTTCTTCTGGATGAACGCAGTGGATGCGTACAGGCAGCCAGCCGGCATGTTGCCCCCGAAGACGGCCTTGGTATCGGCCAGCGTACGGGTGTCGGAAACGACGCGCACTTCGTTCTTCTGCGTGAGCATCGACATGACCGGGTCCAGGTTGGCCAGCGCGTCGATCTGCCCTGCGCGGATGGCCGCAATGGCACCGTTGCTCGGGCCCACACCGATGATCGACACCTCATTCGGCTTGATGCCGGCGCGGGCCAGCACGTAGTTGACCATGATGTTGGTCGACGAGCCCGGGGCCGTCACGCCGATCTTCTTGCCTTTCAGGTCAGCGATCGACTTGTAGTTGGGCATCGTCTTGTTGTTGACCGCCAGCACGATCTGCGGGGCGCGGCCTTGCAGCACGAACTCCTGGTACATCTGGCCCTTGGCCTGCAACACCAGCGTGTGCTCGTAGGCGCCGCTCACCACGTCCGCGCTGCCGCCCACCACGGCCTGCAGTGCCTTGGCACCGCCGGCAAAGTCGACGATCTCGACATCCAGGCCTTCGTCCTTGAAGTAGCCCAAGCGCTCGGCAATCGTCAGCGGCAGGTAGTAGAACAAGGCCTTGCCGCCCACGGCGATGGTCACCTTGCTCTTCTCCGGCTTGCCCTGCGCCAGCACGGCGGGGCTGGCTGCCAGCAGGCTCGTCGCGCATAGCGCTGCGCCCATCCATTTTGCCCAGCGGCTGATGCCTCGTGTCCCCATGCTTGTCTCCTGAATGCGTTGTTCTGCGAACCTGTCCACGATCCTACTGCGCGCCCCGATCTTGGCTCTGCGATGCTCACTACGGATCGAGAACAGGTTCTCCAGCGTTCACTGCCTTGGCGGCGATATTACCGCAACGATTTGCCACACAACATGCGGGATGGTCCTAGCTCCTTAGCTTGCCGCCTCGGCAATCACGCCTTGTGCGGCCAACGCATCGATCTGCGCGTCGGTCAGGCCATGGCTGCGCAGCACGTCGCGTGTGTGCTGACCCAGGCGCGGAGCGCTGGCCTGTACCGCACCGGGTGTGCCGGAAAGCTTGGGCACCACACCCGGCATCTCCACATCGATGCCCGACTGCGCACGCACGGTCTCGATGACACCCCGCGCGCGATAGTGCGGGTCGGCGGCAATGTCAGCGATGGTGTAGATCGGGCCACTGGGCACCTCGGCCTCTTGCAGCGCAGCCAGAACCTCCGCAATGGGAAGCGCTCCCGTCCACGCGTTGATAGCGGCATCGATCTCGTCGACGCGGGCGGCGCGGCCATCGTTGCGCGCAAGCCCTGGATCATCGGCGAGGTCTGGTCGGCCCATGCGCTGCATCAGGCGGCGGAAGATGTTGTCACCGTTCGCGGCAATCAAGACGTATTCGCCGCCCGCACAGCGATAGGCATTGGATGGCGCAATGCCAGGCAATGCCCCGCCTGCCGGATGGCGAATGGCGCCGAATACCGAGTACTCCGGCAGCAAACTCTCCGTCAGGTTGAAGACCGACTCATACAAGGCTACGTCGATCACCTGCCCCTTGCCGCCGCGCGCGTCGCGTTCATAGAGCGCGAGCAGCACGCCGAGCGCACCGTGCAACCCGGCAATCGTGTCGCCCAGCGACAGTCCAGCACGCGCAGGCGGGCGCCCCGGCTCACCGGTCAGGTAGCGCAGGCCGGCCATCGCCTCGGCAATCGCTGCAAAGCCCGGCTCGTCGCGCTTGGGGCCAGTCTGACCGTAGCCCGATACGCGCAGCATGATGAGCTTTGGATTGATGGCGGACAGCGCCTCGTACGACAGACCCCACTTCTCCATCGTGCCGGGGCGGAAATTTTCAATGAGCACGTCGGCCTCGGCGGCCAGCTTGCGCACCACCTCCTGGCCCTCGGGCACACGCAAATCCACGCAGACAGACTGCTTGTTGCGCGACTGCGCCTCCCACCAGACCGAGGTGCCTTCATGCAGCATCCGCCATTTGCGCAGCGGATCGCCCTGACCCGGCGGCTCGATCTTGATGACCTGTGCGCCGAAATCGGCGAGCGTCTTGGCGGCAAACGGCCCGGCAATCAATTGCCCGAGTTCGAGCACGCGGATGTTCTGCAAAACCTGTGTCGGCATGGTCGTATAGAGAACGTTGAATTCAGAACCTGTTCACGATCCGTAGCGAGCGGCCCGAGGTTGGCAGGAGAAGCGCAGCCGTACAAGAGTACGGCGAGCATCGCAGTGCCAAGATCGGGCTGCGCAGTAGGATCATGAACAGGTTCTCAGAGTGCGGCAGGATTGCCGAGTAGATGCGTCATCAACAGGCGCGCAGAACTGGTGAGTGCCTCCGGGTCGCGCACGCCCACCAGCAGACGGCGATGTGCCCACTCGTCTTGCAGCGGCACCAATGCGAGGCCCGCACCCGGCAGGCCCGACACGTGTCCCTGTGCGGCAATACGCGGCAGCACCCCCACGCCCAGACCCGAGGCCACCATGCGGCAGACCGCCTCGAAGCTGCGCACCTGAATGCGCAAGCGCAGCGGCTTGCCCAGGCGCTGGCTCTCTTCCAGCAGTTGCGCGGCCAGTGACGTGCCCGGCGGCAGGCTGACGAAATCGAACTCCACCGCATCGGCAAAACTCACCTGCTTGCGGCCTGCCAGCGGGTGGTTGCGCGGCGTGACAAGGGCGAGATCGTCCTCGCGGTAGTCAAACGATTGCAACCCATCGCATGGTGTGCCGGCGGCGAAGATGCCGAGGTCTGCACGGTTCTCGCGCAGCGCGGCGACGATATCGCCACTGTCCTGCTCCTCCAGCGCGATGCGGATGGCCGGATTGGCCAGCATGAAGGCAGCCAGGTCATCGGCCAGGAACTGCGTGATCGACGAGGTATTGGCCCACACACGCACCTGCCCGCGTGTGCCGGCGGCAAAGTCCGACAGCGCGCCGGCCATGCGTTCGACGTCCTGCAGAATGCCCACGGCATGGCGAAAGCATGCCTGGCCAGCCTCAGTCAGCTCCACGCCAGCAGCATGGCGATACAGCAGCGGCGCGCCCACTGCGGCCTCTAGGTCGGAAATCCGCTTGCTTGCCGCGGCCACGGCCAGGTGTGATTGCCGCGCCCCAGCAGAAATGCTGCCCAGCCGGGCCACCGCCACAAACAGGCCGAGGGTGACGAGATCGAAGCGGGCAAGGTTCATCGTGAAGCCATCTGGCGGAGTTGGAGAAATGCGACAGGTTCGTGCAAACGGCGCGGTTTTCACCGGTTGGTCATGACACGGCGTTTACTATCGCCGGGTTTTTGCCTATTCCGAGCGCACAACCCTGGAATTCTAGCGGCTGCCCTCTACGTTGCGCCCATGCCATCCTCGTCTCTTCGCCTCGCACCCCGGTCTTTTTTTCACCGTACCAAGCGTGCCGGCACCGCCCGGCAGGCCCTGATGGCCGTCATGCTAACGCTGGGCCTGCAGGGGATTGCCCTGGCAGCAGATGCCGACACCCCGCCTGCGGACATCCCAGAGCCCGAACGCTGGAACATTCACGGGCAGTTCACCAATGTGACGCAATGGCACCCGTCGTTCCACGCGCCGTATAGCGGCACAAACAGCCTGACACCAGAGACCAATAACAAAGAGACGGCCGACATCACGCTTTATCTTGGCGTGCGTCTATGGAAAGGTGCAGAGCTGTACGCCAACCCCGAAGTCGACCAGGGTTTCGGCCTGAACAACACGGTCGGGCTGGCCGGCTTCTCCAGTGCGGAAGCCTACAAAGTTGGCAACAACACCCCGTATCGCAAGCTGCCGCGCCTGTTCCTGCGACAAGTCATCGATCTGGGTGGCGAGCAACAGGCAGTAGAGAGCGGGCCCAACCAGCTTGCCGGCAGCCATTCGGCCAACAACCTGACCATCACCGTCGGCAAATTCTCGGTCGTCGACATCTTTGATACGAACACCTATGCGCACGACCCGCGCGGTGACTTCCTGAACTGGTCGGTCGTCGATGCCGGCGCGTTTGACTACGCCGCGGACGCCTGGGGTTACACGCACGGCTTGGCGGTGGAGTGGACGCAATCGTGGTGGACGCTGCGCGGCGGCTTGTTCGCACTGTCGAACGTGCCCAACAGCATCACCATCGACACCACATGGAAGCAATACCAGTGGGTGGGGGAATTCGAAGCGCGCCAGAACTGGTTCGGCCGCCCCGGCAAAGTCAAGCTGCTGGCGTTCGCCTCGCGCGGCAAGATGGGCGGCTACGGCGATGCAGTGAACCTGGCCCAACAGACCGGCACCACACCGGACACCGGTCTCGTGCGGCGACTCGCCTGGCGCCCCGGCATTGCGGTGAACCTGGAGCAAGAGGTCACTGATGACGTAGGGGTCTTCGCCCGCGCCAGCATGAACGACGGCAGCAAGGAGACGTTCGAATTCACCGACATCAACCAGTCGGTGTCGGCAGGGCTCTCGCTCAAGGGCACGCGTTGGGGGCGCCCGAACGACACGTTTGGCGCGGCAGTGGTGGTGAATGGCTTGTCAGGCGCGGCACGCCAATACTTTGCGGCTGGCGGCATGGGTGTGCTGATCGGCGATGGCGCGTTGAACTACGGCACCGAGCGCATCGCCGAGCTGTACTACAACTGGGCAGTCGTGAAGCACTTAACGCTGGGCTTGAACTATCAGTACGTCGTCCACCCTGCGTACAACCGGGATCGCGGCCCGGTGTCCATCGTGGGTGCGCGCATCCACGCTGAGTTCTAAAAAGCGCCTCGGAAGTTCGGAAGATCAGAGCTGGCGCCGATCCAGCACCGCGCGGGCGATCGTGCCCGCGTCGACATATTCCAGCTCGCCACCCACCGGCACGCCACGCGCCAGACGCGTCGCCTTGATGCCGCGCGCCTTGAGCATCTCGCCGATGTAGTGTGCGGTGGCCTCGCCTTCGCTAGTGAAGTTGGTGGCGAGGATAACCTCGGCACAGGGCCCGCCCAGCGCAGGATCGGTCGCGCGGGCCAGCAAGCGTTCGAGGTGGATCTCCTTCGGGCCGATGTTGTCCAGCGGCGAGAGCCGCCCCATCAGCACGAAGTATTGGCCGCGATATGTGAGTGTCTGCTCAATCATCATCTGATCGGCGGGCGTTTCCACCACGCACAGCACAGACGCATCACGGCGCGAATCCAGGCAGGTTTCGCAGACTTCCTGCTCAGTAAAGGTGTTGCAGCGGCTGCAATGTTGGATCGATTCGGTGGCCTCGCTCAGCGCCTGCGCCAGGCGCTCCGCACCATCACGATCATGCTGCAGCAGGTAGTACGCCATGCGCTGCGCAGACTTCGGGCCGACGCCCGGCAGTACGCGCAGGGCCTCGACCAGCATCTGCAGCGCCGATGGCGTGCCCGAACCGCCGCGCGTCATGCCTGCTCCCAAACCAGCGTATGGTGCAGCACTTCCGGCATCGGATCGTAGAAGTGATGCAGCAGTGCGCGCCAGCGCTGGTACTCGGCCGACTGCCGGAAACCCACGGTGTGGTCTTCCAGCGTCTGCCACTGCACCAGCAACAGGTAGTCGCCAGGCTTTTCCACGCAGCGTGACAGCGTCAGCGAAATAAAGCCCTGCATTGCACCGATGATGTGACGGGCCTCGCCAAAAGCCGCCTCGAAGGCGGCTTCCTGGCCGGGCTTGACGTGCAGCAGCGCAGATTCCAGCACCATGGCGCGATCCTAATCAGCGTGATTTAGGGCGTGACCTTAGAACGGCAGCTTGAAGCCCGGCGGCAGCATGCTCGCCATGCCACCCAGACCCGACGTGAGCGAGCCCATCTTCTCTTGCGTGGTGGCCTCGGCCTTGCGCACGGCGTCGTTGAACGCTGCGGCGACTAGGTCTTCCAGCAGTTCCTTGTCTTCGCCTTCGGCCACCAGGCTCGGGTCGATCGACACGCGCTTCACGTCATTCTTGCAGGTCATCACCACCTTCACGAGGCCAGCGCCAGACACGCCTTCCACCTCGATCAGGGCAAGCGCTTCCTGCGCCTTCTTCATGTTTTCCTGCATTTGCTGGGCTTGCTTCATCAGCCCGGCGATCTGGCCTTTCATCATGGTTGTTGCTCCTTGCAATGGGTCATACGAGGCGCACCGCTTGATTGGGTGCGCCGGTGTTCAGTTTGGAAATGCGTGTTCAGTGCGCGTGCGGCTGGATCGAACCCGGGACGACCTGCGCGGCAAAGTCCCGCACCAGCGCTTGCACGAACGGGTTGGCAGCGATGGCATCTTCAGCATCACGCTGGCGTTGGGCGCGCAGCTCAGCATCGGCGGCGGCAGCTGTCGCACGTGCAGCACCGATGTCGCACGCCACGCGTATCGGCGTGCCGAAGTGCTCCGTCAGCGCGGCTTCCAGCCGCTCCACGACACCAGCTTCGGTCAATGCCGGCAGTGGTACGCGCAGGCGCACGGTCACGCCCTCCACTGCCACCAGTTCACTCTGGTGCGCAAGCTGCTGAGCCAGACCACGCATCGGCAAGCTGGCCGCAAGCTTGGGCCAGTCACCATCGAACGTGGTGAGGCTGCTTGCACTCAAGTCAGGCGGCATGGCGGCCGCCACGGGCTCCGGCGCAACGGGCTTGGCTTGCACCGGTACTGGCGCGACGGCGGGTGGTTCGACCGGCGCAGAACCCGTAGCCGGCGCAGAAGCGCCAGGACGCGCGTTCGAGGCCGAATCCCAGCCCGCGAACGCGGCATCGATCTCTTCCAGCGACGGCGAGGCAAACTCGCCAGGCATTTCATCCCATGGCGGTGGGCCATCGTCGGGCGATGCAGCCGATGCAGCCCGCGGCTCACGACGCGGCGGTGGCGACGCCGGGGCAGCCACCGGATTCGGGCGCGGCCCAGCGGCAGCAACGGGGCGTGCGACTGGTGCAGGAGCGGCCACTGGCGTCGCGGCCGGTGCGGAGGCGCCGCCACGACCGCGGCTCGACGCCTGACGGGCTGCAGCCAATGCCTCCATGGCCGGCGAACGGCGCGCTGGTGCACTGGTGGGCGCCGCAGCCGGCGTTTCAACCGCTGGCGCCACTGCTGCAGGCGCAGACGGGGACACTTGATAAGTTGCGCGCGGCGCCTCAACCACCGGCTCCGGACGCGCCGCAGACGTCGTCTGCGCAACCGGCGCCACTGCCGGCGCACTAGCCGCCATGGTCGGACGTGGGGATGCAGCCGGCACACTCGCCGCTGGAGACGACACTACCCGCTTACCGCCACCACCCGAGGGCGGCGTCGCGTCGCCACCCGACTGCCCGGGCTGGAACGCCAGCATGCGCAGCAGCGTCATCGTGAAGCCGGCGTATTCGTCGGGCGCCAAGGCCAACTCATTGCGGCCAAGGTTGGCAAATTGATAGAACAGTTGCACCGACTGTGCGTCGAAGCGCTCGGCCAGTCGGCGCACATCGTCGGCTTCGGGCCAATCGTCCTGCACGGCGGCCGGCACGACCTGCGCCAGCGCAATCTTTTGCAGCAGCGACGCCAGATCCTGCAGTGCACCCGAGAAGCTCAGGCTGCGCCCCGCCATCTCATCAGCAATCTCGACGAGTCCTGCGCCGTTCTCGTCGGCCAGTGCATCGAGCAGGCGCACGAGGTAGCTCTGGTCAATCGCACCGAGCATGCCGCGCACAGCAGCTTCACTCACCTCGCCGGCGCTGTAAGCGATCGCCTGATCCGTGAGCGACAGCGCATCACGCATCGAACCCTGTGCAGCGGCAGCCAGCAGGCGCAGCGCATTCGCCTCGTGGGCGATGTGCTCTTCACCGAGGATGTGCTCCAGGTGCGACACGATGTGCCCCGGCGGCATCTGCTTGAGGTTGAACTGCAGACAGCGCGACAGCACCGTCACCGGAATCTTCTGCGGGTCGGTGGTCGCGAGAATGAACTTGACGTGCTCTGGCGGCTCTTCCAGCGTCTTCAGCATCGCGTTGAAGGCGTGGTTGGTCAGCATGTGCACTTCGTCGATCATGTAGACCTTGAAGCGGCCAACCGTCGGGGCATAGACCGCGCGGTCGAGCAGCTGAGCCATCTCGTCGACACCGCGATTGGACGCGGCGTCCATCTCGATGTAATCGACAAAACGCCCGGCATCGATCTCCGTACAGGCGCGGCACACGCCGCACGGCTGCGCGGTGATACCGCCCTGCCCGTCTGCACCGACGCAGTTGAGCGATTTGGCGAGAATGCGCGACAGCGTGGTCTTGCCGACACCGCGCGTCCCCGTGAAGAGGTAGGCATGGTGCAGGCGCTGCTGTTCGAGCGCATGCGTGAGCGCGCGCACCACGTGCTCTTGACCGACGAGCGTGGTGAAATCGCGAGGGCGCCACTTGCGGGCGAGCACTTGATAACTCATGCGGCGGATTGTAGCAAAGCGAGGTGGATTTCCGACGTGCTTTCCGAGGGTTCGAACATGGTGCGCGCCGAGTGAATTGCAAGGATATTCCGGTGAGGATGCGCGAGTCGGTTACAATGCCGGTCGGACGGGCCTCCTCGCATGGTGGCGCGGTCAACCTGGTCAGGTCGGGAACGAAGCAGCCACAGCCGTTTTCCGCCAGTGCCGAGGGTCAGGCTCGTCCCCCTTCTCTTTTCCCTTCCGCATTGCCCCTCCCCCGTTTGTTTGTGTCGCCAGCGTCAGAACAGCGCGCCTTGGCTATCGTCATGTGACGACTGTGCCGGCTTGCGTGGTGATTCCTGCAGCGACTCCAAATCAATCCAGTCACCCTGCGCGGTCGCCACACCCGCACGCACCGTGCGGCCCGGATACATCGGCGCGACGGCGGCCACGTAGCCGCGCAACTGATCGGCATAGGCTGCACGTTCGACCGGCAAAAGACGCAACTTGTAATCCACCACCAGGATGTCATCACCGCGCTCGATCAGGCGATCGATGCGCAGCAATGCGCCGTCGGGGCTGAAGAGCTCGATTTCGTTGTGGGCCACGTCGAAGTGCGCGGGGTCGAACACGTGCGTCAGGGCTTTGGCAGCCAGCATGCGGCGCACGGCTTCGGCAGTGCGGGCGGCATCGGCTTCCGTCGCACCGGTTGCGCCGAACCAGCGCGCGATGGTTGCCGCGTCCGGAGCCTGCTCGGGCACGCCGCGGCGCGTCAGGCGTTCCAATACGGCGTGCAGCAATTCGCCTTGCGCGACAGCGCCCTGATCGAATACCGGATCGCCCGCGCCGTCCGCCTGTGCAACAGCGCTACCGACACGCACCGCGACCGTAAGCGGCGCCCGGAAATCGTGATACGAGACGACCTCGGCTTCAGCAGCAAAGACATCCGTATTGGCAGCGGCCTCAACCATCGGCGCGGGTGAAGCCACACCCGCCGTTGCCAGCAACGTGTACCAGCTTGCGGTGCCATCTACATCCGGCACGTCGCCCTCGTCTGTTGCTTGCGCCGCAGACGCGTCGCGCTTGTTGGCCACGCCAGAGACGATCAACGCCTGCCGTGCGCGCGTCATTGCCACGTACAGCAGGTTCCAGTTTTCGCGCTCGGCAAGGTCTTCTTCCTGCTTGAACAACGGGTCGCGTGCAAGGCCGCGTTCAGCCGTCTTGCCGAAGGCGGAGAAATGCGTGGGCGCCTCGGCACCCGGCGGCCAGTCGATCAGGATGCCGGCACTGTCGGCGCGCGTATCGCTGTGGTGGGTGTCGAGCAGCACCACGAACGGCGCCTCCAACCCCTTCGATGCGTGCACAGTCAAGATCTGCGCAGCATCCAGGCCTTCGCTTGCGAGTTCGGCGTCGATGGCGTCAGGCGCGTCAGCGGCATCGCTCTGCATACCTTCGTCGGGGCTTTCGTCTTCATCGCCCTGACGGATGGCGCGCAGCTCGGCCATGAACTTGGGCAGGCTCGGGTAGCGGCCGCCGTCCAGGTCGAGTGCGAGCTTGAGGAATGCATCCAGGTTCGCAAGTACCTGTTCACGATTGGCGGCCGGTGCACATTCGGCGTAACGGCGCTTAAGCTCGCCGGTATAGACAATGTGGTCGAGCAGGTCGTGCACGGGCAGCGTGGGTGCCACTGCCAGCCAGCGTGACAGCATACGATGCGCGTGGCGCAACGCTGGGGCAGTCTCGGCTTGCTGTGCCAGCATGCTCAGGCGGGCCCACCACGTTCCGTCGACTGCCTGCGCGAGCCGGATCAAATCGTCATCAGACGCCACAAAGATCGGGCTGCGCAACACGTGCGCGAGCGACAGATCCGCTTGCGGCGTCATCAAGAAGTCCAGCAGCGCACACAGATCCAGCGCTTCAAGCGTTGCCAGCAGGCCGCCTCTGCGCGGGCTCACATACGGCACACCGCCATCGCGCAGCGCGCGTTCATAGTCGGCCAGATAGCGCTTGCGGCGAACGAGCAATTGGAAGTCGCTCCAGCGCACCGGGCGTTCGACGCCGTTCTCGCGGATGCGCTCTCCGGCGTGCAGCGCGCGCAGGCAAGCAGCCACTTGCCGGCCCTCGTCATAGCGCTGGGAGTCACCGGCCTCTTCGCGCGGTTCGGTGAGCGTGTCGCGCGGTGTGGCTGCGTCGGCTTCTGCCGCTTCAGGCACAGGCACCAGCGGCAGCAGCAACGCCTGCCCGATGGGCGCATCGACTGCTGTGCTTTGCTCCGCGTAGATCGGATAGTCACCCCGGGCGCGCGCCTGCAGGAACACGGCGTTCACCCACTCCAGCACGGCCGGTGCATTACGGCGCGTCCGGTTGGTGCGCAGCACGGTGGCGTTGAAGTCCGCGACGAGCATCTCGCGTGCGGCGTCAAACAAGCGTGCATCCGCACGGCGAAAACGATAGATCGACTGCTTCGGATCGCCCACTAGAAACACGCTCGGTTGCGTGCCCGTACCCGCATAGCCGGCAAGCCAGCCTTGCAGAATGCGCCACTGCATCGGGTTCGTGTCCTGAAACTCGTCGAGCAGCAGATGCTTGTAGCGCGCATCAAGCCGCACCTGCAGGTAAGCCGCCGTCTCTTCGTCCTGCATCAGGCGGGCGGCTTCCCATTCCAGGTCGGTGAAGTCCATTGCGCGCGCCTGGCGCTTGTAGGCCTGATAGCGATCGATAAGCGCATCGCCCAGGGTGAACAGCGCTGCGTTGACGGCGCGCACATGCATCTCTTGGCGGCGTGCCTGATAGACGGTCAGCGCTTCGCACACAGTGGTGTGCAGGGCAACCAAGGTCTGCGCCTGATCATCGCCAATCGCCTTGATGAGTGCCTTGGTCGGCTTGCAGGCGCGCGCCTTGCCGGCTTGCGTATGGAACGCGCCGAATAGGTCATCGAAAGCCTGCTTGCGGGCGGATGCATCCGACACATCGGTCGAACGTGCGGACGTGGCTGCCATTTCAATCTGCGTCGCGCGTTTGCCTTCGGTCGCACCACCCTGCCCTAACCAGCCGGATATGCGCAGCATGTCGGCCAGCAAGGTTTGGTTTTGCAACGCTTCGATCAGCGGATCGGTATGTGCGTCGTCGCCCAGCAAATCATCGAGCGGGCTCAGCGGATGCTCGCCGGCTTGCGCTTTGTAGGCCCACCAGTCGCTGCGCTGATGGAACATGGCGTCAAGCAAGCGCCCAGCCTGAAAGTCACCCACCAAGTCCGCAAGCGTCTCGTACGCGGCGCGCAGCTCGGCGTGATCTTCCGCCAGCAGGCCACGCCAGAACGGCGCCCAGGCTTCACGGCGCAACCGCCCCGCATCTTCACGCAGCGATGCTCCTTGCGGCACGCCGGACGACAGCGGTGCCCCGCGCAACAACGAACCAAACCAACCGTGGAACGTATCGATCGCCATGCGCTGCGGGGACTCCAACACGCGCGCATACAACCCGCGAGCCGCCTCGATCAACAGTGGGGCCTCACGCTCGTCGACAGTGCGGGCGATCAGCTCACGCACGACGCCTTCGTCATCAGCACTCGCCAGTTGCGCGAGGATGTCCAGCAAGCGCTGGCGCATTTCTTCGGCCGCCTTGCGTGTGAAGGTGATGGCAAGAATGTCCGACGGTGCCGCACCGGCCAGTAGCAAGCGCAGCATGCGCGTCACCAGCAGCCATGTCTTGCCGCTGCCCGCGCAGGCCTCCACCACAACCGAGCGCAGTGGATCACACGCAGCGCGCGAGAAGTCTTCGGGTGCGACCGGACTGCCGTCGCGTTCGTAAGCGTGGTCACTCATGCCTGCCCCTCCGCTGGTTCGCGTGGGGCGCCTTCGGTCCAGTACCCCTTGCGGCACAGGCCACGCGCTGCGCAGTAACGGCACGCAGATTCATCGCCGAAGGCCGGCAACGGTGCGCCGGCAGCCAGGGCGGTCATGTCCTTCTCCATCTGCTCCAACAGCCAATCCACCACTTGCTTGAAGTCCGGTAAAGCGACGTCGCGTTTATCGCCGCGCGCTTCACCGTCGAGCGAGACCCAGCCGCCCGCATCGGCACGCGCGTCGAGCACGCCGTAGAACGGCAACTGGCAATCCTCGAACGGCGTCTTGGCACGCCGCACCAGCACCATGGGCGATTGCGTCTTGTAGTCCAGCACAGCCACGCCGTGTTCGCGATGCGCGTCGATGCGGTCTATGCGGCCGCGCAAGCGCAGGGGGCGCTCATCCGGTAACGTGATCGATGTATCGACATCAACCTCACCCGCTTCAAAGTGCCAGCCCTCGGCCTCGCGCGCGGCCTGCCACGCCAGATACGACGGCATCACGGCTTGCCAGCGACGATAGAAGCGCAACGCGTTGCCATCCTCCGCCAACATCGGGCCGAATTGTTCGTCAGTGATGGATTGCAGCAGCGCCTGTCGATCCACAAGGTCGTGTATCGGCGCGTCCAGCAAATGCCGATGAAAGCGGTGCAGGATCGCGTGCAGGACCTCGCCGACGTCGCGCTTCTCCAACTCGTCGGACACCTCTTCCAGCTCACCCAACCGCAGCATGCGGCCGACGAAAAATTGGTATGGGCAGCGGCGCAGACTGTTATACGCCGCGGCACTGAGTGTGGATGGCACCAGCGCGGGCGCGGCCGGCGTGGGCATACCGGTCGGCTGAGGACGGGTCTGCAGGTTCGGCAGAGCGACCGGCATGTCGATCCGCACACCCGCCACGGCCAGCCGCCGTTGCAAACGTTCCAGCCAACCGGAAAGACGGTTCGGCTCTCCGCGCCCACCGTGGCGCTGCCAGGTCAGCACAACTTCGGGCTGGTTGAGCAGCACCTCCGCCAAGTCGCGTGCCTGCTGAGCGAAACGTTGTGCGCGGTCCGGCAAGCCCAGCTCGCGACGCACATCGTTCGAGAAGAACAGCCATTCCGGCTGCGCGGACGGCAACTGCGCATCGTCGCAACCGACCACCACTACGCCGTCGAAACGCCGCATGCGTGCGCCGTTCAACGGCAGGATGACGACACGCCGATCCGCCGGTGGTGCCGGCTCGCTGAAGACAGCCGATTCGAGCAGCATCGACAGCAGTGCGCGCCATTCCGTAAGTGAGAAGCGCGCAGCTGCATCCGTACTACCGTGTACGGACGCACGCAGCCGGTCGATCCAGTCGAGCAACTGGCGCCCCGCATCATCGTTCTGCAGGCCAGTGCGCATGTGCAGGCGGTCGAGCGTGCCCGCCAGCAGCGTGACCCACGCTTCGAGCGTGGCGTTGCCAGCGCGACGCCACAGCGCAGCTTCGTCGGCCAGCAGCCCTAAGCGGTCAGCCAAGCGACTGACCTGCGGCTCGCCGTCGGCCTCTTCGGCGGGGCGATCGGCCACCAGGCGGCGCAGACGCCCCCATCCGCCCGACACGTTGTGCCTGCGGATGCGGCGTTCCAATTCAGCAACCCACGCGGGCGTAGCGATGCCGGCATCTGCCGCAGTGTTGATATCACGCAAACAGAACGGGCTCTTGATGAGATCAAGCAACGCTGCGGTATCGCCGTCACCCTGCACCACGTCCACCCAGCGCATCAGTGCGGCGGCGGCACGTGTGGTGGAAAGCTTCCAGCCGGTTTCATCGCGCACGGGTACGTTCACGCGCGCCAGCAACGCTCGCACACGCCGCGCGACGATGCGATCCTGCGCCACCAGCGCCAGCGAGCGCCGCCCGGCATTCAGCCAATCGACCAGCGTGTGGGCGGCAAAGGCCGCCTCGTCCTCAAAACGTGCCGCACCTGCGATGTGCAAGACCGGCGCAGAAAGCTCGGTATCGGAATCCTCGTGCGCAGCCTGTGCCGGCGTGGCGCACTCGGGCCAGGCATGCAACAGCAGATCGCGAAAATCGGCATGCGTGACCGGACAGCTGGAAGACACCTCCCCGCGCGCGTTCCAGTCGTAACCGATCGCCAGCACGGGCACGTGTTCAGCTGCGCGCTGAAGGAAATCGAGATCAACGGCTTCGGGATCGGTCGGACTCATCCAGACCATCGGCCCCTGCAATGCCTCCAGCAGACGCCGCATGGCATGCAGCCGCACCGGAATGGGATCTGCCGCCCCCGACAACAACCGCCAGAACGTCAGAACGATGCGCGATTCCGTACCAAGAAAGCGTTCGGACAACTGTGCGTACGTGCGCTCCAGCGCTTCGGCCAGCGCCGCTTCCAGCGCGTCAGGACGCTCCTGCGCATCGCTGTCGGCCGCATCAAGCATGAGCCACCGCTGCGACAACTCGTCTGACACGGTGACCATCACCTGCGCCACTCCCCACAGCGCCGCATCATCCTGGGCACCGAGCGCTTCGCGCAGCCACGCTTGTGTCTTGAGCGCCTGCTGCACGGCCAGCAGCCGCGAGAGCGTCGTACGCGCAGCAGGCAAACCCGGCTCCGGCGGTAGGTCAAGCAGCCAGTGGCCGAGCGTCAGAATGCGCGGCAGCAGCCGTGGCGTGCCGGACGCCTGGGCGCTGGCATGGAGGGCGCTGCGCACACCCGGGATTTGCGCGGCAGTCGGCACGACGATGGTACCGGCGCCGGACGATTGTGCGTGCGCGTCCAGAAAGCGCCACGTCGCATCGGCGGCGCGGGAGAGAAATGCTGGGCCGGGCGCGAAGGCAAGCGTCTGCATGCGGCGAGGGAAGATGGCGATGAAGCGAGTGCAAAGACCGAAGCCGTCCCTATCGGCGTGATAGCGACAATCAACGGTTGAAAATGGGGGCGCCGGTACTATATCAGCAGCATCCGCACTGGCAGTGGCCGCAGTACACGCCGGTTCGCGTAATCGTGTAATGTATGGGTTCGGCGCACGTCGCCAGCTATTACGAAATAACAGAGGTTCCCGCCATGAGCGAACAGATCAAGTATGTGAGCGACGCGTCCTTCGAGGCCGATGTGCTCAAGTCCGACAAACCCGTGCTCGTCGATTTCTGGGCTGAATGGTGCGGTCCGTGCAAGATGATCGCCCCGATCCTGGACGAAGTCTCCAAGGACTACAGCGAGAAGGTACAAATCGCCAAGATCAACGTCGATGAGAACCAAGGCGTGCCGGCCAAGTTCGGCATTCGCGGTATCCCGACGCTGATCCTGTTCAAGAACGGCGCCGTGGCCGCCCAAAAGGTGGGGGCACTGTCCAAGTCGCAACTCACCGCGTTCCTGGATAGCCACCTGTAAGTCGATATTCGACCGCGGCGCGGAGCGCATCCCGCCGCCCAGGTACAACGCTGGCAATCTTCCGCCTGGAAGCCTGCCAGCGTTGTGCTAAGATTGCACCGAATCTGTTTCCCCGAGCGTTCGCTCGACCTGTTCCCCCTCCCCCCGTTTCTCCCTCTTTGTGCCTTGCTGCCCATTCGGGCCCTTCCCTCATCTTTCGTCTATGCATCTGACAGAACTGAAATCCCTGCACGTGTCCCAATTGCTGGAAATGGCGGGACAGCTGGAGATTGATAACGCGCAGCGCATGCGCAAACAAGAGTTGATGTTTGCCATCCTGAAAAAGAAGGCGAAACAGGGGGAAACGATTTTCGGTGACGGCACGCTGGAAGTGCTGCCCGACGGCTTCGGTTTTCTGCGCTCGCCGGAAACGTCGTATCTGGCCAGCACGGATGACATCTACATCAGCCCGTCGCAGATCCGCCGTTTCAATCTGCACACCGGCGACACGATCGAAGGCGAAGTCCGCACCCCGAAGGACGGCGAGCGCTACTTCGCGCTGGTGAAGGTCGACAAGGTCAACACGCAGCCTCCCGAGGCGGTCAAGAACCGCATCATGTTCGAGAACCTGACGCCGCTGCATCCGAACAAGCCGCTCATCCTCGAACGCGACATCAAGGCCGAAGAGAACATCACCGGCCGCATCATCGACATGATCGCCCCGATCGGCCGCGGCCAGCGCGCGCTGCTGGTGGCGTCGCCCAAGTCGGGTAAGACTGTGATGCTGCAGCACATTGCGCACGCCATCGCGACCAATCACCCGGAAGCCGAGCTGTTCGTGCTGCTGATCGACGAACGTCCGGAAGAAGTGACCGAAATGCAGCGCACCGTGCGCGGCGAAGTGGTCGCCTCGACGTTCGATGAACCGGCCGTGCGCCACGTGCAAGTGGCCGAAATGGTCATCGAAAAGGCCAAGCGCCTGGTTGAACTGAAGAAGGATGTGGTGATCGTGCTGGACTCGATCACGCGTCTGGCACGCGCCTACAACACCGTGGTGCCGACCTCGGGCAAGGTGCTGACCGGTGGTGTCGATGCCAACGCGCTGCAGCGCCCGAAGCGTTTCTTCGGTGCGGCACGTAACCTGGAAGAAGGTGGTTCGCTGACCATCATCGGCACGGCGCTGATCGAAACCGGCAGCCGCATGGACGACGTGATCTACGAAGAGTTCAAGGGCACCGGCAACATGGAAGTGCACCTCGAGCGCCGCCTGGCCGAGAAGCGTGTCTACCCCGCCATCAACCTGAACAAGTCGGGCACCCGCCGCGAAGAGCTGCTGATCAAGCCGGACATCCTGCAGAAGGTGTGGATTCTGCGTAAGTTCATCCACGACATGGATGAAGTCGAGGCGATGGAATTCCTGCTCGACAAGCTCAAGTCGACCAAGAACAACGCCGAGTTCTTTGACATGATGCGACGCGGCGGCTGAGTCTCTCCAGACTTCTCCGGCACGTACCGAAAAGCGCACCCGCAACGGTGCGCTTTTTTATTGCCGCGTCAACAGCTTGATTTGGCAGCGGATTTCCTCGGCAAAGTTGTGAAATTCGCTAGTTCATTTGCATTACGAGCGCGGCGCGCAACCGTTTGCTTCCCTCGTCCTTAAACGTCATCGCAAAAGAGAAACACGGCAACCATACTGCAAACCTGCCTGGGCCGAGCCGCTTGATCCAGAGCAGGAGGGAATCACCAAAAATCGAACGGGGGAAACCATGCGAGAAGCGTCGCTGGAATGTACTGGTGCGTGCCGAACCGTCGTAGTCGCGTCACGTGCGGGGATGGGGGAGATCGATGAAACGATTCTGGGAGCAGACTGGCACGTGCGGCGCGTAACATCGATGCGCGAGCTTGGCTGCGCCATTCGAGACGGTGTGCCCAAGGCCGGGTTGATCGATTTCAGCAGCGCCTTTTCGGCGGCCGATCTCGATCTGCTCGAGCGTTGCATGCAGGTGCCGCGCGTGGGCTGGGTCGCCGCGCTGCCGCCCGCCATGCTGAGCCATGAACGTGTACGGCAGCTCGTGCGCGATTACTGCGTCGACTATGTGCAGATGCCGCTGCGCACGGAAGAGACCGCGTACTCCCTGCGTCATGCATGGGGCATGGCGTCCCTCGCGCAGGAAGCAACGCCGGCTCCCAAGGGGAACAATGCCCGCATGCTGGGCGAATGCCCAGCCATGCACAATCTGCTCCGCGCCATTCGCAAGGTTGCGCAGAACAGCGCACCGGCCTTCATCGCCGGCGAATCGGGTACGGGCAAAGAGTTGACCGCGCAGGCCATCCACGAGGCCTCGGCACGTGCGAGTGGTCCGTTCATCGCGATCAACTGCGGCGCGATCCCTCCTCACCTGATTCAGTCCGAGCTGTTCGGCTATGAGAAAGGTGCCTTCACCGGCGCGCACCAGCGCCATATCGGCTGGGTCGAGCATGCCAACGGCGGCACGCTGTTCCTCGATGAAATCGGCGACCTGCCGCTGGAAAGCCAGGTGAGCCTGCTGCGCTTCCTGCAGCAAGGCACGATTACGCGGCTGGGCGGGCATCAGGCGATTCCGCTGGACATCCGCATCATCTCGGCCACGCACGTGGATCTGGAGGCGGCCCAGCATCACGGCGGATTCCGCACCGACCTCTTCCACCGCCTGTGTGTGCTGACGTTGTCGGTACCGCCGCTGCGTGAGCGCGGCAGCGACATCGTACTGCTCGCCGAACACATCCTCGCCCAGCACGCGAGCGAAGCCTCGCACCGCATCCGCGGTTTCACGCCGTGCGCGCTGCACGCGATGATGCATTACCCGTGGCCGGGCAACGTGCGCGAGCTGATCAACCGCGTGCGCCGCGCGCTGGTGATGACAGACAACCGCAAGATCTCCGCTGCAGACCTGCACCTGGAAGGCTACGCATCCGTATCGGGCCAGACGCTGGAAGAGGCGCGCGAAGGCGCCGAGTCCGATGCCATCCGCACGGCCATCGCCCGCAACGGGTTCCATATGGGCATGACGGCGCGCGAGCTGGCGGTATCCCGCGTGACACTGTATCGGCTGATGCAGAAGCACGGCATCCGCGCGGAACATCCGTTGCATTCGGCTTCGGCCTGATTTCATCGCCGGTCTTCCTTATCGTGTCGGGGCGGAGCCTGCGTGCTGCGCCCCGATTGTTTTGGGCGGTCGCCCTATGCAGTAGTTGCGTAACAGGCAATGCCGTTTCGCAAGCCTGTTGCGCAACGCAGTCCTGGTCACCATATGAGCAGTGGCGCCAGGGCTGCAAAAGCAATCGGATTGGCTTGCATGTTGATCTCCCCTGCCTGAATTGCCGTTATAAAAAAGTGCCCGCCGGGGGACGGAGCACGAAAGCGTTGGACGTGACACGTCCCGTCTGCGCCACCGCGTCCGGCAGTGCACCGCCGGCGGGTGGTTCAATCTGGTCACACTGCGTGAATGCGATGGATGCTCGGCGCCGACAAGCACGTTGCGGCAACGCTACGCTTGCAACGCACATTGGCCGTACCTCGAGCCGCGCCAGCCGATGCACGGCGGTACACCCGCCCACACCCCAAGCATCGGCTTCGTCACAGAGGGCCTTCAACCGGACACCCCGTGACCGTGCTGCAACCGTGTAAATCAACGTGAAAGCGACGCTCGGATGGCTTAACAGTGCGGCTTCCAAAACTGTCCCCAAATATGGGCGATAGCACCGCATGCGCTTGCCCGCAACCGCCGCACCTGCGATGGCCGGCGTGCCGCGCCCGCACACACTGTGAAGATCCGTCTGATGGGTCTTGAGCATGGCAGCGGCCCGTCGCCCAACCCCCACTTCCGGGGGGATTGCGCCCTGCCCCTCACGCGATGGATTGTTAAGCCACGCATGCGACGTACTCAGTTCGCCGTCGGAGAGCACCGACATGACAGGGCCGCTGGACAGATCGAATGCGCGGGTGGGATAAGGACCGAGCGCAGTTCGCACCGGCAACGTATCGGTGAGAACGCCTCGATAGGCGATACGCAGTGCGAATGTGCGCTGCTTAATGATGTCGCCGTCTTCTGCGAGCGCCGGCACCATGACGACCATGGCCGCATGACTCGCGACCATTCCGGTCATATCGATCGTCCACCAGAACGGCAATCGACGAGCACGGCGCTGCGCGGATATTGGCATGGCTCGCTCCTCCCGAATGACGGTGGAGCGACATCCGTGCCAAGACGATTAAAGCCTTGTTTTTACGGGATATTCAGCACGTGGAAGATCAATCGCTCCGGTTTGGCGGGTGTTTTTGTGTCATGGTCGAAACAGCCATCGCCGCAAAACCCGGCCAAAGGGTCGAACGCTTCCATTGAGTGAATGACGCGCCCTGGCGAACACTGGTCTACAGTAGCCAGAATGCGTCAACGAGGGTCCCGAGGCATGGCCGTGGCGCCTGTCATTTTCGTGATACGCCACTAAAATGATTCGGAACGGGGGTCTGCTCCGGCCTGTTTCTCGCTTGGAGCGACGAAGGATGTTCGCAAGATCGGTAACAGGTCGAGAACAACGATGAACACTGTTTTGATCGAAGCCCATCCGTTGGTGCGTACGGGCATTGCGCACCTGTTACGGACGCTCAAAGGCGTCACCGGCGTCACCGTCGTCGAGCCAGACGACGGCATGTTTGACGCCATCGAATCCAATGCCGACGCAGGCCTGCTGGTGATCGGCCTGCCGCTCCCACATCTGGACGAGCTCTCTGCCATCGGCGAGATCATGCACAGGCCGCACGCGCGCCACGTGGTCGTGCTGGCCGAATCCGAATCCCCCGACATCATCCGCACGCTCATGCAGATGGGCTTGTCGGGCTATACGCTCAAGCATTCGCCCGGCGAGGTTATCGCGGCCTCGCTGGAGCTGGTGCTGGTGGGTGGGCAATACATCCCGGCCAGCGCGCTGCTGCCAGAGTCCCGCCTAGACGGCACACCCAATCCCGCGCTTGCCGGTGATCCGCAAACCGATCCCAAGCTGCTGGGCATTACGCCGCGCCAGTACGAGATTCTGGTGCTGCTATCACGCGGGCACCCGGTCAAGACCATCAGCCGCATGCTGAACATCTCCGAGGCCACCGCCAAGGCGCATATCAGCACGCTGTACAGGCGCCTGAAAGTCCGCAGCCGCACTGAAGCCGTGTACGTCGCCAATCAGCGGGGCGCGCGGCTGTTGTCTGTGGCCTGACCCCACCAGGGACGAAAGCACGCGCCGATATACTGGGCGCATGCTTTCATCCGTTTTCCGCTGGTTCTCCGGCCGCGCGCGCTCGCGGCGTCTGACGCGCTACGCCATCTCCGACACGCATTGGTCGCGCGCACTCGCTGGCCTGCCCTTTCTGCTGGATTGGCCCGAGACCGACCTGGCGCGCCTGCGTGAAACAGCCATGCTCTTCATCGCCGAGAAGGAATTCACCACCGCCCACGACCTGCCGCTCACCGACGACATGGTGATCAGCATTGCAGTACAGGCCAGCGTGCCGATCCTGGAGTTGGGCATCACGTGGTATCGCGGCTGGCGCGGCGTGGTCATCTACCCCGGCGAGTTCGTTATCCGCAGGGAGGTGATGGACGAAGACGGCGTCGTGCACAACGTGCGCGAAGAAGCTGCTGGCGAGGCGTGGGAGCACGGCCCGGTCATCCTCTCGTGGCAGGACATCGAGCTGGGCGGCGCGCTGGCCCAACCCGGCGCGCAGCCGTACAACGTGGTCATGCACGAGTTTGCACACAAGCTCGACATGCTCAACGGCGAGTCGGATGGCATTCCAGCGTTCTCCTCGCAGTTGCATGCCGGCATCGATCGCGAGCAATGGGCCGACGACCTCTACGCCGAATACGACGCGTTTGCAGACCGCTGCGAGCGGATCCCGGAGCATCACTGGGACGGCGATCCCATCCTCTCGCTGCTCGATCCGTACGGCGCACAGCATCCGGCGGAGTTCTTCGCGGTGGCCTCCGAGGTGTTCTTTGTCGAACCGGCCTCACTGCTCGATACGCTGCCCACGCTGTATGCGTTGCTGCAGGTGTTCTACCTGCAGGATCCGGCACGCCGCATGCTGCTTGCCGAGCAACGCCAGGAGGGGTTCCCGACATGACGACACGTCGCGCGCTTCACGCTGTTCTGTTTCTGCTCTCGTTGCGCTTCGATGCAGGTGCCATGTTTGCTCAATCGGCAGCGCCGCTCAATTTCAGCGCAATGGCACAGCTCAACGGTCAATCGGAAGCGCAACGGGTGACGCTGTCAGCAGATCCGTCCGCCCCGACACTCTGACGCCCGCAAAGATCGACGCGTGGTCCGTGAATCTGGACACCTCGCTGCGCATGGGGGACAGCAAACCCTCGACCTGGACGGGCGCGGCACCCTCACAATCGAGCGCTTGGCTACGCATTGATCCACGGGTGGCAAAAAAGCGACCAATGCAGCGCTTTTCGGTGCGTAGCGGCCACGTATTTTGCAACCGGCGCGTTGCCCAAGCCCTTGTTTCTCTGGCATAATCACCGTTTCTCCACCCGGCAAGTGATTCGACGACTGGTCGCACGGTGCGATTTCTCACCAAAGCACCTGTAGCGCGTCTCGAGTTGGCTACCTCAACACCAGGGCCCATCATGAAAGAAGGCATTCACCCGAATTACCGCGAAGTCGTGTTCCAGGACATGTCCAGCGACTTCAAGTTCGTCACCCGCTCGACGATCCAGACCAAGGAAACGATCACGCTAGACGGTAAGGAATACCCGCTGGCCAAGATCGAAGTTTCGTCCGAATCGCACCCGTTCTACACGGGCCAGCAAAAGGTTCTGGATACGGCTGGTCGCGTCGAGAAGTTCCGCAACAAGTTCGGCAGCAAGATCGGCAAGGCTGCCAAGTAATACCGGCGCCGGAGACGGCTCACCTCATGACCCGTCTCACTGGTCAAAAAAAAGGCAGCTCCGGCTGCCTTTTTTGTTTCTCGGCACAATGGCAGGCCTCTCACCTGCCCCTTCTTACGATCTGCACGCCGCCGTGCAACCGCGGCCGGGCTCGCTTGGTCTGACACCCGATGAACACCACACGCGTCTCGCGCATCCGCCTGACTGCCGCCGCCACCCGTGAATTGCCGCGCTGGCTGCTGCTTGCCATCTGCGTGATCTACGGCCTGTCGGGCCTGTTCTCGCGCGACCCGTGGAAGAACGAAGACGCCGCCGGCTTCGGCGCGATGTGGACGCTGGCCACCGGCAACGCGCAAGACTGGTTGATGCCGAACATCGTCGGCCGCCCGGTCGCGCAAGCCGGCCCGCTGGTGTTCTGGATCGGCGGCGCATTCATCCGCGTATTCGGCCAGTGGTTTGGCCCGTCAGATGCGTCGCGCCTGGCGACGGCACTCTTCTTCTTTGTCACCTGTGCTTGCATCTGGTACGGCGCTTACCTGCTCGGCCGCCGCGCTGAAGTCCAGCCTTTCGAATTCGTCTTCGGCGGACAACCGAACTCACGCGACTACGGCCGCACGCTGGCCGACGGCGCCCTGCTGATCTTTCTCGCCTGCGTGGGCCTGGCGCAGCGCGGCCACGAGACTACGCCGCTGGTTGGCTCGCTATGCTTTGTCGCGTTGACGGCGTACGGGTTGATCCGCGCGCTGGACAAGCCCATCCAAGGCAGTCTGACTTACGGCATCGGCGTTGGGTGCCTAGCGCTTGCGGGCGGACCGATCCTGCCGCTCGGCATCACCGTCGCCGTGCTTGCCGCCGCGCGGGCAACACGCGTACTGCCGCTGCGCCCGCTGCTGACCGTGGCGCTGCCAGTGTCGGTGGTGCTCGGCTGCTCGTGGCCAGCCACGGCCTACCTGCTGGCCACCAACCCAAACGATGCCGTCGCCTTCGTTCGCGAGTGGGCACGCTTCGACCGCCACCAGTATGCTGGCCCAACCACGCATTCGCTTGGCTACATTGCGCGCAACCTGCCGCTGTTCGCGTGGCCAGTATGGCCATTGGCCGCGTGGGCCTGGAAAAGCTGGGGCGGCATGCGCAAGGCGCCGCATATCGTGCTGCCGCTGGCCATGCTTGCCCCCCAGTTGTTGCTGCTTCTGTTGCAGCAGCAACCGAGTGACGACGGCTTCCTGCTGCTGATCCCGCCGATGGCGGTGATGGCCACGTTTGCCCTGCCAACACTCAAGCGTGGCGCCATCAGCGCAATCGATTGGTTTGCGCTGCTGGCCTTCACCGTTTTGGGCGGTACGGTATGGCTGCTGTGGATCGCCAAGATGACGGGCTTTCCGCCGCAACTTGCGCGCAACGTGTACCGCATCGTGCCCGGCTATCGGCCAGAGTTCAGCTGGACAGCGCTGGCCTGCGCATTGCTGGTGACGGCCGCGTGGGTGCTCATCGTCATATGGCGCACGTCGCGCGCACCCAAGGCCATCTGGCGCGCGGTGGTGATCTCTGCGGCCGGCACCACCCTGATGTGGGTGTTGATGATGACGCTGTGGCTGCCCACCATCAACTACGCCAAGACCTACCGCGATGTCGCACAATCGGCCGCACTCGCGCTGCCGCGCACGTATACCTGCGTGCAGCCGATTCGCATGGGCGATGCACAGCTCGCATCGTTCGCCTACTTCGGCCACATCCGCTTCGGTAACCCGGAAGACAGCTGCGACATCCTCCTGCGCCACGACCCGTACGACTATGGCGCACCTTCGCGCGTCTCGAATTACGAGTGGAATCTGATCTGGGAAGGCCGCCGCCCCGCCGACCGAGACGAGCACTTCCGCATGTACCGCCTGACGGAAGCTGGCGCCGCAACACATCCACCACCAACCCCATCCACCACGCGCCGGCGCAAGCTGCGCGAGTAACAGCACTGCAGCGCCCAATGTTCGCCACGGATGTCCGCCGTATTGCTGCACTTGCCTGGCCGGTTCTGATTGGCCAACTGGCCGTCATCGCCTTCGGAGTACTCGACACGGCGATGGCCGGGCGTGCATCGGCAGCAGATCTGGCGGCCATCGGACTCGGCGGGTCGATCTACGTCACCGTCTACATCAGCCTGATGGGCGTGCTTCAGGCGCTCTCGCCCATCGCAGGACAACTGTACGGCGCGCAAAGGCACAGCGAGATCGGTGAAGAGGTCCGCCAGGCCATCTGGCTTGGGCTGGTGCTGGCCGCCATCGGCATGCTGCTTCTGTGGTTTCCAGCCCCGCTGCTCCATCTGGCAAACGCCTCGCCGGAACTGGCGGAAAAGGCGACCGCCTATCTGCGCTATGAAGCACTCGCACTGCCTGCGGCGCTTGGCTTCCGGATCTACTCGGCGCTGAACAACGCGCTGTCGCGCCCGGTGATGGTAACGGTGCTGCAGCTCGGCGGCCTTGTGCTCAAGTTCCCGCTCAACGCGTTGTTCCTATACGGCGGCATGGGCATTCCGGCAATGGGTGGCCCAGGCTGTGCGCTGGCCTCCATGATCATCAGTTGGCTGTGGTTTGCCGCCGGCGCGGCCATCCTGAAGCGCAATCCGGCATACAAGCCATTCAAGATTTTCACGCAGTTCTCGCCGCCGAATCGTGCGCGGCTATGGGCGTTGATCCGCCTGGGCGTACCGATGGGTTTCACCTACCTGATTGAGATCACCTCGTTCACGCTGATGGCGATCTTCATTGCGCGGCTGGGCACGGTGGTACTCGCCGGGCATCAGATTGCCGCCAACCTCGGGGCGGTGGCGTACATGGTGCCGCTGTCGCTGTCGATTGCGACCTCCACGCTGGCAGCACAATCGATCGGCGCCCGCGATCGCACAGCCGCGCGGCGCATCTCGTTGAACGGCATCAAGCTGGCAGTGATATGTGCGGCGATTGTCGGTGCCGCAGTGCTGATGCTCCGTCACGATTTGGTCAGCCTGTACACGCATGACGCGGCCGTCCTGGCGATTGCGGTGCCGCTGCTGCCCTTCATCGCGTTCTACCAGATGTTCGATGCATTGCAGGTGATGGCCGCGTTCATTCTGCGCGCCTACAAGATCGCGCTGATCCCAACCGTCATCTACGCGCTCTCGCTATGGGGCGTTGGTTTGGGCGGTGGCTATGTGCTTGGCTTCGGGCTTTTGGGAGACGGGGCTACAGCACTGCGCGGGGCTGCAGGCTTCTGGGCAGCCAATGGCTTGAGCTTGATGGTGGCCGGCGCCCTGCTGGTTAGCTATTTCAACCGCGTCAGCCGCACTGCCGATTAAAGCCATGCGTTAAACGACGGATGACCTCCGGCTTTAAAAACACGGAGTCAGGGCAATTACCGCAATTGAATTGAATGGAAAGTAGAAAAGAAAAAACCCGCTGCAAGCAGCGGGTTTTGATTTGGCGGAGCGGACGGGACTCGAACCCGCGACCCCCGGCGTGACAGGCCGGTATTCTAACCGACTGAACTACCGCTCCGTGTCGGTTGCAAAACCAGCTAGAGACTGGCTTTGCGAATGAGCTTCTGGTTAAGCTCTTGTTATGGCGTCCCCTAGGGGATTCGAACCCCTGTACTCACCGTGAAAGGGTGATGTCCTAGGCCTCTAGACGAAGGGGACAGAAACTGTTTTGCAACGCTTTCTGTCTTACGCTGCGAAGTCCGCTATCATAACGTACTTCTTTGCGTTTTGGAAGCTTCTTTTCAAATTTATTTTTGAATCGAACCTTCCGGCATTTTGGTGGAGCTAAGCGGGATCGAACCGCTGACCTCTTGCATGCCATGCAAGCGCTCTCCCAGCTGAGCTATAGCCCCGATGCACTGCTTTGGGTACTGCCTGGGTTACTACCTTTTACTGCTTGCTTCTTACTGCAATTCGCTTCGTGTTGCAGCGAAAACAAGAGTATAGGGGAACTGTTTAGCGCTTGGCAATACCCTTTCGCAAATTTTTTTGCGGTGCACCCGTCACGCCGCCAAACGGCGCAGAACGACATCGCGACCGAACAGTTCCAACACCGCGTCAATCGACGGCGTCTGCAGTTGACCAGCCACCAGCAAGCGCACCGGCATGGCCAGCTTGGGCATCTTCCAGCCCTGCGCAGCCAGCACTTCCTTGAAAGCTGCACCGATGGCCTCGCGCTTCCACTCCGGCAGCGCGCTCAGCTTCTCGACCAGCGCGGCAATCCCTGGGCGCACGTCGTCAGTCAGGTGCTGTGCGGCCAGCTCCGGCTCGATGGTCAGATCGGTGCGGTAGAACAGCAGCGCGGTCTGTGCGACTTCGCGTAGCGTGTTGGCGCGATCCTTCACTAGCGCAATCACATCCGCCAGGACGGGGCCGCCATCAACCTTGCCGCCCAGCTCTTCAATGAACGGCTTCACCAGTTCAGCCAGACGGGCATTGTCGGCCTGCTTGATGTAGTGGTTGTTCAGCCAAGCGAGCTTCTCGGGGTTGTATTGCGCGGGCGACTTACCCAGATGTTCCAGATCGAACCACTCGACAAACTGCTCGCGCGAGAAAATCTCGGCATCGCCATGTGCCCAGCCCAGGCGGGCGAGGTAGTTGACGATGGCTTCGGGCAGGTAGCCGGCATCGCGGTAGCCGGTCACGCTCATGGCGCCGTGGCGCTTGCTCATCTTCTCACCCTGCTCATTGAGCACGGTCGGCAGGTGGGCGTAGACCGGCGGTGTGCCACCCAATGCGCGCAGGATGTTGATTTGGCGCGGCGTGTTGTTGACGTGGTCGTCACCGCGGATCACGTGGGTGATCTGCATGTCCATGTCGTCGACGACCACGCAGAAGTTGTACGTGGGGGTGCCGTCCGGGCGCGCGATGACGAGGTCGTCCAGCTCATCATTGGAGATTTCGATGCGGCCCTTGACTGCATCGTCCCACACCACGCTGCCGCCAATCGGGTTCTTGAAACGCATCACGGGCTGCACACCAGCCGGCGGGGTCGGCAGAACCTTGCCCGGCTCGGGGCGCCACGTGCCGTCGTAGCGGGGCTTTTCGCCGCGCTCGCGTTGTGCGTCGCGCAGAGCGTCGAGTTCTTCCGTGCTCATGTAACAGGGGTAGACCAACTCCTGCTGGACCATCTGGGCGATCACCTCACGGTAACGGTCCATGCGCTGCATCTGATAGAACGGGCCTTCGTCGATGTCCATGTCCAGCCAGTCCATCGCTTCCAGGATCACATCAACGGCTTCCTGGCTGGAGCGCTCAACATCGGTGTCTTCGATACGCAGGATGAAATCGCCTTTCATCTTGCGAGCGAAGGCCCACGGATAAAGAGCCGAGCGAATGTTGCCGAGGTGGATGAAGCCGGTCGGGCTGGGGGCGAAACGGGTGCGGACGCGCTGAGTCATAGGAAGGGCGAAATGAACAAGGCCGCGCAACGGGATCATCAGCGGCCTCTGTCAAAACGCAAATTATAGCAACCGCGCCCTGCTCTCTTGCCGTCGCGTTCGCGTGGGGGCCACCTGGTTGGTACTGCCGGCGGGATGACTCAGCGGGCCAGCGGCAGCCATGGCATGAAGTGCGTGCCCATCGGCCCTGAATGCCAATCCACCCTGCCGCCGATGGCATGGGCGCAGCGTTGCTGATGGTGCAAACCCCGCCCGGCGGCGGTGCCCAGCGCCTGCCTTACGTCGAAGCCTTGGCCGTTATCGTCGATGCTCACCGTCACGCCCTCCCCCACGCGGGCGATGGCCACGCGAATCTCGCTGGCACGAGTGTGATGGAGGATGTTGGCGATGCTCTCCTGCACGATGCGCAGGACATGCAGCGCGCTGGAAGCTCCTACACCTCCCACCGCGGGGCGATGCCGGAGCCTTCCAGCCGAGGCTCCAGGCGAAAACGCAGCGTCGCCAGCAGGAGCAACAGGTCAGCTTCGATGGGCTCCATCGAGTCGATCGTCAGTTTCAGGCATCCAGGCAGCCCTTGAAGATTTGCGAGACCTTGAGTGAAAGGCTCAGCCGAATGTCGCGGATGTGCACGACTGGCGCAAAAACGCCCGGTTCAAGGATGGCCCGCCCATCAAAGCAGGAGACGGGCGAATCCATCTCAGGCCTAACAACTGACGGCAGCGGCGCGCCCAGCCTGCCCTCGATCTTTGGCACAATGGCGGCCGGCCGCGCACCTTCGCGCGGTACCTGGGCTCTCCAAATCGATCCATGCAACGCCGCCTCTTTCTGGGTGCCGCCGGCGCCTCCCTGCTCTCTGCCTGCACCGTGACGGGCTTTTCGTCCGGCAAGACTGAAACCCCCGTGACGCCGCCGACGGCCGTGCTGCCGCCCACGGCGCAGCCTGCCACCCAGCCCGTACGCATCGGGCTGGCGCTGGGCGGTGGCGCCGCGCGCGGTTTCGCGCACATCGGCGTTATCAAGATGCTGGAGGCGCAAGGCATCCAGATCGATTTCATTACCGGCACAAGCGCAGGCAGCGTGGTGGCGGCCATCTACGCGTCGGGCATGTCTGGCCTCGAGATGAATCGCATGGCACTCAAGATGGACGAGGCCATGATTGCCGACTGGGCACTGCCGTTCGGTACGCGCTTTGGCGGCTGGCTCAAGGGCGAGGCGCTGGAGAAATATATCAACCGCCTCGTCAAGCAGAAGACCATCGAACAGATGCGCACTCCGCTAGGCATCGTCGCCACGGATCTGGCCAGCGGCAAGCCGATCCTGTTCCGCCGCGGCAATACCGGTCAGGCAGTGCGCGCGTCGTGCAGCATCCCCGGCGTGTTCCAACCGGTGACGATCGGCGGGCGCCAATATGTGGATGGCGGGCTGGTGGCGCCAGTGCCCGTTTCGTACGTCAAGCAGATGGGCGCGACGTTCGTGATTGCGGTGAACATCTCCGCAGACCCGTCCAACCAGGCGGTCTCGGGTCAGGCCAGCATGCTGCTGCAGACAACGGCCATCATGGGCCAGAGCATCAACAAGACCGAATTGGCGCAAGCCGACGTGGTGATCACGCCATCCTTGCCGTTTGTGAAGGGCAGCGACTTTACCGCGCGCAACGAGGCCATTCTCGCCGGCGAGCAAGCCGCACAGGCCGCCATGCCGCTGCTGCGCGAAAAGCTGCGCTTGCCGCAGACCGCCGTGACCGCACACTGACGCTGACTCGATGGGCAACAAAAAAGACCGCCGTGGCGGTCTTTTTGTTTGGAGCCGAGCGGATCAGCCGCCATACAGTGCCAGCGGCTTGCCGGCAGCGTTTGGATCCACGCGCTTGAGCTGCTCGACAAAGTTGTCGGCACCGTCCTTGATCGGGGTGCCGGAGTTGCCTTCGATGCGACGCGCACCGTTGTAGCGCGACACCCAGTACGAGGCGGTCATGTCATCCACGCGAATCTTGCTGCCCGTGGAGGGCGCGTGCACAAACTTGTTGTCGCCGATATAAATGCCGACGTGCGAGAACGTATGGCGCATGGTGTTGAAGAACACCAGGTCGCCCGGACGCAGTTCAGCCGTCTCGACGCTGGTGCCAACGCGGCTCATTTCAACAGCGCGGCGCGGCAGCAGAAAACCGAACGTGTCGTTGAAGACATAGCGGACGAAGCCGCTGCAGTCGAGGCCCGATTCCGGCGTATTGCCGCCGAAACGGTAGCGCAGACCAATCATGCCCAGCGCGTTCATGACGACGTCGCCGGTTTTGGTCATGACGTTGGAGATAAGACCAGGCTTGGCTTCCGGCTTCGCGTCGGCACGGACTTCCGTGTCCTTGAAGACCGTATCAGCCTGCACTGCACTCGACACGATCACGCTGCAGCCGATCACAACCCCTACCGCCAGGCGCGCCATGGAATGAAGTACGAAGTGCTGCATCGGTTCTCCTGGGAAAGTCGGAATAATCGGCTCTTTATGCGTGAATGCAAATGAGACGCGTCCGAATCCTGCTCAAAACAATCTCGCAGGATAATAAAAGTCACACTTTGACTTGTCAAAGGTCGTTACAAATTTGCCTGAATTCATATGCGAATCAGGCACTTAGACATGACTTTAGAAGCGCACCCTTACAATGCAGACCTTTCAAAACTGCACTTTTCCGGGGCATTCCCGGCCGTTTTTACGGGTTATCCCTCGACGGGATGAGCGACGCGGCGGCCATCAGTTTGCAGGTGTAGGGGTGGGAAGGTGATGCCAAAACCGCTTCCGTGTCGCCCTCTTCCACCACTTTGCCGTCCTTCATCACGACTACGCGATGTGACATCGCACGGATGACGGCGAGGTCATGGCTGATGAATAGATACGACAGGTTGTACTTTTTCTGAAGGGCGCCCAGCAGCGACAGCACCTGCTGCTGGATCGACACATCAAGTGCCGAAGTCGGCTCATCCAGCACCAGCACCTGCGGTTTGAGGATGAGCACGCGCGCAATGGCAATGCGCTGGCGCTGTCCGCCAGAAAACTCGTGCGGATAACGCCCCAGCGCGGTGCGATCCAGCCCCACTTCACGCAGCGCTTCGATCACGCGATGCCGACGCTCGGTCGGGTTCACGTGCGGTTGATGCAGCGCCAGGCCCTCACCGACGATCTCTTCGATCGTCATGCGGGGTGAGAGTGAACCGTAGGGATCTTGGAACACCACCTGCATGCGCGCACGCACCGCGCGACGCTCATCGCGCGAGATGTGCAGCAGCGAGTTACCGAGAAAGCGCAACTCACCGCCCTTGGGCGTTTGCAGCCCGAGCAGCGTCTGCGCGAGCGTGGTCTTGCCGGAACCCGACTCACCAACGATGCCGAGCGTCTCACCTTCGCGCAATTGCAGCGAGACGGCGTCGACCGCGGTGAACGGATCGCTGCGGAACCAGCCCGCAAACCCCGGGCGATGGCGCTCGTACGTGACGGTCAGCTTATCTGCCTCGAGCAGCACGGGCGCGAGTGGCACCAGCGGCAGCACGTCGCGCTGCGGGCGGCTTTCCAGCAGGCGCACGGTGTACGGATGTTGCGGGGCCGCGAATACGGTTGCGGTATCACCGGACTCAACCAGCACACCCCGCTCCATCACACCAACCCGCTCGGCAAAAGCGCGCACCATGTTCAGGTCGTGTGTGATCAGCATGATGGCCATGCCGAATTCGCCCTGCAGCTCGCGCAGCAACTGCAGGATCTGCATGCGTACGGTCACGTCCAGCGCGGTGGTCGGCTCATCCGCCAACAACAGCTTGGGCGAGCACGCCAGCGCCATGGCGATCATCGCGCGCTGTCGCTGGCCGCCCGAGAGTTGGTGCGGGAAGGCATCGAAGCGGCGTGGTGCCTCGGCGATGCCAGTGCGCTCCAGCAACGCGATCGCACGTGCCTTGGCGGCCCGCTTGTCCAGGCCTTCGTGCAGTTCCAGCGTCTCGACGATCTGGTTGCCGATGCTGTACAGCGGGTTGAGCGCCGTCATGGGCTCTTGGAACACCATGGCCACGTCGGCGCCACGCAGACCGCGCATCTCGCGCTCGCTGGCGGCCAGCAGGTCGCGGCCTTCCAGCAGAATGCGGCCGCTGTAGTGGGCATCGGCCAGCAAGCGCATGATCGACAGCGCCGTGACCGACTTGCCCGAGCCCGACTCCCCCACCAGCGCAAAGCGCTCGCCGGCATGCAGGTCGAGCGAGACATTCTTGACAGCCTCGGTGGCCTCACCGTGTTCGGATTCGAAGTGCACGCACAGGTCATCCAGCCGCAACAGCGGGCCGTCGTACTTGGGCGCGGAGGAGCGCAGATCAACGCGGGTCATTTCACCCCCGCCGGTTTCTGGCGCGCGCGCAGTTGCGCGAACGACAGGCGCGTGTCGAAGGCGTCGCGCAGTGCGTCGCCCATGAAGGTCAGCAACACGAGGGTCAACACGAGCACCACGAAGGTCGACACCACAATCCACCAAGCATCTAGGTTGGCCTTACCCTGCGCTAGCAGTTCCCCCAAACTGGGCGTGCTCGGCGGTACGCCAAGGCCAAGAAAGTCGAGGCTGGTGAGCATCAGAATGGCAGCGCTCATATTAAACGGCAGGAAAGTGATGAGCGGCGTGAGACTGTTTGGCATGATGTGGCGCCACATGATTTGCCAACTGGAAAGCCCCATCGCCCGTGCAGCCTTCACGTAGTCAAGCGAGCGGTTGCGATAGAACTCGGCGCGCACGTACGCAGACAAGCCCATCCAGCCGAACAAGGACAGGAGCACAATCAGCAACCCGATGCTAGGCGTAAAAATCGACGCAAAAATGATCAGCAGATAGAGCTCTGGCAAGGAACTCCACACCTCCAGCAGTCGCTGCGCAACAAGATCGAAGCGCCCACCGAAGAACCCCATCATCGCGCCCGTGAGTGTGCCGATGACCGCCCCGATAAGCGTTAGGGCTAGCCCGAACAGCACAGATACTCGGAAGCCATAGAGCAGCCGCGCGAACACATCACGCCCGCGATCGTCAGTGCCAAGCCAGTTCTCAGCCGAAGGCGCCGCCGGATTGGGCTCTTTCGAGAAGTAGTTCAGCGTCTCGTACGAGTACGGATTGGGGGGGTAGATCGCAAAGCTGCCCGGCTCTTTGAACTTGTCACGGATATATGGATCAAGGTAATCCGTAGGCGTTGGGAAATCACCGCCAAAGGCCGTCTCAGGGTACGTCTTTACGATGGGGAAGTACCAGGTCCCGTGGTACTTCACCACCAGCGGCCGATCATTGGAGATAAGTTCGCCACCCAGACTAAGCACGAACAACACAACGAACAGGATCAAACTCCAGTAGCCCAGACGATGTTGCTTGAAACGCCGCCAGGCACGCTTGAACGGCGACGGTGAGTGGCGAACTGCGTGCGCGTGCTGCGTGGACGTGTTGGATGGATGGCCGGAAGCGCGGGAGTACTGAGTCATGATTGCAAATCTCGTCTATCGACCAACCGATCCGAAATGAATGCGAGGATCGACCAGCACATAGCAGACGTCGGTAATCAGCCGCGTGGCTAGCCCAATCAGCGTAAAAACGTACAGCGTGCCAAGCACAACCGGATAGTCACGCTGCACAACTGCCTCGTAAGACAGCAGTCCCATACCATCGAGCGAGAAGAGCTTCTCAATGAGCAGCGAGCCGGTGAAGAACGCGCCAATGAACGCCGCTGGAAAGCCTGTCACCAGCGGGATCATTGCATTGCGGAAGATGTGCTTCCACAACACGCGCCGCTCCGACAAACCCTTGCTGTGCGCAGTTAGTACGTACTGCTTACGGATCTCCTCCAAGAAAGCGTTCTTGGTCAGGATGGTGATGACGGCAAAACTGCCCACCACTGATGCCGTGATTGGCAACGTGATGTGCCAGAGGTAATCAGTCACCTTGCCGAGCAAACTGAGCTGATCCCAGTTGTCGGACGTGATACCGCGAATGGGGAACCACTGGAAGAACGTTCCGCCCCCAAACAGCACCAGCAACAGCACACCCAGCACGAAGCCTGGAATGGCGTAACCGACCAGCACGATGATGCTCGTCACCAGATCGAACCGACTGCCCGCCCGCACTGCCTTGGCGATGCCGAGCGGCACCGCTATCAGATAGGTCAGGAAGAACGTCCACAGCCCGATCGAGATCGATACCGGCAACTTGGACTTGATGAGTTCCCACACGCTGCGGTGCTGGAAGTAGCTCTCGCCCAGATCAAAACGGGCAAAGCGGCCCAGCATCAGGAAGTAGCGCTCGACCGGACCTTTATCAAAACCGTACAGCGCGCGGATCTCCTTGATCTTCTCGGCGTCGACACCGCGGCGGCCGCGGTAGTCGAAGGCACCGCCACCGCTGGCCTCGCCAGCGCCGTTGCGCCCTTTCATCTCCATCATCATCTGCTCGACCGGACCACCGGGCACGAACTGGATCACCGCAAAGGTGAGCGTGACCACGCCAATGAGCGTCGGAATCAGAAGCAGCAGCCGTTTGATCAGGTAGGCAAACATGGTCTCACCGATGCGGTCATTTGGTGGAGTCTGGCGTGCGCCACCAGGCCGTCAGCACCCAGGCCTCGGCCGAGTAGTAGTACGGCAGACGGTCCGGATACATCAGGTTCTTGTTGTAAGCGACGCGATGTACGGCCGAATACCAGTGCGGAATCACGTAGTAACCGTGCATCAGCACACGATCAAGCGCGCGCGAGGCGGTGACCAGCTCATCGCGGTTGTTGGCACGCAGCACGTCGTCGATCAACGCATCCACAGCGGGTGACTTCAGGCCGATCACGTTGTCTGAGCCCTGCTCATCCGCCGCCGCGGTGCCAAAGCGATCCTTCAGCTCGTTGCCGGGGCTCTGCGAATCAGGAAAGCGCAGCGAGATCATGTCGAAGTCAAACTCTTCGAGCCGCTTCTGGTACAGCGCGAAATCGGTCATGCGCTGGTTGACCTGGATGCCGAGCTTCTCCAGGTTGCGCACATACGCCGCCATGACACGGCTCATTGCCCCGCCGTCATCAAGCATCTCGAAGACGAAGGGTTCGCCACGGGTGTTGCGCAGCGCACCGTCGGAATACGTCCAGCCGGCCTGGGCCAGCAAGCGGCGCGCCTGGCGGAGGTTGTCACGCAGCGAACTGGGCGGGTCCGTCGAAGGCGGCGCAGACAGGATGCCGAACACGTCCGGATCGAGCTGGCTGCGCAGCGGCTCCAGCAGAGCCAGCTCGCCCTTGCTCGGCATGCCGGTCAGCGAATCGGAGGCGGCCAGCTCACTGTTGGTGAAATAGCTGTCGAGCCGGCGATACGCGCCATAGAAAAGTTGGCGGTTGAGCCATTCGAAGTCCAGCGCCAACGTAAGCGCCTTGCGCACCCGCACATCCTGGAACAGCGGCCGGCGCAGGTTCATCAGAAAGCCCTGCATGCCCGCGCCGTTGCGATGCGGGAACTCGCTCTTGATGAGTTCGCCGCTGCGGAACTTCACGCCCACGTAACTCTTGGCCCAGTTCTTGGCGAGGTACTCGACCATCGCGTCGTACTCGCCGGCCTTGAATGCCTCCAGGCGTGCGGTCTGGTCCTTGTAGAGCTTGTACTGGATACGCTCGAAGTTGAACGAGCCACGGCGCACGTTCAAATCGCGGCCCCAGTAATCCGGGTTGCGGCGGAAGGTGATTCCGCGCGACGGGTCAAAGCGCTCGATGACATAGGGACCGCTGGCAATCGGGTCCTGGAACGTGAGCTTGTCGAACTTCACGTCCTTGCCCCCATCCGGATCGTCCGGCTTGCCGCTGCCCTTGCCCCACTTGGGCGAGAACACCGGCAGGCCGCCAACGATCAGCGGCAACTCCTTGTTGCGGCGCTTGAAGTCGTAGCGGATAGTGGCGGCGTCCACCACTGTCACCTTGGACACATCGGCGGTCATGCTGCGATAAGCCGGACTTGCGCCCTTGCCCATCAGCATGTCGTAGGAGTACTTCACATCAGACGCACGCACCGGATCGCCATTGGAGAAACGTGCGCGCGGATTGATGTGGAACGTGACCGAGAGTTCGTCCGGTGCGACCGTCACGTCGTCAGCCAGCAGGCCGTAGCCGCTGGCAGTCTCGTCCCAACTCGTGATGAGCAGCGTCTCGAAGACGAGCTGCGTCAGCCCCGGCGCAGACGTGCCTTTGATCGTGAACGGATTGAACTTGTCGAAGCTCGTACGCCGGTCGGGGTTGCCCAGCAGCAGCATGCCACCAATGGGCGCCTTCGGATTGAGATAGCCGAAGTTCGGGAAACCGGCGGGATACTTGAGATCGCCGTATTCCGCATAACCATGCGCCGCCCAGGCCGGTGCCGCGCAGAAGGTCGCCACCAAGCAGGCCAGTGCTGCGAGGCGTTGTCGATGTCGTCGCCAGTACGGCTGATGTATCGCTGCAAGTACGCCCATTGCGCTCATTGCGCCCCTTGCCCCCGTTGTCCCTGCATGCGTTGATCCAGATTGATCACTGTATGAAAACCTGTTTCAGGCGATTCTAACGCCCTCTTCGCGCTTTCCCGTCAATTCTGGCCCAAGGATCGTCCCGCATTGACAAGGCTGACACGGCAACGAATGCAGCACATGCAGCGGCACCCAAAAGCGCAGGCGCCCAGCGCTTTCCGGTATGATCGCGCCGACCCTAATTGCCTCGTGCCCCGGATACCGCTGCTGAGTGACCGCAGTGACATACGGGCGCGACGTTGCCCCACATTTGTACGGAGAAACCATGGGATTCCTCGCTGGCAAGCGCATTCTGATTACCGGCCTTCTGTCCAACCGCTCGATCGCCTACGGCATTGCCAACGCCTGCAAGCGCGAAGGCGCTGAACTGGCCTTCACCTACGTCGGCGAACGCTTCAAGGACCGCATCACCGAATTCGCCAACGAGTTCGACAGCAAGCTGGTGTTCGACTGCGACGTCGGCAGCGATGAGCAGATCGCCAAGGTGTTCGAAGACCTCGGCCAACACTGGGGCCACTTCGACGGCCTGGTGCATTCGATCGGCTTTGCGCCGCGCGAAGCGATTGCCGGCAACTTCATCGACGGCCTGTCGCGCGAGTCGTTCCGCATTGCACACGACATCTCGGCATACAGCTTCCCGGCGCTGGCCAAGGCTGCGCTGCCGATGCTGTCGCCCAACGCTTCGCTGCTTGCCCTGACCTACCTGGGCGCTGAGCGCATCGTCCCGAACTACAACACGATGGGCCTGGCCAAGGCCTCGCTGGAAGCCGGCGTGCGTTACCTGGCCGGCGCGCTGGGCCCGAAGGGCATTCGTGCCAACGGCATCTCGGCTGGCCCGATCAAAACGCTGGCCGCCTCGGGCATCAAGGATTTCGGCAAGCTGCTGAAGTACATGGAAGACGTGGCCCCGCTGCGCCGTAACGTCACCATCGAAGAAGTCGGCAACGTGGCTGCGTTCCTGCTGTCGGACCTCGCCAGCGGCGTGACCGGCGAGATCACCTATGTCGACTGCGGCTTCAACGTGACCGCTGGTGTGCCGGAGAGCGTCGGCCAGGGCTGATGCACGGATACATGTGTGCGCCATCTTCGGGTGGCGCATGCATGTGAAGCCCACCAAGGCAGCAGACAAAGAAAAAGCCCGCATGGCGCAAACCATGCGGGCTTTTTGACGTGCAGTGCAATGCGAGCCGTCACGTCATCTCGACTCGCATCCGCCTGTTTAAATGCGCTTCCCGCGAGAAGCGCCAAACTGGCGGAGACGGAGTCCGTCTATTTAGCAATCGGAAAAATTCCAAGAAATCCAACAAACCCTTGCTGCTATTGGAGAGCGCAGCAATTCCCGTCCATTAGTGTTCAGCAGCATACGGTACAATCCGAGCATAATTTGATAGTCGTTTTGCGAGTCAAAAGCATGCCCAGAGCCATCAACCGACTGAACCCGATGAAAGTCGCCAAGACTACCAAACCCGGCTTGTACGCCGACGGCGGCGGTCTCTATCTCCAGATCACCAAAGCCGGCGTCAAGTCCTGGCTGTTCCGCTACATGCTGGAGGGCAAAGCGCGTGGCATGGGGCTCGGCCCGCTCCATACGGTCAGCTTAGCGGAAGCCCGGACCCGAGCCCTGGACTGCCGCCGCCTTCTGCTGGATGGCGTCGATCCGATCGACACGCGCAACGCCGAACGTACCGCAAAGAAAGTAGCCGCCGCGAACGACAAGACTTTTGAGCAGTGCGCCACTCTATATATAGAGGCACATCGGGCGGGCTGGAAAAATGGGAAGCATGCCGACCAGTGGACGAACACGCTGAAGACCTACGCTTACCCGGTCTTTGATGTGCTGCCGGTCTCCGCCATCGACACTGCACTGGTCATGAAGGTCCTTCAGCCCATCTGGATCACCAAAACCGAAACCGCATCTCGGCTTCGCGGTCGCATCGAATCGGTGCTGGACTGGGCCACGGTCCGGGGCTACCGTGCTGGAGACAACCCGGCACGACTCAAAGGCCATCTGGACACGCTGCTGCCCAAACGCTCGCGCGTCCAGAAGGTCAAGCACCACCCCGCGCTGCCCTACACTGAACTGGCCGAATTCGTGAAGACTCTGCGAATCGAAGAAGGTGTCGCCGCCCGTGCGCTGGAATTCCTGATCCTAACCGCCACCCGGACCAACGAAGTCATCGGCGCGACGTGGGATGAGTTCGATCTCGACGGCGCACTTTGGGTCGTTCCCGCCGGCCGCATGAAGATGGGCAAAGAGCACAGAGTGCCGCTATCGCCACGCGCCGTCGAGATCATCAAGGCTCAACAAGAACTACAGGAGAACAAATTCGTTTTCCCGGGCACCCGCTATGGCAAGCCGCTATCGAACATGGCGATGCTGCAGTTGCTGAAACGGATGGACCGCCCAGACATCACAGCCCACGGCTTCCGCTCCACGTTCCGCGACTGGGCTGGCGAAACTACCCACTACCCACGTGAAGTCTGCGAAGCGGCGCTCGCCCACGGCATCAAAGACAAGGCCGAAGCGGCATACGCGCGCGGCGACCTGTTCCAGAAGCGGGCCGCTCTGATGCAGGACTGGGCCGAGTACGCCAACGGCATCGATTAGTTTGCAGTGCTATCCGATTGGCCATCAAGCATCTCTTCATCATCCAAACCAGCATCGGCCAATTTGAAGCCTTGCTTTTTGGCTTCCTTAATGTAGTTTCTTACCGTCTCTACGGTAATTTTGACCCCAGCCGCTCTCTCAATCATACGCTGCACATTCGAGGCAATCCCACGAACCTGCCCTTTTTCTTTCCCCTGCGCGGCGAGCACGTACAGGCCACCGATTATGTAAATGAGATTTTCGTATACATCTGGCCTGATACCTTCTTTCCGCTTCCCCTCAAATCCAACGCCGACAGCGCGGGCAAAATTCTCATAGCCCGAGTAATTAATTGAAAGCTCGGCAAGACCATTAATCGGCCAGCCATCAATCACACGCACGCGAACACCGTTAGCAATACTTGTCGCCTCAATTCTATCCAATGCAAACTGAGCCAACATAATCTTGGCGTGGTGATTCCTGGTTTCCTTCCAAAGCTCGGTGGCGCGTACTGCATCAACGTCGATACCCGGGCGGGAGCGCAGGACACTCTCAGTAATGGCATCCAGCACGTCGGATGCCGGATAAGCACCCCGCCGCTCGACGCTAAGGTAGGCCACGATATCTTCGCGTGGCTTCGCCAACCGCTCTAACTCCTCCCGTCTTCGAACCTCGGCCCTCCGCACCTCCTCGATGTCCGGCGGGGGCAAGGGTGCCACCAACGTCCCGTTCTTCTTTTCCATTCTTCTGACTCCAGTGACGTCCGATACGAGTCGGAAAGTTTCTGTTTGCAAACCGAAACTTTGCGGACCGCCGGGATTGCCATCCATAAAGTTCGTCACGTGCTTCCGCTGAAGCGCATCGCACGTTACTGGAGGAAACCGATCGAGATGTCTAAACCCAATCAACCCCTACCCACGGAACAAGCGCTCGCCGACCCGATATGGCGTCGCCGCACTGTTCTCGCGCAGGTGGGCGTCAGCAACTCGACGCTGCACGCCTGGATCAAGGCGGGCCGCTTCCCGCCGCCCCTCGAACTAGGCCCCCGCGCTCGCGGCTGGCGTCGTTCGGTCGTGGAAGCGTTTTTGGCCAATTGCACGACCGCTATCGATAGCCATTAAGCCGGATCCGAAGGATGACCGCCCGTCACCGCCCGCGCTGATTTTACCTGTCGGGGGCGAGGAGCAGATTTCCGGCCTCGCCCCCGCCCGAACCACCCCGTCGCGAAAGCGGCACCAACCACGAATGAACCCAGGAAGCGAAGCAAGGAAAGTGCGCCACGACACGTGTCGGATGTGAACTTTCCTGGCTTGCACTTCAGCGCTACGAAGCGCGGAAAGCTGACCACAGCCTTGCCACTCGAAGGCCATCGATCTCGCGGGAAGCACCGGAAAAACCAGGGCTTCCGCCGAAAGAACGATCCTCATCGCGCTGAAGCGATCGGGCGAGGAAAGCTTGCCAGTTTCGAGCCTGCACAACACAAGAGATGCACCTGCGCATCGCCGGTGCCCTCCAAAAAACAGGGGTTCCTGCAATAAAACGTGCCCTTGGCGGCGCGACTGTAATAACCCTCCCTGAGATGAAGAAGATTACAAAGAATTGGGGGAATAACCAAAGACCAAGAAGCTGTTCAGTGACTGACGACGAACCCATTAACCATTCTTTTGATAGGCACACCAATGTAACCGACAACCTTCCGTTCTGCTCATGGCTCTCTGCCACCGATCACGCGCGACTGGCAACGCTCGCCGCTCACGGGGTAAAGACACGAACCCCGCCACTCATTCTATTGTCCGACCTTCTTTCTAAATTATGCGACCCCTTTCTAACCTAACATGATCTGATTATGAAGACCCAGAAACCCACAGTACCTGACAAACCCAAACTGAAGGGAACCTACCCCCTGGAGCATGTCGCCGATATTGGCCCCGATGATCTCCGCTTCGGGCTCAAGAAGGAACACTTCGATGCCGCTCGCCTGGAAAATATGGTAAAGCAGTTCAGCGAACTCGTGGAACATCACAACGCGAAACGCAAATCAGCAAAGGGTAAAGCTTTCACCAACCGCCTCGCCGTAACCGTGGCAGGTGAATTTGTCCTGATTGAATGCCAGCCCGGCCGCGCAGATAATCCGTACGCGTTCGCTTGCGATTTCAACCCGAACCGCTTCCTCAAGAAGGAAGGCGCCGTGAACAAGCTGCTGTTGTTCTTCAAGTTCCTGCTCGGTCACGATGCCCCCGACCTACTATCACGCGCCCTCATTTCCCGCCTGGACGTCAACGTCGACTTCTCCATTAATGTCCTGGAAGGCACGCTCGTTCACGTAAAAGGTAAGCGTGGCGGTTCAAACGTCATGCGCAATATTGACGGCGATGGCGTGCTGGGTTCACTCTATATTGGCGTTCCTGATTCCAATCGTCAGGTCGTCGTGTACGACAAGGCCGCTAAAATCCTAAAGGATAATCTCGCCCCCCAGGCGGGGAAGATTCTGGCCGCGCTGACCTCGGCGGACAAATGGAATCTGGTCGTCAAGAAACTCGAAAACGAGGTTCCCAAGCCGCTGTGGCGCATGGAAGTGCGCTGCCGCCCCAAGCCCGCTCTGCCGGTTGCTCAGCTTCTACAACTGGCCGATTGCTTTGATGACGTCAAGCTCATGCACCTTCCGCCCGATCGCGCTCCTTTCAATTCGTCGTTGGGCCGCACGTTCATCGGCCTAGCAGCGTACGAGGGCATACCCGCCGCGCTGCAGCGCCTTGACGAGAAGACGGACCGTCGCAAATTCAAGCGTGCCATCGACAGCCTGCCACAGGTCGACTGGTGGAATGCGGACTTGCTGCGCGGTTGTATCCAGAAGCAGCTTGGCCTGTTGGCACCGCTGTTCCGTGCGCCGCAGATCGAGTTGCCACAGATCGACGAACCGACGGCCGAACCGGTTCCGCCTGCGCGCGGCATGTTCACTCGCCCCGGCGCCAACATGGCGCAGAAGCCAAAGCCGGCCCGCCGACCGGAACTGTAAGCCGACCGCAGGCTGCACAGCCGGGCCGACATGATCGGCTGCGACATGCCGCCCCCAGCGGGGCATCGTTGGCCCCGCTGGCATTTCGGTATCGAATCGAACGGCGTAGCCAACTAATTTCAAAGTACGTGAGCATCACCGGCCGCTCTCATTCTTGGTCGACGTTGCTTGCGCGCTCACCTCACTTCCGGCGGGCCGCGCAGTTGTGCTGCCCGCCGCTTTCTGCCTCTCCGCAGTCACGACACCATGAACCACAGCACACCTCTGATCTTCTACGATCGCCGCGGCCATCCATACTGCTACACGGACGATGGCGAAACCTTCTTTGCTTATGACGGCACATTCATCGCGTACCATCGAAGATGGCTGGCTCCGCTCTCAATCGGGGGAGCGCTTGGCCGTCTTGCTGCACGGCACGATCTGGGCGAGGGACGGCACCTGTTTTCTCTTCAGCTCGGGCTCGTTCGGCTGTCCCAGCAAGCCGCGCACTCAGACGCCGCCGATCGCCGCTCCCCAAACATCGGTTCGCCGTCAAACGTCCCGCTCGCAAGCCGACCATGCCCCTCCTGCGTCCGCAGTGGTCCGATGCGTCAGCAGAGATGATCTTTGGCACCGAGAAACCCCAGATCAAGTTTTTCGGGTCGCGTCGGTAGCCGCTGTTTGCTATGCAAGTCCCGGCGATGTGGCATCCGCGGCAGGTTGTTCCTAGATGTTCAACCTCTTCAACTTCCACTCAGCCCATGGCGACCAAAGCAAAGACTGCAACGAAGAAGACCGCACCGACAAAGAAGGCCGCCAGCGCAGCACCGACCCTCAAGCCGCTCAAGGGCACGTTCACCAAGGCCAGCTTGGTGAGCCATCTGGCCGAACAAGCCGAACTCGACACCAAGGCGGTCAAGGCCGTGCTCCTGCATCTGGAGAATACGATCGTGGCCACTCTGCACAAGAAGGGCGCCGGCGAATTCACTTTGCCGGGTCTGTTCAAGGTGACATCGGTCAAGGTGCCGGCGACCAAGCGTCGCTTCGGCAAAAACCCCTTCACGGGCCAAGAGCAGTGGTTTGAGGCCAAGCCGGCAACCGTGCGCGTGAAAGTGCGTGCGCTCAAGAAGGTGAAGGACGCTGCCCTGGCCGGGTAATGTCGAGCTTGATGCAAGGGGGCTGCCACCGCTCCCCTGCTGCTGTTCAACGCTTGCGGTAGTCGCGGAAATACTCGGTGTTCGACGGAACGTATGCAGACACCTTCGGGCGCCCGTCAGAACCGCCCGACGCGCCAATAAACCAATAGCAATGGCGCGCCGCAGCCAAGCCGTTTTACCGCAGCAGCAAATCAGCGATGGCGGAAAATACGTCAGGCAAACCGCCTCAATGAAGCAGCCCAACCAATGCTCCTCCCCTCGCCAGTTTGCGATTTGTCAGCGAAGAGAGCCGCGTGCACCGTAGAGGATGTGATTCAGCAGCTCTTGCGCGAGTACGGGCAACTTCTGTGTCATGAAAACGAAAGCCACACCGTCGACGAGAGCGTAAGCGAGCACGAGTAAGACGACAAGCCCCACAAACCTGCGCAACGGATTGCGGCCATATCGCGCTGCCCGTCGCATCAACCATCCTGACTGGTCATCTGCTGTTACGCCGCTGACGAATGCGTAGAAGCTCATGGATAGCACGGCCTCAAGAATGGCCCAGAACATTGCCATTACACCCGCCACGTGAAGCGCAAACCATAGAAATTCCTGGGGCCCAAAAACCTTGGCATGGGCTAATCCGACGATGCCATATGCCTGCACATATTGCTGCCATTGCACAAAGAACAGCGGCGCATATGTCGGCACCCGGGCCGCTACGACAACGGTAACGAGCAGAACCGGAAAAACCAACATTCCCGCCAGATACAGCAGCCAACTCGCACCCCGCAAATATCCGCGATACAGGGAACTCAGCATGGCGCCGGCACATAGCCCAAGCAGCACGAATGTGAGAAATGTTGCCGCCGTAAGGATTTCCTCTCGAAAGAAGAGATACGTGATACAGGCGACAGCAGCAACAATATATGGTATCGGGTCGCTGGTACCGGTTGCGCCCGATGACATACGTACGCTAACGCTCACCGCCTGCGTGACCGTCAACCCTTGAGGGTGCTCAGTAGAGCCGTACCGCGCACCTTCGCCGGCTGATTGCCCCTTCAGCCATCGATCGATCAGTAAGCCAAATATCGTGCATGGAATGCCCGTCGCAAAGCCGGTCAGCAGACCGACATAGATATCACCCAGCTTGTTTGTTAGTAGGTCCAGCATCCACACCCCAATATCTTGTTTCCTGCTGCTCTTTGTCGTGAAAGATCGAACGCTATCTTGGGTCGAGTCACTCCGCCTCTGCTGGCGGATGACCGGGCAGGCGTGTCGATCGATGACCTTACTTCTATTGCGAGACTTTCGCGTTCTTGAGGAGTTCGCCGACCAGTTTCACAGTCGAACGCTCCAGTTCGGCTGTCTCCAGCGCTTGCTTGATGGCCGGTTTCACGGCGTCATATGCCGGCACCTGCGTGGGCCGCACGGCATCTACCTTCACGATGTAGCGCTGATTGCCGGCCTGGACCGGGGCGGCGCTGATCACACCGGGCTGCAACGCTGCAATCTCGCGCGCCAACGGTAGCGGCAGGCTCTGCGTCTTACCCTCCTCGACCGGCACCTTGAAGCTCACCCAATCGATCTCTCCGCCACTCGTCTTGTTCGGAGCGGTGCTGTACTGCTGCGCCAGCTTCGCGAAGTCACCACCCTGCTTCAGTTGCGTGATGACCTGCGTGGCGGTCACGTCGTCGCCAACTTGAATCAACCGGGCCTTGTACTCCTTGTCACCCAAGCTGCCTGCGATCGCGTCATAGCGCGCCTTGACCTGTTCGTCGGTCACAGGGGCCGGCTTGATGTTGTCCTTCAGCCAAGCCTGGGTAATCGCAGCATCGTGTGCTTCTTGTACGGCCTGCTTTACTGCGGGCAACTTGTCGTAGGCCGGCACTTTGGCCGCCTGTTGGCGGAACAACTCACGCGCAATCAGTTGCTGCTTGATCGCCTGTACGACATTGGAATTCACCGCGACACCGGTCTGCGCAACGGCACGGTCCAGTTGAGTTTGGGTGATGGGAGTACCGTTGACCGTAGCCACGACACCGGCCGGCAGCCCGTCAGCCCATGCGCATGGCATTGCCATCATGGTGAGCGCCAGTACGGCAGATCGAATCGATGGGGTTTTCATAGCGCGCTTCCTTTTCAATAGGACCAATTCAGGGTAGCCAGCAAGACGGTGGGCTTGCTGCCAAGTTCTGCGGGTTGCACCAGCGCACGGCCGAGCAGTAGCTCGCTGGTGAAGGTGTTCTTGCCCACGCTGCGCGACAGGCGTACGCCGACACCCGTGCCGGCGAGGTACTGCCAGTGTTGGGTCGCAATCAACTGGGCCTGACCACCATCAATAAACGCGTAGGGCTCAATACGCACGCCCCACAGCGCAGGAGCATTGGCCCATACCACTTCGTTGCGCAGGGTCAGCCCGCGATCGCCGCTGATGATGCCTTCGCGGAAGCCACGCACCGAACTCATGCCTCCCGCAAAAATCTGCTCCGATCCGAACAGCGCGACGTTGGACCACTGACCCTGGACCTGCCCCCGATACGCCAAGGTGGCTTGGCCAATACTGGGCAGCGGCAATTGCGTGCTGGCGTTGCCATCGAGCTTCCAGAACTGGCTGTGCGCTTCATCACGGGTGATGTCCGGCGCGTCCTGGCTGGCACTGAGCGTGCGCATCCCTCGCGAGATTCCGGCTTCCCAGGTGGCATAGGCCCCCTGGTTGTTCACTGCGAACTTGCGCAGGCCATTGATCGCCACACGCAACACGGTCAGGTATTGCGGGTCGAGCAGCAGATCGTTGACCTCGCGCTCGGTTCGGCGGTGCGTAAGCGTGACATCAAAGGCCGTGCGTCCCGCTGAGTCACGCTCGATCACGCGGTTCCAGCCGAAGGTGTGGCCGAATGTCCGGCCATAGACCAGCGCGGTGTCACCGATCAGGCTGTTGTATTCGGAGATGGACCCCGTGTAGCTGAACGTGTTGTAGCCAAACGGGACCGCTGCCGATGCAATGGCGGCGTTGGTGTCACGCGTGCCGATATAGGACAGCGACAGCGCTTCTTGGAAGCCCAGAGCATTGTCTGCGTCGATACCGGCGCGTAGCCGTGTGACACCGGTTGCACGGCTACCGTAGTTGTCGGTACCCGCATTGAAGCGAAAGCGATCACCCGGCTGGTTCGTCAGGGCGATGACCGAACCGCCCGGGCTTTGGCCGGGCAGAATCTGGACTTCCGCCTGGTTGCGACGCAGGCGGTTGATCTGGTCGACGCCCTGCTCCAGATCGGTCAGCTTCAGTGTTTCACCCATGGTGGGCATCGACCACACGGTACCGGCATCGGTCAGCCAGCCGCCGTTTTGCGGGCTGCCGGCGGTCGGCTGGTCCGGCACGCTGGTTTTGACAGTCTTGCCGTTGATCTGCAGGCTCTCGACCTTGCCCGGCACGACGACAATCGTCAGAACGCCCTCCTTGAGGTTCTGCGGCGGCAGGTAGGCACGCGTGGTGACGAAGCCGCGTTGCACGAAGGCTTCGGTGAGCTTGCGCAGCAGCAGGTTGATGCGGTTCGTGCCGAGCGGGTATTTCAGGAACGGCTGTGTGATCTGCTCGACCGTGGCCGCATCCAGCACCGTATTGCCGGTCAGATCGATGCGGTGAATGTCGAAGACAGTGCCCGACTCGACCACGGCTTCGACCGTTGCCGGTTCCTGGGCCACTGGGGCCACCTGAATCTGCGGTGCGGGTTGGGTCGCCTCCCGGCGGCGCTCGGCCTCCTGACGCTCGCGTAGCGCGCGCTGGGCGGGGTCTTCGACAGGCACCAAGGGTGGCACTTGGGCGTGCGCAATGCCAGCCCATAGCAGCGCGACAAACAGCGGCTTGTACTTCATGTGCTGCAACCTCATTGCCACAACCATGAGGTCAGACCCAGGTGCGATTCAATCGACACCGGTTGACGCGATTTGGCGCGCACTGTCACGATGCCGTTGCTGGCCGCGACGGTTTGACCGTCGAAGCTGCCGCCTTCGATTTGGCCCTGGCCGTTAATTGTTAGGCCCCCGAGCGCCAACCAGCTACCACCCACATCGGCGGCATAGAGCCGTGCCCAGGTATCGCCAAAGAACGCTTTGAAGCCACGATCACGGGCAAGTGCTGTATAGCCTGTGATACCGACGGCACGCACCTTGGGTGACGTGACCGTCAAGTTGCCGACCGACAGCACCTGCCCGCCAATGTTCTCCGCCATCGTCCCAGCGTTGATGGTCAGGTTGCCACCGGCCGAGATCGTGCCGCCGGTCGTTGTGACCGTGCTGGATGCGCTCTCGCTGCAGAAAATCATGCACGAGCGATAGAAGTGGGCTGAGCCCGTCGCCAGTGCTTCGTTGTGAAAGGTATTGGCGGCGTTGATGGTGATGTCCGCTTTGCCGTTGGCCAAGATTTGACCGCCGACGTTGCTGACGTTGCGCCCGGTGATGGTGGTGCCGGTTTGCGACACGAGGTATGGCACCTGCCCCTGGGTCGGGGTGCTGCCGTAGTTCACGTCGAAGCCGGAGCTATGGTTGCGCAGGATCAGCCAGCGCGTGCCACTGCTGGTCCACGCGGTCGGCTGTTCGCCGTTGGCGCCGCTGGTCTTGTCGAGCAGATTATTGACATCGCCCTGCGCCACCATCGTGAGCTTGCCATTGGACAGGATACGGCTCTGGTGGTTGGTGATGTCACCACCCGCGCGCAGCACCACGTCATCGTTCTGGCCGAAGATGATGCCTTGGGTGGTTGGGGTGGCATCGTTCAGCAGATTGCCACCTGCGACCAGTGTGACAGCGCCTTCCGACACGGCTTGGTTCGTGTTGCGGGTCTTGCCTTGGATCAGGCCACCCGTATTGGTCAGATTGGTATCGCTCTGGATCAGCACACCACCGCCCATGGCAGCAACCGTGGCGGGCAGCGTGGTCGACGCAATGTTGACGCTGCCGCCGTGGATCGAGGCGTTACCTGCTGCGATCACACTGGAATCCGTTTGAGAGTAAGCCCCGGTCGCGTTCAGGGACACATCTGCGCCTGACGATTGCACGGTGGCACCCTTGCCGTTGGCTGCTGTCAGGGCAATGGAGCCGGCTTGCACCGTCGTACCCCCTACCCCATCGAGCTTGCTCCCCGCGATCTGTACGGCGCCGGGCGTGGTGACCTGAATCGTGCCTTGCTGCGCGGTCCATTGCGTTTGACCGGTGCTGTCCGCGTTGAGCTGCAGGCTCCTGACCTGTGCGAGCACGTTTTGCGCGGCGGTGAGCTGCGTACCGGTCATGGAAACACCAGGACCCGCGTCATAGAGACCCACGCCACCGGTTGCGGTCAGGGTGCTGTGATCGATGGTGACGGGTTCCGTGTGGACTTGACCCGCACTGCCGATGACGATGCTGCCCGTCTGGCTTGTGGTGCCGGCCGACAAGGCACCGCTGTCGAGGTGGACCGTGTTTGAGCTGATCTGGATATTGCGATTGGCCGACAGACTGCCGTTGCCGCTCAGGCCGGCCGATCCGATCAACACGTCGTTGGCCGCTTTTACGGTGCCGTTGGCAAGCTGCAAGTCACCCGAGCCACTGACCACGAAGTCGCCCGCTGTTGCCATGGCGCTGCCGGCATGACGCACGCCAGCGCCTTGATCAGTCGCAACAAGTTCGATGCGGCCGCCGGTGAGCGAGCCGGCCGAGGTGATGTCGATGGCAAAACCCAATGGCGTGCCAGTGCCCGTGCCGCTGTAGCTGATCCAAGGCGACAGGTTGTCGGTTGGGGAAACGCTGGTGTCGATTTCGGCTCGGCTATCGCCAGCCACAACGCGTACCCGGCTGTTGGGATCGGTGAAACTGTTCTGCACAGCACCAGCCACGCGCACCTGCTTGGCGATCAGCTCCAGATTGAGCATCGTGCCCGCCAAGCCGCCGGGGCCGATGTTGATGGTGCCTGAACTGGTGTTGAGCACCACGTTGCGCTGCAGCTGGCCCGCGCCCGTAGTGAAGTCGTTGAACGAGACCTGTCCAGTCGCCAGAGCCACATTGCCGGTGTTGGTGAACGAACCGCCATCGACCGTGATGCCGTTGGGATTGGCCAGGATCACGTTCGCACGTGGACCGAGAACCGCAATGTTGCCCTGAATCAGCGACGGGTTGGTGCTGGTGACTTGGTTGACGATGGTGCGCGCGGCGACCGCGGTGTTGTTCAGGTCTGCACCTGCCGTGCCGACGTTGAACGACGAGTAGTTGTTGTGCGAAACACCGGCCACACTTGGTGCGATGTTGACCGTCTGACGGCCAGTGGCGCCCGTGGTCACCGTCGTGGCGGTACCGCCGTCGGGGATGATGCCGATCGCCGACGCTGGACCACACATGGCAATCCATGCTGGAATTGTCAGGGATGCTTGGAGTTGCTTAACGCACATACATTTCACTCGCCGGTTTCCCTGACTGTTATCAATTGAACTCAACCTTGCATTCGCTCAACAGAAACGAGCGACCATCCGAAATAACAAACCTATCACCTTCAATTCGCGCAATTAAAAGATTTAACTCTCGCGCGCCGATTTCGATATCTTTGCGCCAGCCATCTAGATCCCCGTGATAGCTAATTGCATGAAACAACTGATTATCAGGTGCCGTTATTTTGCAGCCTCGTTCATTAACACCACCACTCTGGGCATTTGGTGGGTTGGTGAACTCAGAAAGATTCCTAAATTGCTTCCGGAATTTGCTCTTGCCATCATCTGAAAAATAGACGAACTCTGTACCCTCAACAGCAACAGTGCCTGGAATCACCCGGGTGTCCTGTTTCTCAATCTTCCCTCCTAGAATCTGCTCTAACCGCTTCAAGTGGCTGGTCATGGCTTCCTCCCTCTTCATCTGGCTGGTGTGATCACAAACTTGAAATTCTTAATTCCCGCGTCACTAAACACGTTACTGTAATAGCTCGCAAGCTGTGGACTGTTGGTATGGTAAACGACACCACCATCAAAACCAGCCGCATATTTCTGCGCTTGCGCAACCATGTTCTCTTGCTCGGCTACTGCCCACGGCGTCCTTCCATTTGGGCTATTCGGATTTCGAATCGAAGTTGACCAATCATCCGTGAACTTCGCTTCCACTGCGGTAAGCTTCCCAGCAATCGAAGTTACATCGTCGGCGACGCCACTAACCCGCTGACCATTTACAACAGCCGTGTACTGCCTGTCCGAAAAAGATGCATTGTCGTACATGCCCCGGACAGCACCTTCATAGCTTTGAGCCTTGTCGATCGAACGATTTCCAGTAACAGAAACTGCATCCGTTGTTGGAAATTCGGTTGAACCAGAGCTATTGTCACTCTCGTTACCACCACTGCCTGACGCCATCGCATTGCGCGGAAGGCCTGCGCTTCCTGGCGATACAAACGACGGCGTGATAACGCACTGTCCGGTCGGTGAGCAAGCCATCGTCGACGGCGTCACCACCGCGCCGCCCGTGCGAGGCGTATTGTCATCGTTGCCGAAGCCCTGCAGTTGATTGCTCGGGTCCGTATTCGAATTCCCCGACGAACCCTGTGCCGTCGCCAAGAAAGTCCGTATCGCCCCCGGGATTTCACGCATGCCTTGCAACATAGAAATCGCAAGGTCCGTTGGAGACAAGATCAGGCTCTTGTTCTGTGTGGCATTGTTCAGCGCTTCGTTTTGCGCGGCGTTCGCCCCAGTCTGAGCGTTGAACCCAAGCGAATTCGCTGCCGCACCGCCGGCCAGCGTAGCCAGCGCGGTAGTCACCATGTTGTAGACCGGATTGTCGTAGGTCGACGCAACGGTCACCGTACCGTTTCCGTTGTCGGTCACGGTAGTGGTTTGCGACGCACCGCCATACTGAGCATCGCGCACCAGCGGCGCGAGGATTGCGCTAGTAGCCGCCCCGATGGCACCGCCTCCGCATCCCGTGCCTTGCATGGCACTAGCGGCGCACCCCGCAAGCGCGTGCAGTCCGATGTTGGCAAGAATCGTCTCTGGCGTCGCCAACGGACTCCCGATACCCGGCACGCCACTACCAATGTTGTACGCAGCGATGGCGGCGCTATTCGAGGCCAGGCTATTCAGGAACGAGCGCCCAAAACTGCCGCCATAGGCAATCGTGTTAGCACCGGCGTTGGCCGCACTCATAAGCAACACGGCTTCGGCGCGCTGCATCAGATTCGTCGTCGTGCTAGCCGCCGCCTGCGTCATGGTCGTGCCGGGCACGCTCTGGGCGCCTGCCAGGTTGGCCAGCGTGTTGCCTTGGCCCATCTGGTCAACAATTCCCAGCGTGCCATCCGCGTTCACGGTGATACCGTTGGCAATCCCCGCCGTGATGGCGCCGACCGCACCTGCGGTAAACAACTTCCCGAAGTTGATTCCGTCGTTGTTGGCCAACTGGCTCGCTGCCGATCCGGCCATAGCACCCGCTGCCGCACCAGCTACAGTCGCGCTTACCACGCCGCCAGAGAGCCCTGCCAACGCCGGTCCGAGCGCACCGCCGCTCATCACGGCGATCATGGAAATCACCACGCCCGAGAAAATCTCGCCCATGATGTCGGGCGAACGAACAAACGTGTCCGTGTGCGTGCTAGTGACGGCTGCCATCCCGGCCTGCACAGCCTGCGCCACGCGTGCCGACTCTGCCGCACTCATGCTGCCGTCGGCATTCAACTGCGCCAGCACGCCGTTGATGTTCTGCACCTGCCCCGCGATATCCGCCGCATTGGCCGCGAACATGAAGCCGCTGTTGGCCTGCCCCTGCTGGCCGGTGGTGCGCGCCCAGCCATCCTCAATCGGCTGCCACGCGGCAGTCATGTCAGCCGCGCGCTGCTCGTTCACGATGGTGGTGTTGGTCGTGAGCGTGCCGTACGAACCCAGCGTGCCCGTGTTCTGGATCGGGTTGCTCGCGATCAGGTCCAGACTCTGACTCGCCACGATCGAGCCACCCGGCTCGATCCCCGTGTAGCCCTGCGGCAAGTACACCTGTGGCACCAGCGCACTCACCATCGGGCACGCGCCGCTCATGCAGTTCGGGTCCGGCACCTGCTGCGTCACATACCAGAGCATCGGCTTGTCCAGCGCGGCCGTTTGCTGTGGCGTCAGTGCCTGACCGAGCTTGATGTCGTTGGCCTTCGCGTAGTCGACCGCGTTCTGGTACAGGACCAGCTTTTCTTGATCGTCGACCGTCAGGTGGTTCTGGTTGTCATAGGTCAGGCCATTGACGAAGCTGGTGCGCCCCGTGGTGGCCAACGCTTGTTGATCCAGTCGTACGTTCTCGGCCTGCGGGTCATAGTAGAACGGTGTACTACCCGGCTGCAGGTCTGCCGGCAATGCGTTGATGAGGGTCTGCGGACCCACGCCACCCAGTACCGCCGTGGCGGGGCTGCTGATGAGATATTGCGCCGTCGAGCCGGTGGCCGTCGGTGACGTGAGTGGGCTGCCACTCAACGGCGCGTTGAAGTGCCACGTCACCGTCTGGCCGTTGGCCGCCGTCACCACCACCGGATTGAACTGCCATTGGCCGTTCGAGGTACCCGGATTGGACGGGTTCGGCACGCCCTTCTGCAGCACGGTGGTCGGACCGCTGAAGCTGTCCGGTGTACCCGTCGCCGGCAGTTGCGCGTTCGGTGTGCCAATCGGGCCGAGACTCACCACCTGCTGACCATTGGTGGAGGGCGGCGTTTGGATCGCCGGATTGGTAATGCCGTTGGAGATCGTGGCGCCCGACAGAGAAATCGCCGTGCCTTCGATGTTGCCGCTGTTAATGAGCGCGCCGCCAGACTTGATGCTCAGGTTGCCGCCGCTGACATACGAATTCAGTTGACCGATGGTCGGGGCGTTCTCAGCGGTGCCATTCCAGCCGTTGGTCAGGTTGCTGCCAAACACGCGCTGGCAACCCGAGATGTCGCCGGCGGCATCACAGCCCCAGGTGTCGCTGGCTGTTGAGTTCTGGTTGTTGTAGGACCAGTGGTAGTACTGGCGCAGCGGGATGGCGGTGTTATCAAAGCTGCCGGTCGTAATGGCGACGGTGCCAGGCGCTACGATCGCGCCACCGTTGTTATGCACGGCCCCGGCGTTGATGGTCAGGTCCGTAGCCGCCAGGATCATGCCGGCGTCGCCCGTGGCGGTTTGCGTGGCCGTGGCGCACGCGGTGCCACCCACCTTGCCGCACGCACTCGTATCCGAACCGTGGCTGGCATAGACCGTCGTGGTGGGGGCCGCCTGATTCGTAAGACCGTTGGCAGCATTGATCGTGACCGAACCACCGGTCGATTGAATCGTGGCGCCCGTGTTGGTCACCGTCGGCGCGGTGATCTGCACGTTCCCACTTGCGGCAATGGTGCCAGTCTGGTTCGTCAGTTGAGTGGCGTTGGCCGTGAGCGTACCGCCCGCGACGATGCTGGCGACCTGCTGCTTAGGATCGATCACCTCGTGGTACGGGCTTCCGCCGCCGGAGACTCCAGGATCAGTACAGGTCGTCGGGTTGCCCACGCAACCGGGCAGCGTGGTGCGGTTGACGTTCAACTGACCAATGTTGTTGACCGAGCCACCCAGGGTGATATTGCCGGCCGCTGCGATCTGGCCACCATTGTTGAGCGTGCCAACCTGGGTCAGATCGATATTGCCGCCGGCTGCGATGACGCCTTGCTTGCCTGCGGTTTGCTGCACCGTGGTTTGGGGAGCAGGCGCCGTGACGGGCGGCCCGTAGGCTAGGTACGGATTCGGGTCACCCGGAATGTTGTTCAGCGTCAGCCAATGCGGCGCAACGCAGCCATCGAGCGCACAACCGTCGTTCACCACACCATCGAGCGCGAATTTCGGGGTAGCGCCACCACCATACAGGGCCGCCCGCAGTTGCGTCATGAAGGCGTTGACGGTCGCCTGATCCACCGACTCCGTAATGGTCTTAGTCGAGCCCGCTGAAGCGCCATTATTGAGCGTTCCCACGGCCATTGTGATGTTGTTGGCTGCGCTGATCTGTCCGCCACTGTTGGACAGCGTGGAAGCCGTCACACCAAGATTGCGTCCGGCCTGAATGACACCGCCCACGCCGTCCTGGGTCGTGGTCTCTGTGCGCGTCACGGTCGGCAGCGTCACCAACGGCGTCAGCGCATTGCCTTGGCTATCGCCCAGGTGCCACAGTTGGGTGGAAAAAGACAGAACCGGTCCCGTGCTCGGATCGAGCGGGTCGTAGGTCTCCGGGGCCAAGTAGCCTGAAATCACGCCATTGGCATCGGGCTTGAGGCTGCCGATCGTGACCGGAGCATGCTGCCCCAAGTAGTTGCCGCTCGTCGAGAAGTACCACAGCTCCGTCCCAATCGTGACTTGCGACCAATAGGTGGGGTTGACCTCCTGGCCCGTGACAACGGTGGTGCCACTGCCCGTGGGGGCGGTAGCGTCGTTGATGACCTGATTCGCGGTCAGGTTCACGTCGCGCTTGGCGCCAATCGTGCCGGCTTGGTTCAGTACGTTGCCCGACACGTTGACGTTCACGTCGCGGTTGGCTTGGGTGAGCCCTGTGGCGTTGTCGTAGCCAGCCCCAGCGATATTCACATCGTTGAGCGCTTCGACCGTGCCACGGTTGGTGGCATTTCCTGTGACCGACAGGTCGTTATCGGCGTGCAGCGTGGCACCCGCCGCATTGCTGATCGTGCTGCCAGCCACCGTCAGGTTATTACCGGCGATGATCTGGCCGCTATTGCTGACCGCACCCGGGGTACTCAGGGTCAGGTCACCCGCGTGCTGGATCGAACCCGAATTGGTGATGCCGCTGGCGGCATTGATCGTGGCGCTCTTGCCACCGAGCGTCCACGCGCCGGTATTGGCCACCGCACCGACGTTGTAGGTCAGTTGGTTGCCCGCATTGACGGTGCCCTGATTGCTGGCGCCATCGATGGTTTGGTTCTGCAGGTTCAGCGTGGCGTTGTTGGCGGCCAGTATCTGGCCACCCGTGTTGTTGTAGCTGCCATTGCCGCCCGAGACCGTCAGGGTCAGGTCACCGCCCGGCGTCTTGCCTGCCGGATCGCCCGCAAACATGACACCGTTCTGGTTGCTGGTAAGCGCGTTGGCTGTGACGTTCAGTGTCTGCGTCCCCAGCAGCGTGCCGTTCTGGTTGGAGAGGGTATTGTCGGCAGTGACGTTGACGGTCTGCCCGCCAATCAGGCCGGAATTGACCACATTGGTACCGTGTACCGTGGTCGTGGCGCCGCCGAGCGTGCCGGTGTTCGTGAGGGTGGTGCCAGTGGCCGTCAGTGCGTTGGACGCGGTGACGGTGCCCGAGTTGGTCACCGTGCCGCCTCTCAGGTTGGCCGTTGCAGCGTTGATCGTGCCGGCCGTGGCGACGCTTTGCGTGCCGGTTGCCTGGAGCGTGCCGTTGACCTGACTGGTCGCACCTACCTTGCCAAGCGACACATTGGCGCCGGTCAGGGTGGCGTTACCGCCCACCACCGGCAGTGCGGTGATGGCTACGTTGTTGGCTGCAGTTGCCGTGAGGTTGCCGGCCGTCTGGCTGCTGCCCGTGAGCGCAATGTTGCGGCCCGCAGCGAGGTTCGTGTCACCGACGCTGGCCGTGCTGCCCTGACCCGTGATGTCCTGTGTTGCCGAGACCGTCAGCTTGCCCAGTGCGGCGGCCTGTCCGTCAATGGTGGCATTGCCCTGGGTTGCGGTGAGCATGGTGTCGGTGCCGGACTGGGTACCGCCCGACACGCTGACGTTCGTTCCGGTGAGTGCAACGCTGCCGCTGTGCGCGATCACGGTGCCCGTAGCGCTCGTGGTACCGGCAGCCGATTGGGCGATAACGGCCTGGGTGGCGTAGACAGTGCCGCCCAGCGTGGCGCTGGTCTGACCGCTCAGGTTGGCGTTGCCACCGGCCAGCACGGTGCCGGATGTGGACAGCGTTCCGCTGGTGGCCGTCAGGGTGGTATCGCCCCCCGATGCAGCGCCGCCCGACACATCAAGGTTGCGGCCTGCCGTGGCGGACAGGGTTGTGCCGGCTGTCACCGATCCGGTGCCGGCGATGGTGGCATCGCGCGTGGCAGTCAGCGTGGTGGCACCTGTGCTCTGTGTCGTGCCGGTAATGCCGATATCTCGACCAGCGGTGGCCTGCAGATCGCCACCTGTGGTCACCTGACCGGCGAGCGCCAGATCGCGCGCGGCGTTGAGCGCAATGGTGTTCGGGGAGGTGACGGCACCACCCAGGGTGATGTCACCAGTGCCGTCTTGGCCCTGCGCGGAAACCGCAAGATTGGCCGCGTTCAGGTTGCCGGTCAGGTTGACGCTGTTGCCGGCCGTCGCGGTCAGCGTTTTGGCGGCAGCAAGATTGCCGGAGCCGGTCAGGTTGCCGCCCACGTTCAGGCTCAGGTTGTTGCCCGCCTGCGTGGCACCGCCCACGTTCACGTCACCGTTTGCGGCAACCGACACATCCTGCTGTGCCTTGACGGTCCCGGTGGTGGACACAGTGCCGGTCGAGGTAATTCCCACGGACTGCTGGCCATAGACATTGCCGACCGTAACGTTACCGTTGGCGTCAATGTTGACGTTGCTGGTATTGGCGGCCATGTCGCCCACTGCGCGGACCGCAAGACCCTGAGCCGTGGAAATCAGCTTGATCTGACCGGCAGTGAATGCCCCAAAGGCAGTGGCATCGATGGCAACACCGTTCTGCGCCGTCGGGCTGTTGGCCGCATTATTTTGGCCGGTGCTGGTGACCTGCCAGTCGGAGCCGGCACGGCCGGTGCCTGTTGCCACGGGCGTGACCAGTTGGTTGCCGGCGATCGCATTGATTTGCTGCCCCGCATACAGCGGTGCGTTGACGCCGATGGTCTGGCCGATCAGGTTGATCGCTCCAACCGTACCCTCGATGCCTGCGCCGTTCGTCGTGCCCGCCACCGGGTCGATCTGGATACGGCCACTGTTCACGGTGTAGCCAACCGCCGTCGCCTGATCGAACCCAACCGGGGCGCCACTGCCGTTCAGGAACTGCGGTGTTCCCGTAACAAGACTGACTGTGGGGGTGTTCGTGAACCCAGCCCCCTGCAGATAGATGCCTGCCGGCGCCGCGAAAATGACGCTTGCCGGCGTGCCGAATACCTCGACAGTGCCGTTGATGCGGATTGGCGCAGTGCCGGTGACCTGCGTCAGGATGGTTGATGCCGGCCCCGACGAAACCAGATTGGGGTTGCCCGCGACATTTCCGCCCAGGAACGTGCCACCGCCCGTCAAACTGTTGTTCAACACCAAGCCGACGCCGTTATCGACAGTCAGCGATTGCAGCAGGTTGTAAGAAAGCCCAGCCTGATTCGGCGTTGTGATTTGGAGCACCGGGATGCCGCCATTCGGCCCCGTGGTCTGCGTGATAGTAGGCGTGAAGCGGATCGGCGCTGTGGGATCGGTAATCGGTGCAGCATCTGCATGCTGAACGCCCCAACGCACCAACAGGCGCCCCGTGGTACGCCACGATGCCACGCGATCGGCAAGCTCCTCGAACGGCGAGCCGGTATGCAGTGCAATGGTGGCAGCGCTTTGGCGTGCTGCTTGCCAAGAAATCTGAACAGGACCGAGCCAAGACGCCACCGCCACAATGGCCGCCACGGAACGCGCTACGACCGAGCGCCGCACGTCGCTATAGCGACTGATTACGTCGTTGATCTCTTCGGCGCGCGCATCCGCGCCCGTTGCCCGATCCGAAATCGGCTGCATGGCTGAACTCCCTACCCTTTTATTTGGGGATGCGGAACGCCAGCAGCACCAATTTGCGCAAACCAGTCAGGCGATCCTTTTTATTGGCTCGGGATCATAGGTCCACCCACACTCAAGAAAATAAACAACTTTCAAGATGGCTGTGAATTATTTTTCCACCTGATATCAGATGAACTGAATTCACTGGCGCGTCAAGGTTTGCAATCGATTGCAACGGCCTTCTGTTGTCTCGAATTCGCAAACAGTCCAGGCTCATCAGCGATCTTCGCCACCCGAATCCAGGCAATTTGACACTCGCCCCAATTCGCAGCTGCGGTTCGCGAGATCGGCCACCACCAAGCGAATGCCGATGTGCGGAGCAGGCGGCCGGTCGCCATCCAACAGGCGTGACTTACTCTACCCGACCACGCTGAGCCGCCATCCGCGAGAGCCTACTGGTCACGCGCAAACCATTCGTTGTACTTGCTGATGAGCTCGATGAAGTGACGTGACCGGTATTCCGGTCCAGTGTGTGCAAGAGGGTTGAGTTTATTGGATGGCGCTCGGTTGTTGTGCCGCCAGTGGCGTTGAGCAGTGCGCAGCAGGTGCCGGCCGACGGTATCGGCACAAGCGCGCGCTGACTGACTTTGCGCGGGCGTCGGTGCAGATTTCGGATTTGATTGCGGCCGGAATGTAGGCGGATGGCTGGGGCTCGCGTCGCTGGCTGGGTTGGCAGCGATGCAGGCATTCACGCCGCTACGGAGCAGTCATGGCCTCAATGCGACACGGAAAGCGATTCGCCCATCAGCGGCAATCTTTGCGGCATTGTTTAGGCAGTTGGAAGCAGACGCGGACTCCATTCCAGGCTCGTCTGCGAATCAGCCCCCGTATTGCGCTCGACCGCACAAACGACGCCAAGGTCGCGCAGATCCCCCAGGATGTCAGCGATGTATTCCGTCGCGGTACGTCCGCCGACGATCAGCCAATCGTCGTAGTAGAAATCCTCAGATGTCGCGAGCCAGTTACAGACTGCCTCGAGCGTCGCCGGCTTACTCTCAGCGTTCAAAAGGTGAAGGGCCTTCAGCACGCCAACTGCCACGCTTCCGGAGCGCGATTTGCTTTCAATCATTGATCGGTGTGATTCAAAGGGGGGGGGCGATGGGAGGCGTCCCCGTACGCGTCGAATGGCAGTTTGTGGCCGGTAGCAGACGCTAAATACCAGCCGGCCATTACCTGAGAACAACGAAGTCTCCAGCATTATCTCGCTCTAATGCCGAACCGATATCCAGATCGATGAAGGGAAGTATCGTCGGATCGTAGTTGACGATTGTGTTGACGTCATAAACTCCGTGATGCTCGTTTCGAGCCATGTACGCTTCGTCTTCATCTCCTGCAAAGAAGCGCCAGCCGCTGTCTTGCTCGTTCAGCGGTTTCTCTCTGTACATATATCCGACTTGACAGCCATCAACAACAATTCGGTCGGTAGCCAGACATCCACCAACTCCGCTGACTATTGGCGCTATTTCGTCCGGCGAGAGCTTAAATTTCTTATTTTGCATGTGCATCGATACAAAAAATTGACGAGGATACGACGATTTTTTTGCACTGAGAGAAGACTCTTGGCCCGCGTTCTTTTACCAAGTGTATCTAGTGTTCGACGCGGGCGAGGTTGGTCCCCTTGGAGTAGATCCGATCTCTGTCTACATTCGCCCGATGATTGCGGGAATCGTCAGCGATTTGCCCGACGGCACCGGATGACCGCTTCTGGCCGTTAGCAGCCGGTTGCCGTCTGCTCAAACCTGGAAACGTTTCGCCAAGTCTTGAAAGCTCTCGGCGATACGTCTCGCATACTGTGGCTCCATGCCAATCATCGGCAGCATGAACACAGCCCCGGTGAGGTCAAACACCAACAGCTCTCCGCCGCCGTTCCCGCCGAAGGCTACGAATCCGGGGGCGTAGGTTTCGATTTCAAAGTCGGAGTTGTAGTCCGCGATTTTGTCGACCGGCCACAGCACGACATAGCCAGGCGCCACCTCGTCAGCAGTGAATCCCTCAAAGACTCCATGAACTCTTAGGTAGTCAACATACTGATGTGGGATAGGCGGCAACATGCGTTTGACCTCGGTTACCGTTAGCTACGGCTTTTTCGAAGGCTGTCCCCAAGCGTGCGCGCTGGCGACCTCTCAAGAGTCGACTACCTTCTTGCGTCGGCGATTTCCCTCTTTCAACGCATTCACAGCTTTCCAGACAGCGCTCTTACCATCTTCATACCTACGGTCAAAGTACGCATCCTGCGCTTCGGCTGTGGCTTCCAACGCCATCTTGAACAACTCCCGTCGTTCGGGGTTCTTGTTTCGCTTGATTTTGTCCCGTATACGGTCTGAAACTCGCATGAGACAACCTTGTATGGTTGGCGCTTCAAACATCGCCCAGTCTTCCCAATGGCTTGGGTAGGCCGAAGCCCAGTACAAACTTCCCAAGATGTCGCCCAGTTCGTTTGAGTCCCGAAACGGCGGGATTCCGTGCAAATCAACAGCATGGTGCTGGCCGCGTAGCAAAAGCAGTGCTTATTGGTGCTGTCCCCCCATCATGCTGAAGACTCCGGCTAATCCTGGAGGGCTACCGTTAGAGGTGTTTGATGGTTTCCGTGCACGGGTCGCAACAGATCGTGCGCAGTTCTATCGGGAAGTCCCGATTCCGTTCTACGGTTACAACCGTGACGGTGCCAAGGTTTCCGAAGGCATCAAGGACAACTGGTGGCGCCAGGGCATGGTGGGTGGCATCAAGGCTCAATATGACTGCATCAAAGCCTTCTCCGAAACGGATTTCACGGAAGACTTGAAGAAGATCGACGTGCCCGTGCTCATCATGCACGGCGACGACGATCAGATCGTGCCTATCGCGGACTCTGCCCTGCTGAGTGCCAAGCTTGTCCGCAAAGGCACGCTGAAGGTCTACAAAGGTCTATCGCATGGCATGTGTACAACGCATCCGGAGCTAATCAGCAACGATCTGCTGGCGTTCATTCAGAGTTGACCGGGTGGCGCTGAGCCCAATGTTACCGGGTTTGTCTCGTTCCTCTACCCCGAAGGCCGGGTCCCAGAACTCGGCCTTTAACAACTAGTGTTTCGCCGGGGTCCTACTACTCCGGTTGCTTATCAGCGAGGTGAACCGCCCCGGCTTTCGAGGAGGCTGGTTGGTTTAAGTTGAGACCGCTACAGCGGCCTCGCTGGCGAGTTGCCGCCATGTCAATCGCCGATTGCTCCATGTCGTCGATGGAGTGATTCATCTCATCGATGCTCTCTATGCCGGCATTACGACGACCGACGAGTACCATCAAGGCCAGCGAAACCGGGTTGGGATAGCGGGCCCGATCTTCCTTCTGCCGATCGCGCAGGCAGCTTTGTACCGTATTGGCTTGCTCCACGGCTTTGCGCCATCCACGGATGATGGGCCGGGTAGGTGCTGGGCGCTCGCAATTCATGCCGGCCATCTTGAGTTCGATGCCAATGACACGGCTTCCATACCATGCGAGGTAATCAACGTGACCGTGCTTCATTGACGGCGACACCTCGCTACCTTCGCTTGGTGCGTCTGCTTCGTTCAAGGCATCAAGCGTAAGCGCCTGCTCGAGACGATCAATTCTGACCTCCGTTCTCGATCGTAGTAATGCTTTGAGGATGGCGGTTGCAAACAAGCCGGACATCACGCGCTCGTTGGCTCGAAGGGGTGGGGCCAGGTCGAACTGCCTTCCCGCATCCCCCTTTGTCGTCAGGGCCATGAGTTCATACATGGTCTGCCGGTAGTTCTCGGCAGCGACCTCAACCAACACGTCGCACAGAAACCGATTGAGGTCCCCGGCTTCCGAATTGGAGGCGGTCTTGCCGGCAAAGGTTTTGATAGTCCGAAGCATGGTCTTAATGTTGAGCTGAGCCCGCCACTTGCACTAACGTGGCAGCACGGATGACACGGCAGCAGAACGCACCGACAATCAAACGGCCACGGGTAGCCGCTCAGCGTGGTGTACCAACGCGCCACGTAGCCATCGGTGTTAAGCAGATCGAAGAGCACGGCCGTGAAGACGGCCATGGCCGCGATGGCAAGGGCTGCGTGAGCCAATGTGCGCTAGCTGGCGGCGCTTCCTGGGCTTGATGGTCGCTTGGGGTCCTCTTGGCTCGAAGCGAGCATTCTTACGTCCACTTCCCCGTATTTGCTCTACGTTTGCGCTAACTCGCGCGTAAAGGCCTCTCGCGCAAGCCAGCAACCGCAGCAATATGGGCGACGGACCGGTCTTGCGGCAACGACCAATCGATCTACCTGAGCGATAGCGTTCGTATCCCACGGACCCGGACCAGGGATGACGACTGGCGCAGATCGTTCCGCATCAGCGCTGCTTGAGCGGCGCGCCGTTCTCGGTCAGCACGCCACCCGCAAAGCGGAAAATGTGTTGCTGCGTAGCCGCCGAGCGCTGCTTGCCCTCGGGCTCTTCAGGGCCAACAAATCCCGGCATCGTGATGGCGATCGATGCGCCGTCCTGCGCGGTCTGGATGCTGTCGCTGCACGTCCCAAAGCCCGGTGTCACCGCCGCACCGGCCTGTGAAGTGGTCACAATGTAGAACTGCGTGGGGCACGCTGTGCCGCCCGTGTCCTGCACCAGCGCCGCATCCACCGGCCCCAACTGGAACGTCTTCACGATGTCCAGATTGTTATTGCCCTGCACGACCGGAGTCAGCAGCTTGTCTTGGTACAGCAGTTCGTTGTCTGGGCTGATCGACAAGTCACCAAAGCGTGTGCGCACCGTCTTGATCTCGCCCGGCACGTGCGGTTCAGTCTCGGCTGCAGCGGATTGCGGTTGGGGTTGCTGCGGTGCGCCTACAGCAGTGGCTGCTTGTGCTGGAGTTGCGCCAGCGCTGTTGCCTTGCACGCGCGACGCATCCCAGAGGATGGCGGGCTCGATATCGATGCTGCGCATCGAGATGCCCTTGATCTTGCCCTTGAAGCTGATGCTGTCCCCCGTGTGTAGTCCCTCGATGAATTGCCGCTCGGCTGTCGTGCGCGCCGTGAGGGTCAGGAAGGTGCCGATGACGCCGCGCCCACTGGACGTCTGGATGCGGTAGCCGTCGCCGCGCTTGGAGACTTCATAGACGGGCAAGCGCCACGCGACCACCTTGCCCTTGATCTCAGCCTCCTGCTTCTCGCGCTGCAGGTCCGTGGAGCGGCTACCTAGCGCGAAGACGGCGGCCAGTTCGCCATCCGGGCGCAAGTCGCTGGGCGGTGTTCCGTCCAGTTGTGCAACCGGGTCGGACGTGGATACCGCTGGACCGTGATGGCCACCGTTGATGACGCCGATGACCAGAACCACTAAGCCGATGGCGACGAGCACCGCCAGTGCAACCGTCTTGGTGGACTTACGGGATGGCGCACCCTGGGGCGCCCCATTGGGTGGGATGTCTGATGCGATATTGGGCGCGTACGCCACCGGCTGCGACGCCTGATGGCTGCCAATGATTGCGAGCACGCCGCCAATCAGCGCCAGCACCATGAAGACGGCCACCAGCGTGCCGCCGAGAATTGCCCCCAGGATGGAGACGATCACCAAACCGATGCCGGCCCCCTTCGGCTTGGCAAATACGACGGCACCGAAGACGATCGCCAGAAACGAAAATACGACGCCACCCCAACCCAGTCCGACAACGGTTTGTGCGCCGTCCGCGTTGAAGGCCGCCCCGACGCCCCCAAACAGCAGCGTCACCAGCGCGGCGCCGACGCCCAGGACGCCGGCAATGATCCCAATGATTCCCCCCGCTTTATACATGTGTGCTCCGTAGTGGAAATGAATGGCTTTCGATATCCGTTCACGCTGTCACAGCGGCGACGGCCCGCACACGCCGCGTGCACAGTTGTGTGCCCAGATTAGAATTTCGTTCCCTTTCTTGGGGTTGCGCACGTTGTAGGCGTAGATGATCTGGATGGTTTTAATCAAAACGGCTTGGATAGCCATAGGCGCTTGATCGTAGCTAGCGACTAGATCGCTCTCAGCGACCCCACGATTGCGGCAGATGACGAACCTTTCACCCGCGTTGATATTTTCGTTGCTGACTTCCGGGCAAATGGCCGACATACGAGCCCACAATTCTTTCTTCTGTTGCTGCTCGCGCTGCAACTGCCCTTGTTTGGCTTGGTTCCTACGCCAACCGCCCTCAAGGACATCGAGGTCATCTTTGGCGCAGTTGGGGCAGGTGACGTGGTATTCGAGGTAGTGTCGGCAGTTCTCGTCCTTTCCCTTGCAGCGCGGGTTGTTCGCCATGGCTTCGCGCTTCTCTTCGGCTCGCGCTTGTTCCCGTTCGCGGGCGCGCTGCACATTGCGCGCTTTCTCCTCGGCGCGTTCCTGCTCCAGTTGTTGGTGGCGTTGGGCTTTCTGTGTCTCCATGTCGTTGAAGACTTGCTGCTCCTGTTGTTCCTGCATGGACTGACGTGCAGCGGAGGTGGCGTTCTGCAGCAGCCCCGGGATGTTGAGTTGGGCGTGGGCAATAACAGGAGCAATCAGCAGCGCGAGCAGATAACGGGGTTTCATGGTTGCGTTCCTTTCGAAGACAGTGGATTTTTGGTCGAAGCTGTTTCAAGCACTGGGGCCAGCGGCGATTACGGTGACGCGCAGTGCATCACCCAACCGCTCGTCGTTTTGCACGGCGAGGACTTGAGCCGCGCCGCGAGCGGTGACCGCGTGAACCGCGTATGTCGTGTCGGCGATTTCGTGCAGTCGTAGCGAGCGGCCACCGATCAGCAGGATCAGCACGCCGGCTGCTGCCGCGAGCTGGGCAGTGCCGATGCTCGCGATGGCTTGTTCCACGGCGCGGCTAGCCCGATCCGATCGAGCGGCGCCCTTTGCTTGCCCGACACCAACAGATGCTTGACCTGTTCCGGTGAATGAGGCGCTCAAGTCGAGAAAGTCAGTTCCGATTGGGGCTCGCCAAGGATGGCGAGCATCCCCTTGCGTACACACCGCGACATACGCATCCAAAACGTGTCGAAGAAGAGAAGCATGGGGAGTTGCCGGTACGAAAATGACACCGTCCACGTAGCCAGCCATGGCCGATGCTGCATTCCTTGCCATCGCCCCTGATGTAGCCGGCTGCGCGAGCACTGCGAATACCAGTGCCCCCGCTGACCACGCGCGACGGCCCATGGCTTCCATATCCCGCAGCACCCCCGCATCGTTCGTGTTGGCAAGCATGACCACAAGCGCAGCGCCACCAAACTCCCGTGCATCGGGGTCTGAGGACGCGCCCGCCGCTGTCGCTCGAGCAACAAGGAACGTTTCGCCCTCTTTGGCTTCATGTGCGCGGAAGACGTGCAGCAATCGAATTCCAGTGGCCCCCACACCGACCACGCATACAGCGGCGAGGGCAGCAACTTGCTCCAGCATTTCGTTACCGGCCAAGGGCTGCAAGCTAGCCCGGTTCACAACATCGGTTTTGCAGAGTTTGTCGTTCTTCATGGCGTTTTCTCCCCGCACCCAACCGCAGATTGGCGGGACGCAGTGTAGCGTAAACAAGTCATTCTGACGTGTATACAAAGTGGTGAATTAGTCGTCAGACGGGCATGCTTTGCGGCATGAAACCCAAAGCCAGCAAGGACAAGCGCAATCCCATTGCCACCGCCATCGGCAAGCGGGTGAAGGTGTGCCGTGTCGAGGCGGAATTGACCCAGGAACAACTGGCACACGAAGCGCTGGTCGATCGGTCCTATGTCAGCTCGATCGAGCGCGGCGTTGCGAATCCCTCTATCGAGACCCTGGCCAATCTGTGCTATTGCATGGGCATCACGCTATCGCGGTTGTTCGAGCCGCTGACAATCGCCCTTAAACCCACGGGAGAGCGCCGCTCAAACATCCACATGCCGGTGGGCGAACGCAAAACGCGGCGGTAACTACGGCGGCTTCTTGGCTCGGGTCGGCGCCGTTGCGATGGGGCGAAATGACAGCGCCCCCGCGAGTTCAATGGTGTGCCGCCCATGTGCCGCCACGTACTGTGCGCGTGCGCTACCCTTGCCGGTTCTCTTGTCAGGTGCCCTGTAGGTCAGGCGGGCGTTGTACGTCGCCAGCGTCGGCTCGGCGGCGGCGGAATCCAGCGCCAGCAGCGTGTGGGGCGTGAATGCCCTTCCACTCTGTTGCCCTTCGATACCGACCACGAGCACTGCATGCAGTTGCGAACAGCGCAATTCCCGCCAACTCACGATCACCGGCCAGCCGCGCAAGATTTCCTGCTCGCAAAACTGGATGACTTGGGTATGCGCCCCCTCGAAGAGGACCGGCCGCAAGCCCCAGTTCAACTCCCGGATCACGGTCGCCAACTCATCCAAGGAGATGCCGCTGAGGTAGTAAGGCTCGGCCCGCCTCCAGAACATGGCCTCTGCGCAGTTCCGAGATTGCGACATGTACAAAGGCCGCGTCAAAAGCCCCAGCATCGCCAAAGCCATTGCAGCGGCGTGCAGCGCGCAGCCGCCGTCCCAGGAGCCCTGAAACGAAAACGCTGGGGTACTGCTGCCGGTCAGGGTCAAGCGCTGACCAGCGGTGAGCGCGGGATGGAGTTTTTGCACGGTGCGTTCCATCAGTATTCCGTTGGCAGCAGCAGCGTGGTCACGCGCCGGTCAGCTTCGGTAATGACCCACAACCGTTCGCGCCGAGACCCCAACTCGTATGCGGAGAGAATGCGAGCGTGCGCCAGGACCGCTTGGACATTCGATTGCGCATCTTCAGCACAGACCGCACCCCAATCACCCTGTTGATGGCGATGTAGCAATGCGGATGCATTGATGCCGGTGCGGTCGAGTAAATCCAGGGCGCCGGGCGTGGCAACGATCTGGCCGAGAGGGAACAGCGGACTGGCCGACAAGACTGATTGCAGGGCGGAAGCACTCATCATGAATCTCCAGAATGTCCAGGCGAGCGTGTGCCTCCGGATGGACTCGGATGAGCGGACGACAACCTGGGGAATGGACAGCAGACGCGGCGAGGCCGCAGGAAGCAGCGGTGGGACGGGACCAATCAGGTCACGCGGTGAGATTCAGGCTTAGCACAGGCCACATCGATCAGGCACTGGCTAAATTACCCAAAAACCCCCACTAACGTAGCAAAATAAACCAAAATCTATGCAAATATCAGCATATTTTCGCACAGATTAGCACAAAATCTGCGGCGTAGGGCACGGTCGGATGGCTACAACAGATTCAATATTCACCATTTTGGTGCATCCTCAGAAGTTGATGCCCCCACGATGGCGCGCGAGCTCGCCACAGGACACCGAATAGTTTCACTGGAGAGGACGGAAATGCCCTTGCGGCGTTTCAGAAAGCAGAAATAGGGGGAGACATCACCAAACCCTGATGCCGACAGAATCCGCTGTAAGCCACTCTGTCCTGGCGAGCTTCAAAGCCGACACGAATTGACAGTCGATTTGATAGTTGCCAAAAAGAAAACCCCGGAAGACCGCGATCTTCCGGGGTTGTTCCGCCATTGCTGGCGGAGACGGAGGGATTCGAACCCTCGATCCAGGTTTTGGCCCGGATGCTCCCTTAGCAGGGGAGTGCCTTCGACCTCTCGGCCACGTCTCCCAAACTTGCGTCACACGAAGGAGCCCGTGCAACGAAGCGCGTATTCTAGCCACTTCACCCCACCCGGTCAACGACAACTGCATGACAACGTGGTGAGAATCTGTGGCTCCCGAGGGTCGCCACCCCGGCCACCCGGTACCGGTCAGTCGATTACGCCTGATCCAGCTCGAACGCCTTGTGGAGCGCGCGCACGGCCAGCTCCATGTACTTCTCGTCGATTAGCACCGAGATCTTGATTTCCGAGGTGGAGATCATCTGAATGTTGATGCCCTCTTCCGACAGCGTGCGGAACATCTTGCTGGCGATGCCCACGTGCGAGCGCATGCCCACGCCCACCACCGACACCTTCGACACCTTCGGGTCGCCCGACACGCTGGCGGCGCCGATATGGCCCTTCACGCTGTCGTTGAGGATCGCCAGGGCGCGCTGGTATTCGCCGCGCGGCACGGTGAAGGTGAAGTCCGTCTTACCTTCGACCGACTGATTCTGGATGATCATGTCGACGTCGATGTTGGCGTCGGCGACCGGGCCCAGGATCTGATAGGCGATGCCGGGCTTGTCCGGCACACCGATCACGGTGATCTTGGCTTCGTCGCGGGCAAAGGCGATGCCGGAAATGGCGGCGGCTTCCATGTTCGAATCTTCCTCAAAAGTAATCAGCGTGCCCGAGTTCATTTCGACGTCGAGCGACATCAGCGGGTCAGTCAGCGACGACAATACGCGGGTCTTCACGCGGTACTTGCCGGCAAACTCCACTGAGCGAATCTGCAGCACCTTCGAGCCGAGGCTGGCCATTTCCAGCATCTCTTCGAAGGTGATCTTGTCCAGGCGACGGGCGTCGTCCACCACGCGCGGGTCGGTCGTGTACACGCCGTCCACGTCGGTGTAGATCAGGCATTCATCGGCTTCGAGCGCGGCGGCAACCGCCACGGCCGAGGTATCCGAACCGCCACGGCCAAGCGTGGTGATGTGGCCTTCGCCATCAATGCCCTGGAAACCCGTGATGACGACCACGCGGCCGGCGTCGAGATCAGCGCGCACGCGCTCGTCGTCGATCGACTGGATGCGGGCCTTGGTGTAGGCCGAATCGGTCTTCACGGGCACTTGCCAGCCGGTGTAACTGCGGGCGTCGATGCCTTCGGCATGCAGCGCGATGGCCAGCAGGCCCACGCTCACCTGCTCGCCAGTCGAGGCAATCATGTCGAGTTCACGCGGGTCAGGCTGGGCCGAAATCTCTTTGGCCATACCCAGCAGGCGGTTGGTTTCGCCGGACATGGCCGACGGAACGACCACGATCTGGTGACCGGCACGATGCCACTTGGCAACGCGCTTGGCGACATTCTTGATGCGTTCAACTGAACCCATCGAGGTGCCACCGTACTTGTGAACGATGAGAGCCATCTTGGAAAGATCGAGAGGAGGCGGAACGGTGCAAAAGCTTTTGAAAATACAGCAATTTGCATCGATCGGCAAGAAATTGGCCGGCGAAGCCCGGTGAAGATGTGTGTCAGGGCGCACCCTGGGCGGTCGCAAGCCAGGCGATCCGCCAGCCGGGGCCGCTGGCCGCAGTCGTCCGGTCCATGCCTAGGCCAGCGGCAAACACCAACGCATCGCCCGCGTAGAGCAACGGCAAACGCTGGCGCTCCCAGGCGGGAATACCAGCTTCTTGATAGGCCTGCTTGAGCGCACGCGACGGCCCGCCAGGGCGCAGCACAATGCGCTCGCCACCACAGCGAGGCGCCAGGGACAGTGGCGCTTGCAAGGTTTGCGCTGCAATACCGTCTGCTACCACAGGTGAAAACACCAGCACCCCACCCCACTCAGCGACATTCACATGCTGATCGGTCCGGCACATTGGGTCGAACTGCCCAGCACCAATTGCAACAAGCGCTGGCGTGGCCCCACCACCAACACCGGACTCAATCCATGCAGCCCCGCGATAGCGCCTGACCTGCCCCGCCGGCAACGCAATGCACAGTGCGCCGTCGTCGCGCGCGTCAATCAATTGCGTGCGCAGATCCTCCAGGCGGCCCGTGGACAGCGCACGCATACCCGCCTGGGCCAGCCATGCACGGAGCACCGCGCGCTGGCGCGGCGCAGATAGTGCAGCCAATGCTGCCACATCGAGTTCACCCGTCGAAGCGATCTGCACCAGATCCGCCTGCGCAATCTCGTCGATCAACGCTGCGGCATCCGCCAGATGGGCCGCGCTGCGAGCCAGCGCTTCGCGATAGGCCGGAAAATGCCCCGCCATGCCGGCCAGCAATGGCCGCAATGCATTGCGTGCGTACCGCGCATCTTCGTTGGAAGGATCGTCGACCCATTCGAGCGCGTTGGCTTGTGCGTATTGCTCGATATCAGCGCGTTGCACATCCAGCCATGGACGCAGCAACGTCACGCCGCCAGCGCGGCTCATCGGCATGGCGGAAAGGCCTTCGAGACCTGCGCCACGCATCAGTTGCAGCAAGACGGTCTCGGCCTGATCGTCTTGGTGATGTGCAGTGAGCAGAATCGTCGCGCCAGCTTGCGCGCACAGGTCGGCCAATGCGGCATAACGGGCCTCGCGCGCCGCCTCTTCCACGCCTCGCCCCGCATCGGTGGCAACGTTCACACGGCGCGAATGGAATGCAACGCCCACGGCTTCCGCCATGCGCGCGCAGGCACCTTCCCATGCATCGGCATCAACCTGCAGGCCGTGGTGGATATGCAGAGCGACAAGGCGCACACGCACGCCCGCATCGCGCCACGCGGCACACGCATGCAGCAACGCGGCAGAATCCCGCCCGCCCGATAGCGCGATCGCTACGGTCGGTGTCTCGCCCCCGCCAGAAACAACAAAGGCCGCACACGCAGCAATGCGTTGTGCGACCTTATCGACAAGCGTGACCAGCGGGGCAGACGAATCAGCGCGCTTCGATTTCCTTGAACTTGCCATAGGCCATCAGGCGCTCGTGACGGCGCGCCTGCAACTCCGACGTCTTCATGCCCTGGAACTGGCGCAGCGATTCGGCCAGTGCGCGCTTGAGCATCGAAGCCATGCCCTTCGGATCGCGATGCGCACCACCCAGCGGCTCGTTGACGATCTTGTCGATCAGGCCCAGCGCCTTCAGGCGGTGTGCCGTCAGACCCATCGCCTCAGCGGCTTCCGGCGCCTTCTCGGCGGTCTTCCACAGGATCGACGCGCAGCCTTCGGGCGAGATCACGGCATACGTGGCGAACTGCAGCATGATCACCGAATCACCCATGGCGATGGCCAGTGCGCCACCCGAACCGCCTTCACCGATGATGGTGGCAATCAGGGGCACCTTCAGACCGGCCATCACGAACAGATTGTGGCCGATGGCTTCCGACTGGCCGCGCTCTTCAGCGTCAATGCCCGGGAATGCACCCGGCGTATCGACGAAGGTGAAGATCGGCAGACCGAACTTGTCGGCGAGTTCCATCAGGCGCTTGGCCTTGCGGTAGCCCTCAGGCTTGGACATGCCGAAGTTGCGCAGCGCACGTTCCTTCGTGTCGCGGCCCTTCTGGTGACCGATCACCATGCAAGGCTGGCCGTTGAAACGCGCCAGACCGCCCACGATCGACAGGTCGTCCGCGAAGGTGCGGTCGCCATGCAGTTCGTGGAAGTCGGTGAAGATTTCGCGGACGTAATCGAGCGTGTACGGACGCTGCGGATGCCGGGCGATCTGTGCGACCTGCCAGGGGGTCAGGTTGGCGTACAGATCTTTGGTGAGTTGCTGGCTCTTGGAGGCCAGGCGGGAGATTTCTTCAGAAATGTCGACAGCAGAATCGTCTTGAACGAATCGAAGTTCTTCGATCTTCGATTCAAGTTCTGCGATCGGCTGCTCGAACTCCAGGAAGGTTGTTTTCATGGATCTTCTGAAAGGCTCTTGAAGGCGCGCATTCTACCGGATTTTGACCGCCGATCGACGCTGCGCGTTTCATCGAAATTAACAGATCAATAGGTGGTCGCCGTGTCGAGGCTGCGCCACATATACCAGGTGGCCACTGTGCGCCACGGTTCCCAGTTAGCAGCCACTTCGCGCGCTTCGCTGCGAGTGACGGGTTCGCCACTGAAATAATTCTGTGAGATTGCGTTGATGAGCCCGATATCGTCCAGCGGGAGCACGTTTGGGCGCATCAGGTTGAACATCAGGAACATCTCCGCCGTCCAGCGGCCGATGCCGCGGATCTGCGTCAGCTCGGCGATCACATCCTCGTCGTCCATCTCGGCCCACTTGGCGACGTGCAAAGTGCCGTTACGGAAGTGCTCGGCAAGGTCAAGGATGTACTCGGCCTTGCGCTTGGACAGGCCACAGCCCGCCAGCTTCTCTTGGCCGGCTCGCAGGAACTGTGCGGGCACCAGCTTGGGGCATGTGGCCACCACCCGTTCCCACACGGACTGCGCCGCCTTGACCGAAATCTGCTGGCCGACAATCGACCGCGCCAGTGTGACGAACGGGTCGCCGCGCGAAGCCAGGTGCGCCGGACCATACGCGGGAATGATCTTGCGCAGGATGCGGTCGCGTTTCATCAAGTCTGCGCAGGCCTCTTGCCAGTACTCCGGCGGACCGGACAGCACCACCTCAGCCGGCACCGGCTCATGGGTGGCGAGCGTTTCAGACAAGGGCACCTTCGATGCAGGCGCGCGCTTGGCCAGCGCCTTGTCGGCAACCTTGATGGCGGCGCTCTTGGTAACCACTGCCTTGCCGGCAACGCCGTCCACCTTTTTGGCGTCCGCCTTCTTAGCAGGTGCCTTCACGGCCGGCGCCTTCTTGGCAACCGTACTGCGCACTGCGCTGGCTTTCTTGGCCACCGCGTTCATGCGCGTCTCCATTCGGTCAGGCCACCCGGTTTGTCTTCCAGCACGATCCCGGCAGCCAGTAGATCCGCGCGAATGGCGTCCGCTCGGGCAAAGTCACGCGCCGCCTTGGCGGCACGCCGCTCTTCAATGCGCGCTTCCACCGCGGCAGCATCCAGGCCATCAGCCGTCACGCCGCCTTGCAGGAAAGCATGCGGATCACGCCCCAGCAGGCCCATCACCCCAGCCAGCGCGGCCAGTTGATTGGCCAACTCCGGCGAGCGCGTCTTGTTCACTTCGCTGGCCAACTCGAACAGCACCGATACCGCCACCGGCGTGTTGAAGTCGTCGTTCATCGCGTCACGGAAGCGCTTGCCGTGCGACTCATTCCAGTCAGGCTGGGCATCAGCAGCAGCGGGCACATCCTTGAGCGCCGTGTACATGCGCGTGAGCGCGTGTCGGGCATCGTCCAAGTGGGCGTCGCTGTAGTTCAGGTCGCTGCGGTAGTGCGAGCGCAGGATGAAGAAGCGCACGACCTCAGCGTCGTACACCTTGAGCACATCGCGGATGGTGAAGAAGTTGCCGAGCGATTTCGACATCTTCTCGTCATTCACGCGCACGAAGCCGTTGTGCATCCACGTGTTGACGAAGGTCTTGCCGGTCGCACCTTCGGACTGGGCGATTTCGTTTTCGTGGTGCGGGAACTGTAGATCCGCGCCGCCGCCGTGCAGGTCGAAATGCTCGCCCAGCAGCTCGCAGCTCATCGCCGAGCACTCGATATGCCAGCCCGGACGACCCTCGCCCCACGGTGAAGCCCAACGGCTCTCGGCCGGCTCGTCAACCTTGGCGGATTTCCACAGCACGAAGTCCAGTGGATCGCGCTTGGCGTCGTTGGTATCGACACGCTCGCCCGCGCGCAGGTCTTCGAGCGACTTGCCCGAGAGCCTGCCGTAGCCCGGAAACTTGCGCACCGCGTAGTTCACGTCACCGTCGGTGGCCTGATAGGCCAGGCCGTTGTTCTGCAGCTTGCCGATCATGCTCAGCATCTGCGGCACGAATTCGGTGGCGCGCGGCTCGTGATCGGGGCGCTGCGTACCGAGCGCGGCGAAGTCTTCGTGCATCGCGTCGATGAAGCGGCCGGTGAGCGCGCTCATGGTCTCGCCGTTCTCGACCGCACGCTTGATGATCTTGTCGTCGATGTCGGTGATGTTGCGGACGTACGTGACGTCGTAGCCCGACGCGCGCAGCCAGCGCTGCACCATGTCGAACACCACCACCACCCGCGCATGCCCGACGTGACAGTAGTCGTACACCGTCATCCCGCACACGTACATGCGCACGCGGCCGGGCTCGATGGGGACGAACGTCTGTTTCTCACGCGCGAGCGTGTTGTAGATCTTGAGTGATTCCATGAAGCGGTGTCGGGAGATTCGGTGCGCCGCCACGTACTGAGGTACTGGGCTGGATGCCGGCGGGCGCAGAGCGTCGGCTGGCGACGCACTGTAAAGCTATCGGCATATCTTACCGGAACTGCATCAACGTCGGCGGCAGTGCGGGCTGTCAATGCACCCGGCATGCTCTGCGTCAAGAACCTTTTCCGGTGCGCATTGCCGCTGCTGCGCACAAAGACGGTTTGTTAGAATGCGGCGGAGTATAACGGAACCGATTCTCATGAACAGACCGCTGCGAGATCGCGCTGCAACCCCGCACGCTGCAACCCTGTGTGCTGCCATCGTGAGCGCCCTGCTTGCCACGTCAGCCGCGCCCGCCTTTGCCCAGACCGCCGGCATTGCCCTGCCGGCCGATCTGACGCCCAGCACCCAGAAGCAGCCGCAGGTCGCGCGCCAGAAGCGCATCGACGACTGGCTGGCCAAGAAGCAATACACCCAGGCGCTGACAGAACTGGACAAGGAGATCACCGAGCAACCGCGCAATGCTCAGGCCCGCTTCCAGCGTGGCGTGGCGCTTGCCGGCCTGGGTCGTGGTGACGACGCCATCGTTGCGTTCAGCCAGATGACGCAGGATTTCCCCGAACTGCCCGAGCCGTACATCAACCTGGCCGCGCTCTATGCGGAACGCGGTGAGCTGCAGCGCGCTCGCGAGAGCCTCATCATGGCGAGCCGCGTGGCGCCGGAAAATGCCCAGGCGCAAGCCAACCTCGGCGATGTCTACGTCCGCCTGGCCGCGCAGTCCTATCAGGGCGCGCTCAAGCTCAACCCCAAGAACACCACTGCGCGCGCGCGCCTCGATGCCCTGCCCAATGTGCCTGGCGTGCGTCCGGCGCCCGCGCCCGCAAAACCCACCGCTCCTGCTGTTTTGGTGCCCGCCGCCAGCAACGTGAGCGACAAACCGGCCAAGTAACCACAAAAAACGGCCGATCCCGTTTTCCCACCCCAAGCTCTCTCTCCCAGACCATGCTCCGTATCCGCTCTCTCTTTGCCGGGCTCGTATGCGCACTGGCCGTGTCCGCTGCTGCAGCGGCCGCACCGGCACCACGCGTGCAGTTCAAGACGTCGATGGGCAACTTCACCGTCGAGGTCTACCCGGACAAAGCCCCCAAGACCGTCGCCAACTTCCTGCAGTACGTGAAGGACGGCTTCTACAAGGGCACGATCTTCCACCGCGTGATGGACGGCTTCATGATCCAGGGCGGTGGCTTCACGCCCGATATGAAGCAGAAGGACACCCGAGCGCCGGTCGAGATCGAATCGAAGAACGGCCTGAAGAACGACAGGTACACGATCGCCATGGCCCGCACCATGGACCCGAATTCCGCCACGGCGCAGTTCTATGTGAACGTGGTCGACAACAGCATGCTGAACTACCCTGGTCAGGACGGTTACGGCTATACCGTCTTCGGCAAGGTAGTCGACGGCACCGACACCATCGACAAGATCAAGGCGGTGGAAACCACCACCAAGTTCCCGCACCAGAATGTGCCTGTGAAGCCGATCCTGATTGAATCGGCCACGGTCGTCTCCAAGTAACGCCCGAGCAACACCGGAACAACGTATCCGCATCCCCCTAGGAAATCATCATGACCACAGTCAAGCTGCACACCAACCACGGCGACATCACCCTGCTGCTGGACGCTGAAAAGGCACCGAAGTCGGTCGCCAACTTCATCAACTACGTCAAGAAGGGCCACTACAACGGCACGGTGTTCCACCGTGTCATCAAGGGCTTCATGATCCAGGGTGGCGGCTTCGAAGCCGGCCAGGACATGAAACAAAAGCCGACCGATGCCCCGATCGAAAACGAAGCCAACAACGGCCTGAAGAACGAGCGCGGCGCCATTGCCATGGCACGCACCAACGATCCGCACTCGGCCACGGCCCAGTTCTTCATCAACACGGTCGACAACGACTTCCTGAACCACACCTCCCCCACACCGCAAGGCTGGGGCTATGCTGTGTTCGGCAAGGTCGCCGAAGGCATGGACGTGGTCGACAAGATCCGTGGCGTGCGCACCGGCAACCGCGGCTTCCACCAAGACGTGCCGATGGAAGACGTGGTGATCCAAAGCGCCGACGTGATCGAATGAGCGACGCAGCGCACGCCTCACCGGCATCCGCGCTGAAGACACCGGTCCGGGTTTCCGGGCCGGTGTTTTTTATTTCGGACCTGCACCTGACGGCCAGCATGCCAGCCACGGCGGCCGCGTTCGAACGCTTCATGCGCACACGCGCTCGCGCAGCACGCACGCTGGTCATCCTGGGTGACTTCTTCGAATACTGGGTCGGCGATGAAGAGCTTGCCGATCCGTTCCACCAGCACGTTGCCAATCTGCTCGCTGAACTGGCGAGCGCCGGCACACGCGTGCTGTTCATGCACGGCAACCGCGATTTCCTGCTCGGCAAACGCTTCCTGGCTGTCGCACATGCGACGTTGCTGCCCGACCCCAGCATCCTGGAAGTCGATGGACAACGCATCGTGCTTGCGCACGGCGATGCCCTCTGCACGCGCGACACGGCCTACATGCGCTTTCGCCACTGGACGCGCAAGCGCTGGGTACAGCGGATTTTCCTGACGATGCCGCTGCGCTGGCGCATGAAGATCGCGCAGAAGATGCGTGCGGAGAGCGAAGCCGGCCGGGCCGTATCGGCCAACGTGGCGGGTGAACCACGGGCCGCCGCTATGATGGGCGACGTCGCACCCGAAGCGGTCGATGCGCTGTTCAAGACATCGGGCACACCCACGCTGATCCACGGCCACACGCACCGTCCGCAACGGCACCACGAGCCGAGCGGTGAACGCTGGGTCCTCTCCGACTGGGATTTCGATCAGGCGCAGCCGAGCGGTAGAAGGGGCAGCTTCCTCAAGCTGGAAAACGGTGCGCTGACGGTCGAGCAAGTGACGGCGTAGGCTGCCGCCACTCGCACGATTACTTCAGCATCCGCTTCAACTCGCTCGCATCGAATGGATCGTTCGGCGAGTTTTCAAGATGCGCGCCCAGACGATCCAGTGCAGAACGAATCGACTCGATGCGTTCCTGCTGAAGCTCGCTGTGGTCGATCAACCGCTTGAGCGCCAGCGACACCGGATCATCCGCATCCGGCGTAATGCCATAAGCCGAGAACTCCTGCTTGAGCGCTGACTGGGCCTCGGCCGCCACGTCGCGTTCGATGATGCGCGCCGGAATACCGACGGCCGTCGCACCCGGCGGCACCGGCTTGAGCACCACGGCGTTGGACCCCACGCGCGCGCCATCGCCGATGACGAAGCCGCCGAGCACCTTGGCGCCTGCACTGACCACCACGCCCTTGCCGAGCGTCGGATGCCGCTTGGCGCCCTTGTATAGCGAAGTGCCGCCCAGCGTCACGCCCTGGTAGATCGTGCAGTCGTCGCCGATTTCGGCCGTCTCGCCAATCACCACGCCCATGCCGTGATCGATGAACACGCGACGGCCGATGCTCGCGCCCGGGTGAATCTCGATGCCGGTCAGGAAGCGACCAAGGTGTGAGAACCATCGCCCCAGCAGTTTGAAGCCGCCGTGCCAACACGCATGCGCGACCCGATGGACGATGACGGCGTGCAGACCCGGATAGCAGGTCAGCACTTCCCAGCGGCTGCGTGCGGCTGGGTCTCGCTCCATGATGGCGCCAATATCTTCGCGAATGCGTGTGAACATCTTGGTTCGTGTGTGGATCGTTATATCAATATGCGCGATGCGCTGAGGGCAGTGTAAGGCATTCCCTTGGCCTTCTACGGCAAGGGTTTTGGTCAAACATGCAGGGGGATGCCGCCCCGCTTGGTCAACAACGGGGGCTTTCAGGGCGATCAGCGACAGTCGTCGGCGGCGCCCGTGGGCGTCTTGGTCACGCCAACCGCCTCACCACGGCGGCCAAGCATGCGCTTGGCGATCCCGCGCAGGATGTTGACCTCCTCGGCCTCCAACTGCGTGCGGGCAAACAGACGCCGCAGGCGCGGCATCAGCTTCTTCGGCTGGGCAGGGTCGAGAAAACCAATCTCGACCAAGCCCTGCTCCAGGTGCTCGAACATCCCGTCGATCTGCTCGGCGGTGGCCGGTTCGCCGACAAAGCCGACGCCGTCCATGCGGGTGTCGCCCGTGCCGGTGTCGGTCAGCAACGCCATGCGCACCTCGTACGCAATCAACTGCACCGCCTGCGACAGGTTCAGCGACGCATACGCCGGATTGGCGGGAATGTGCGTGACGACGTGGCAGCGGTCCACCACCTCGTTGGGCAAACCGAAACGCTCGTTGCCGAAGACGAACGCGACGGTCGTATCCGGCGCGGCCAGCAAAGCAGCCACCTCTTCCGCAGCGGCGCGCGGGCCGATGCGACGCGGGCCGAATTCGCGCGGGCGGGCCGTCAGGGCAATGGTGAGCGAAGCACCTGCCAGCGCTTCGCCAATGTCGTCGACCACGCGGGCGCCAGCCAGGACGTCGTCAGCGCCGCTTGCCATGGCAACGGCATCGGCGTGGGATTGGGCATCGGCCTCGCGCGGGCGCACGAGTACGAAGCTGCCTGCATTCCCAAAGCCCATCGTCTTGAGCGCACGTGCTGTGGAGCCGACATTGCCCGGGTGGCTGGTCTCGACCAGCACGAAACGGCAGCGCGCGGCGCGCTGGCGCAACGTTTCGGGGTCGGCTGGGGTGGGGGTTGGTATGGTTTCCGGGGCGCCGGAGGCGGGGTTCATATACAATACGGCCACTCTTTTGACGGCGGAATCTTGTCCGCCGTTCGTTCTTCCACAATTCGCTGTGTTGTTCGCCTGCCGTCGTTTCCACTGAGAAAGCACGCCAGGCGCGGAGATCCGTCATGCATCCGATGCTCAATATCGCCGTCCGGGCTGCTCGCAAGGCCGGCACCATCATCAACCGCGCGTCCTTCGACGTCGATAGCCTGCGCACCGAGCGCAAACAACACAACGATTTCGTCACCGAAGTCGATCGCGCAGCCGAAGCCGCGATCATCGAAGTCATCAAGACGGCTTACCCCGATCACGCGATTCTAGCGGAAGAGTCCGGCCAATCCTGGGCCGACGGTGAAACCGTCAGCGAAAACGTGTGGGTGATCGACCCGCTGGACGGCACCACCAACTTCATCCACGGCTTCCCGCAGTACTGCGTGTCGATCGCGCTGATGCAGCGTGGCGTGGTCACGCAGGCCGTGGTGTACGACCCGACACGCGACGAGCTCTTCACCGCCTCCAAGGGCGCGGGCGCCTTCCTGAACAACCGCCGCATCCGCGTCACGCGCCGCGACAAGCTGGCCGATTGCCTGATCGGCACCGGCTTCCCGTACCGCGACATGGAAGGTCTGTACGACTACACTCGCCTGTTCGCCACCATGACGGAAAACTGCGCTGGCCTGCGCCGCCCGGGCGCTGCCGCACTGGACCTCGCCTACGTGGCATGCGGCCGCCTCGACGGTTTCTTCGAGCAAGGCATCAATGCGTGGGACATGGCTGCCGGTTCGCTGCTGATTACGGAATCGGGCGGCCTGGTCGGCAACTACTGCGGCGAAGCCGGCTACCTGGACCAAGGCGAAATCCTGGCAGGCAACCCGAAGGCCTTCGTGCAGATGCTCAAGATCACGTCGCCGTTCTCGCGGTCGAAGGCATCGGAATAAATCTGCCCCGCCTGAAAGAGAAAAAGCCCGCCAAAAAGCGGGCTTTTTTAGTTGCAGCGCTCTCGTTACTTCTTGGCGGCCGGCGGCTCGTTCGGTGCGAAGCTGAGCGACGGCAGTTCGGACTGCGCCTTCTCCGGCGTTTCCAATTCCGGCACCACGCGACCCACGATCAGACCCAGCGACGGCGAGGTGCGCACGTACTTGGTCTCACCCGCGTCCAGCGCGAAGCTCAGCGTCTTCTCGGTCTCGGTTGCGGTCGACACAACGTACTTGCCTGCCGGACGATCGACGAAGAAGAAGCCACCCGGCTTGGACTGCCCCACCACTTCGCTGTTGAGCTTGATGTCCGGTTGCAGTGCTGCGCCGATCAGCGACGACGAACGGAAGAAGTACACGCGGCCCTGATCCTGCTTGATCGTCGGGATGGTCGAGGCCATCTCGGAATACTTCACGCCCGAAGCGCACCCTGCCATGAGGACGGTAATACCAATGGCCGAAGCCAGTGCGCGCAAAACTCCCTTCATTGTGGTTCTCCTGTTGTGATTGGAACAGCTGTGGAAAGCGGGGAATACGCCTGCTCACCCGGCAGGTAGAAACCCACCAGGCGTTGATCCGCGATGACGAGATAGGCCTCGTGAACCTGGCGGCCTTCGATCGTGAAGATCGTGCCAACCGGGCGATAAACCACGCCCTGCGGCACCGTGCCCACGCGCTGCCAGTTCGAGCCTGCCGCGAGCGTGCGCGTGTAGCCCGTCTCCAGGCGAATCTCGGTTGGCGTTTTCAGTTGGAGGCGCGACGCGCCTGTCGCGCTATCGGCGGTCAGCGCAGCCGGCGCGGTGGATACCATCGGCGCACACGCGCCAAGGGCGGCTACGGCAATGCATACCGCAGCAAAATGCATCATTGGCTTTCGCACAACTCACTCCCTGATCTTGTTATGGGTGCCGCATGACGCTGAAGCGGCGTTTGTGGGGAGCGATCTTAGTGAAGTGCTGCAGAAGTGGCACCCCCCCGAGCGTGATTTTTCGTGGGGATGGCGATACAGATTTCTAAGAGCAGATTTAAGTAATATTTAGCGTGCAGCGCCCAGGGGACTGACAACAACCAACACCTCCGCCTGCTCCGCCCCCACCGAGCGCGTCCGATGCGGAATGCGCGCATCGAACACCACCGAATCCCCGGCAGCCAACTGCACGGTCTGACCAGCAAAAGCAACTTCCACCTCGCCGCGATGGACGAACAGCAACTCCTCGCCGTCGTGCTCCTTGAACGGCGACGCGCTGAAATCGGCGGGCGGAAAGATCACGAACGGCAGCAGCGTCTTGCCGCTGCGTTGCGTGGCGATCCCTTCGTACCGCGGCTGCGTGCCGATGCTGCCGACGCGCGTGCGCTCCCCCGCCCGCACGATGGTGATGGCAGCAGATGAGGCGGTTTCGCCGAACAGGTCTTCGGTCGGCACACCGAGTACCTGTGCCAACTTCATCGCCACAGCAATCGACGGCACCGAGACGCCGCGCTCGACCTTGGACAGGTAGCTCTTGGTGAGGCCGGTGCGTTCGGCCAGCGTCTCGAGTGTCCAGCCGTGGTTCTTGCGCAGCGGTTTCAGACGTACGGTCATGGGGACAATCGTGTCATTGATATCGCCATTATTGTCACATAGGACACCTTGTGTCATACAATGCAAACCTGCCGATACCTCCCGCCTGACCATGAAAACCGCCCTCGCCCTGCGCCACGTTCCGTTCGAACATCTCGGCATCCTGCTGCCGCTGCTGGAAGCACGCGGCTATGCGGTGCGCTATGTGGACGTCGGGGTGCAATCCGCACCAGCTGACGACATGGCCACGGCTGATTTGCTGATCGTGCTGGGCGGCCCTATCGGCGCGTATGACGACGCGATGTATCCATTCGTGCGCGACGAGGCCGAGGCCATTGCGCAACGACTGGCGGCACGCAAGCCGCTGCTCGGCATCTGCCTCGGCGCGCAGTTGATGGCGCGGGCGCTAGGTGCGGCAGTCAAGCCGATGGGGGTGAAGGAGATCGGCTTTGCACCCGTCACGCTCACCGCCGAAGGCCTCAATTCACCGCTCGCGCCGCTGGCCGACGGCACGCCGGTGCTGCATTGGCATGGCGACCGCTACGACCTACCATCCGGCGCGCGCCGGCTCGCCTCAACGGCCACTTGCGCGGAGCAAGCCTTCGCCATCGGCGATCACGCACTCGGCCTGCAATTCCACCTGGAAGCGAATCTCGATGAGCTGGAGGTGTGGTTGATCGGGCATGCGGCGGAACTTGGCGCGGCGGGCATTGACCCTCGCACGTTGCGTGAGCAAGCACCGGCAATCGCTGAACGCCTGGCACAGCGCGCTCGCGATGTGTTCACTACCTGGCTCGATCGCACGGAGGCTGCATGACGTTGCCCGCCCCCATCCGCATCGACACCCTCCTCACTGGCCGCGCCGTCGACTACACGCGCCCCGGCTCACGCAGCGCCATCGACAAGCGCCCCGTGGCCGATGCAGTGCAAGTGGACATCAACGGCATCGTCGGCGACGAACAAGGTGACCCGCGCGTGCACGGTGGCCCCGACAAGGCGATCCACCACTACCCGTTTGACCACTATGCCGCGTGGCAGGCAGACATCGGTGCGCTGCCAGTGCTCGCGACACCAGGCGCGTTTGGCGAGAACCTGAGCACCACCGGCGTGACCGAAGCGGACATCTGCGTGGGGGATCGCCTGTGCGTGGGCAACGTGGTGCTGGAGGTGTCGCAGCTACGCCAGCCGTGCTGGAAGCTCAACGATCGCTTTGACACGCGCGACATGGCCCGCCGCGTGCAACACACAGGGCGCACCGGCTGGTACTACCGGGTACTGGAAGGCGGCACGCTGCGCGCGGGCGACACGCTGGCATGGCTCGAACGCCCATGGCCGCAATGGCCGCTGGCGCGCGTGCTGGACGTGCTCTATCGCGACATGCTGGATCGCGCCGCGCTGGAAGACATGCTGGCGCTGCCGCTCACGCCGTCGTGGCGCAAGCTCGTGGAGGGCCGCCTCACGCGCGGCGAGGTGGAAAGCTGGGCCAAGCGCATCGATGGCCCAGCAAGCACAACGGCCTGATCAGAAGGTTTCCCAATCGGCGTCAGAGCCGCCACCGGCCACGGCCAGCGGCGGCTTCTTGGCGGGTGCGGGCGCCGCAGGCGCGGAGGCCGCCGGCTGAACAACCAGCTTCGGCTCACGCTTGCGAACCGCGGGGCTCAATGATTTGACGGGCTTGGCCGGCTTGACGGCCACGCTTTTTGCAGTAGCCGCTGGCTTGGCGGGCTTCGCCAGTTGAGGCGCTGCGAACGCGACCGTCTCGGCACCATCCAGACGGAACTGCGACACCACCTGCGTGAGGTTCTTCGCCTGTTCTTCGAGCGACTGCGCGGCAGCCGCGGCCTCTTCCACCAACGCGGCATTCTGCTGCGTCACCTGCTCCATCTCCGACACCGCCTGGCCGATCTGCATAATGCCCTGCGTCTGCTCCGTCGATGCGGCGGCAATGTCTTCGACGATGTTGGCGACGCGGCGCACGGCTTCCACCGTCTCGGCAATCGTCTCCCCCGCCTGCGATACCTGCGTGTGACCTGCTTGCACGCGAGACACCGAATCGTCGATCAGCGTCTTGATTTCCTTGGCGGCAGCCGCGCTGCGCTGGGCCAGCGCACGCACCTCACCTGCCACCACGGCAAACCCGCGACCCTGCTCACCGGCCCGCGCAGCTTCCACCGCCGCGTTGAGCGCGAGGATGTTGGTCTGGAAGGCGATACCGTCAATCACGCCGATGATGTCGGCCATCTTGCGCGAGCCCGCGCTGATGTCATCCATGGTGGCCACCACGCCACGCACCACCTCGCCGCCACGCGATGCCAGATCGGCCGCATTCGATGCCAATGCACTGGCTTGGCGGGCGCTCTCGGAGTTGTTGCTGACCGTGGAGGTCATCTGCTCCATGCTGGCGGCCGTCTTCTCCAGCGATGCCGATTGCTGCTCCGTGCGCGTGGACAGATCCAGGTTACCGCTGGCGATTTCATGCGCGCCGGTGTTGACCGAGTCGGAACTGCTGCGCACCTGGCGCACGGTGTTCACCAGGCTCTCACGCATGCGCGCCACCGCCGCCAGCAGGCGACCAAGCTCATTGCGACCACCGGTTTCGACATGCACCGCCAGATCGCCTTCAGCCACGCGCGAGAGCACCGTCACCGCTTCATTGAGGGGCGAGATCACGAACGCCTTGAGCGCATAAAACACGGCCACGATCAGCGCCAACGCCAGCGCAATGCCCAGCGCAACGAACTTGAGGATTGTTTGGTAGCGCGCGAGGCCGTCGTCGGTCTGGTCCTTTGCCAACTGTTTGACGCGTTGCTGGAAGCTTTCGATCTGCGCCGACCACGCTGCGCCCGTGTCCGTCACATCCTTGTAGTTGAGGGGCGCATAGGCCGCGGCATCGCCTGCACGCAGGGCCGCCAGGGCGCGCTGCACGGCTTCGATATGCGTCTGCGCGGCCTGAACGATTGACTGGCGCAAGGCGTCGTCGACACCCTCGATGGGCGGCGCATTCTTGAACGCTTCCACCTGTGCGATGGATTTCTTCAGGCCCTTCTCCGCGCTTTCAAGCGCGGCAGTCTTGGCCGCGTCGTCCATGTTCTCGCGCAGCACGCTGTACAGCCGCGACATGCCGGTGCGCGCACGCTGCATGTCCTTGTAGGCGTCATTCAGGAGCATGCTGCGATCCGAGATGTCATGCACCCGCTCCGTTGCAGCGTTGGTCGTCCGCAGTGCGAGCACACCAACCGCCGCGCCCACCACGATCATCAACGCGAACGTGATCAGAATCGCCAGCAGGCCAGCGCGCACGCTGGTGTTCTTCAGAACACGGTCCATCTTTGTCTCCGGAGTCCGGCCAGCACACGATTGCACCGTGCCGGAAGCAGGCGTGCTTGCCGCCCGCAAGGTCAGCTAGGTGAAAAGGTCAGAAGGTTTCCCAATCGGCATCGTCGCCGGCGGCCACCAGGGGCTTGGGTTTCGTCAGGCTGGCGGGCACGGCAACCGGCGCTGCAACCACAGGTTTGTCGACCGGCTTGTCAACCGATTTGCGCAGCAGCGGTGCCTTGCGCGGCGTCAGCTTGGGTTTGGCGGCTTCGGTACTCGGCTTGGCAGGTTCGCGGCGCGGCGCTTCGGCCTTGGGCGCTGCCGAGGCTGTCGGTGAAGCGGGCGCAATGGTCGGCTCAACCTTGGCAACCATTGCAGGCGCACGCAGTGCATGGGCATCGAGGCGGAACTGCGCCACCACCTGCGTCAGGCTCACCGCCTGCTCCTCCAGGGATTGCGCTGCAGCGGCCGCCTGCTCCACCAGCGCAGCGTTTTGCTGCGTAGCGTCGTCAAGCTGCGTGACGGCATGGCTCACTTCTTCGATGCCCGAGCGCTGCTCCTGGCTCGCGGAGGAAATCTCGCCCACGATGTCGGTCACACGCTTCACGCTCGCAACGATTTCGCGCATGGTCGTGCCGGCCTCTTCCACCAGCGCGCTGCCTGCATCCACGTTGTTGACGGAATCGTCGATCAACGCCTTGATCTCCTTGGCCGCTGCCGCGCTGCGTTGCGCGAGGCTGCGCACCTCACCTGCCACGACCGCAAACCCACGACCCTGCTCACCCGCGCGTGCGGCTTCCACGGCCGCATTGAGCGCAAGGATGTTGGTCTGGAAGGCAATGCCATCAATCACGCCGATGATGTCGACGATCTTGCGCGACGAGGCGTTGATCGAGCCCATCGTCTCCACCACGCGCGTCACCACTTCGCCGCCGCGTACCGCAACGTCAGAGGCGGACACGGCAAGCTGGTTGGCCTGCTGCGCGTTGTCGGCGTTCTGTTGCACCGTCGACATCAGCTCTTCCATGGCCGAGGCTGTCTCTTCCAACGAGCTGGCCTGCTGCTCGGTGCGGGAGGACAGATCCAGGTTGCCGCTGGCGATCTCGCGCGTGGCCGTGCCGATGGTGTCCGATGCGCCCTTGATGCGGCCGATGGTCTGCACCAGCGCACCGCGCATGCGGCCCATGGCGTAAAGCAGGCTGTGTTGGTCGTCAGGGCGGGTGTTGATCTCCACGGTCAGGTCACCACCGGCAATGCGGTTGGCCACGTCAGCCGCGTAAGTCGGATCGCCGCCCAGCGTGCGCTGCAGGCTGCGGTTGGCGACACCCGCCAGCGCCACCAGCGCCAGTGCCACGAGCACGAGCAGGCCACCCGTCTGGTACAGCGAGGTCATGAACGCGGCGTTGATGTCGTCCATGTAGACGCCGGTCGAGAGCACCCAGTCCCACGGCTCATAACGCATGGCGAAGGCGGTCTTGGGTACCGGCTCCGTGCCGCCAACTTTCGGCCACACATAGCTGGTGAAGCCACCATTCGGGTCTTTGGCGGCGTTGCTCAAGCCCACGTAGACGGCGTTGCCCTGGGCATCCTTGAAACCGGATTGGTCCTTGCCGTTGAACTCCGCCTTGATCGGATGCTGCACCACCCAGTTGTTCGAGTTGGTGATGGTGAAGTAACCATCCTTGTCGTAGCGCAGCGCTTTGAAGCGGTCCAGTGCCTGCTTCTGCGCGACCTCCTTGGTCAGCGTGCCGCTCTTGGTCAGGTCGTCGTACTGCTTGACCAGGTTCATGGCCATGGTGGTCACGCTGACGAGGTTGTTCTTGCGTTCCTCGATGCGGATCTCGCGCGCCTGGTAGGCGTTGAACACCGAGATCAGGGTCAACGCGATCAGGCTGATGACCAGCGGCAGCCAAAGCTTTTGGCGGAAGCTGAGCTTGCTCATTGCAGAGTCTCCGGAGTGGGAATCGATTGCGCAAAGTGCGCAATACGTCTCCCTATGGTTTTAGAGTTCCGGATGGTCTATCGGCAACGTGTTCACCAATCTTGAGTAGCCCGCGCAGGCAAGTCCTCAGCACGCTCAAGGTGAGCGTGTCTTTGCAAGAAGGCCTGCCTTGTGCAGAATATTCTTGACTGAAAATCGATAATCGACAATGAAGACCACGCTTGAAGAACTGCTCGCCTTCCGAACGGTGGTGGACACCGGCTCCGTGACGGCTGCTGCCGAGCAGCTCGGCCAGACGGTTTCGGGCGTGAGTCGTGCGTTGCGCCGGCTGGAAGAAAAGCTGGAGACCACGTTGCTGTCGCGCACCACGCGCCGTCTGTCGCTAACGGATGAAGGCACGGTGTTTCTGGCGCAGGCGCGGCAGATCCTGTCTGCCGTGGACGAAGCAGAAGAACAGATCGCCCTGCGGCGCCAGCAACCCGCCGGGCGCCTGCGGGTCAACGCGGCCATGCCGTTCATGCTGCACGTGATCGCGCCGTTGGTGCCCGACTTTCGCGCGCAGTATCCGCAGATCGAACTGGAGCTGAACACCAACGATCTCATCATCGACCTGTTGGAAGAAGACACCGACGTCGCCATCCGCATCGGCACGTTGCGCGATTCCACGCTGCGCGCGCGGCTGCTTGGCACACGCCGACTGCGCGTGCTGGCAAGCCCGGCCTATCTCAAGGCACATGGCCGGCCACGCTCGGTGGACGATCTGCGCCAGCACACGCTGCTCGGTTTCGTTCAGCCTGAATCGCTCAACCTGTGGCCCCTGCGCGGTCCGCACGGCGATCATTTGCGCATCGAGCCCGCGCTCAAGGCATCCAGCGGTGAGACCTTGCGCCAGCTTGCCCTGCAAGGCGCCGGCATCGTCTGCCTGGCCGACTTCATGACCGCCGAAGACCGCCGCAAGGGTGATCTCGCCCAAGTGCTGCCGGATGCCACTGTTGAGGTGCTGCAACCCATTCACGCGGTCTACTACCGCAACACACAACTGGCCTCACGCATTGCGTGCTTTCTGGATTTTCTGGAAGCGCGCCTGGCCTCCTGACCCCATGACTTCTTTACACGTACTGATCCGCCCTGAAGCCCCCGCCGACGCGGCCTCCATCGAAGCCGTCACCATTGCCGCCTTTCGTGAGGCTGAGCACACAAGCCACAACGAGCAGGACATCGTCCGCGCGCTGCGCGAGGCAGGTGCACTCACCGTTTCGCTGGTTGCCGAGCGCGATGGTGCGGTGGTCGGACATGTCGCCATCTCACCGGTATCGATTGCCGATGGCACGTCCGGCTGGTTTGGGCTCGGGCCGATTTCCGTGCTGCCAGCGGAGCAAGGCTGCGGCATCGGCGCCTGCCTGATGCGCGCCGCGCTGGACCAGTTGCGCACGCTGGGCGCGGCAGGCTGCGTTGTGCTGGGCGACCCGGCCTACTACGGCCGCTTCGGCTTTCGTGCAGAACCTTCGCTCGTGTTTCCTAGGGTGCCGGCAGAATACTTCCAGGCCTTGATCTTCCGGGGCACGCTGCCGAACGGCGCTGTCACCTACCACCCTGGGTTTTACGCATAACGTTGCGGACAATTCGCCAGGAAGCCGCTGCCCACCTGTGCAACAATTGCGCGATTCAACACCTTCCGCGCGCGATTCCATCGCATCACATCGGATCACGCGCCGCGCCTTAGTACTCATTGCACCGCATGGCTGAACACTCCGCTCCGGCTCTGGAGATCGACCCGAAATACGGCCCATTCGACAAGCACACGCCGATGATGCAGCAATATCTGCGGCTCAAATCGGGGCATCCGCACACGCTTGTCTTCTATCGCATGGGCGATTTCTACGAGCTCTTCTTTGAAGACGCCGAGAAAGCCTCCCGCCTGCTCGACATCACGCTCACCGCGCGCGGCAGCTCCAACGGGCACCCGATCCGCATGGCGGGCATTCCGTTCCACGCCGCCGAGCAATACCTCGCCAAGCTGGTCAAACTGGGCGAATCGGTCGCCATCTGCGAGCAGATCGGGGACCCGGCCACCACCAAGGGCCCGGTCGAACGCAAGGTCGTGCGCGTGGTCACGCCCGGCACGCTCACCGATGCGGCGCTGCTCTCCGACAAGGTCAACAACCACCTGCTAGCCATCGCACATCTGCCGGGCAAGCGCGGTGCAGCCCCGCTGATTGGCCTGGCGTGGCTCAACCTCGTCGGCGGCGAGCTGCGCTTGATGGAGTGCAGCCCCGACCAGCTCGACCGCGAACTCGAACGCATCCGTCCCGCCGAAGTGCTGGCCGACGATGCGACGCTCAACGCCATCACTTTCGACGTCGCCCGCACACGCCTGCCCGACTGGCACTTCGACGTGGAAGCCGGCACGCGCCGCCTGCGCGAGCAACTAGGCGTCGCAAGCCTCGTCGCCTTTGGCGCGGAAACGTTGACGGCGGCACTGGCCGCCGCCGGCGCGCTGCTGAACTACGCAGCGGCAACACAGGGCCAATCGCTGCGCCACGTAATCGGCCTGACCGTCGAGCACGAAAGTGAATTCATCGGCCTGGACACCGCCACGCGCCGCAATCTGGAACTGACGGAAACACTGCGCGGGCAGGAATCGCCCACGCTGTTCTCGCTGCTCGACACCTGCGCCACCAGCATGGGCAGCCGCCTGCTGCGCCACTGGCTGCATCACCCGCTGCGTGACCGTGCAATACCGCAGGCGCGTCAGCAGGCCATCGAGGTGCTGCTCGGCAGCGATTGGCAGACGCTGCGTACAACGCTGCGCACGCTGTCCGATGTGGAGCGCATTACCGGGCGGTTGGCATTGTTGAGCGCCCGCCCACGTGATCTCTCTTCACTGCGCGACACGCTTGCACGCCTGCCCGAGATTCGTGAAGAGTTACCGCAAAGCGATGCCGCCCCGTTGCTGGCCGAGCTGTACGCCGCGCTCACGCTGCCCGAAGACGCCCACGCCCTGCTCCAGCGCGCCGTGATGGCCGAACCGGCGGCGATGGTGCGCGACGGCGGCGTCATCGCCCGTGGCTACGATGCCGATCTCGACGAGTTGCGCGACATCTCCGAAAACTGCGGCCAGTTCCTCGTCGACCTGGAAGCACGCGAGCGCGACCGCACCGGCATCGCCAACCTGCGTGTCGAGTACAACCGCGTGCACGGCTTCTACATTGAAGTCACCAACGGCCAGGCCGCCAAGGTGCCCGATGACTACCGCCGCCGCCAGACGCTCAAGAACGCCGAGCGCTACATCACGCCCGAGCTGAAAGCGTTTGAGGACAAAGCGCTCTCTGCGCAGGACCGCGCCCTATCGCGCGAAAAGCTCCTCTACGAAGAACTGCTGCAGAAGCTGCTGCCGCATCTGGCCGAATTCAAGCGCATCGCCGCCGCGCTGGCGCAGGCCGACGTACTGGCCACGCTGGCCGAGCGCGCACATGCGCTGTCATGGTCGCGCCCGACGTTGACCGATGCCCCCGGCATCGAGCTGGCGCGCGCGCGCCATCCGGTGGTCGAACAGCAGGTCGAACAGTTCGTCGCCAACGACTGCGTACTCCAAGAAGCACGCAAGCTGCTGCTCATCACCGGCCCGAACATGGGCGGTAAATCGACCTTCATGCGGCAGACCGCGCTGGTCGTGCTGCTCGCCTATGTTGGCGCCTTCGTGCCGGCCGAGGCCGCCACCATCGGCCCGATCGACCGCATCTTCACGCGTATCGGCGCAGCAGACGATCTGGCGGGCGGGCGCTCGACCTTCATGGTCGAGATGACCGAAGCCGCTGCCATCCTGCACCGCGCCACCGCCAACAGCCTGGTGCTGATGGACGAGATCGGGCGTGGCACGAGCACGTTCGATGGCCTGGCGCTTGCCTGGGCGATTGCACGCCACCTGCTCTCGCACAACCGCAGCCACACGCTGTTCGCCACGCACTATTTCGAGCTGACGCAACTGCCACAGGAATTCGCGCAGGCCGCCAACGTACACCTCTCGGCCGTGGAACATGGCGATGGCATCGTCTTCCTGCACGCTGTGCAGGAAGGCCCGGCCAGCCAAAGCTACGGCCTGCAGGTCGCGCAACTGGCAGGCGTACCGCAGCCGGTCATCCGCGCCGCGCGCAAACGGCTGGCGTGGCTGGAGCAGCATTCCGCCGACACTGGCGCCACACCACAACTCGATCTGTTTGCTCTCGCAGCGGAAACCCCCATCGACGATGAGGATGAGGACGAAGCACCAGCGGAGGCGGCCAACAGCGCGCTGACCGAGGCCCTGGCAGGCATCGATCCCGACGACATGACGCCGCGTGAAGCGCTCGACGCGCTGTACCGGCTCAAGGCGCTGTCCACCCCATCAGCCTGATGCCCCGGCCCGGCTCGATTTCGCGCACGCTCAAAGGCATCGCCATCGTGTTGGCGATGCTGGTGCCGGCTGCCGGAATGGCAGCCACGTCCGCGCCCAAGGATCCCAAGCCGGCCGCCCCGTCCAGCTTCACCTTCGCGATCATCGGCAACGTGCCCGAACGCGCCGACGAGGAAGGCCCGGCACGCACGCTGCTCGACGCCATCGACGCCGAACACCCGGCCTTTGTCGTCCATCTGGGCAACCTGAAGGGCCGCGATGAGTCCTGCGCCGACACCCTGCTCGAAGCACGCCACGATCTGCTCAACAGCCTGAGCGCACCGCTCATCTACATACCCGGTGACCACGATTGGAGCGACTGCCAGCGCCCCGCTGCCGGCCGCTTCGACCCGATCGAACGCCTGCTGCGCCTGCGCGAGTTGTTCTACCCCGACGACAACACGCTCGGTCAGCGCGCCATGACGATCATGCGCCAGTCCGATCAGGTCAAGTTCCGCAGCTACCGCGAGAACACCCGCTGGGAAACCGACGGCGTGCTGTTCGTCACCCTCAACGTGCCCGGCGACAACAACAACTACAAGACCGCGGGTGGGCGCAACGGTGAATATGAAGACCGCCTCGAAGCCAATCGCCAGTGGCTGGCGCGCGCCTTCGGCGTGGCCCGCCAGCGCAAGGCGCCTGGCGTGGTCATCATGATGCAAGCTGACCCGCTGTTTGAAGATGGCTGGGAGCGGCGTCGCGCGCCAAACCTGCTCGACGGTCTGCTGCGCCGCCGCCCGCACGACGGCTATCTGGCACTCAAGCGCCAGTTGCGCACGCTCACGCGCGACTATGACGGCGCCGTCCTGCTCATCCACGGTGCCAGCCAGACTTTCCTGCTCGATCGTCCGCTCAAGGATGAAGACGGCCGCCCGGACCCGCATGTCATGCGTGCCCGCACGTATGGCTCGCCCACGCTCGATCAATGGCTGGAAGTGTCGGTCACGTCGGGCCGCACACCACTGTTTCACGTGCGGGGTCGTCGCATCGCCAGCGAACCGCCGCCGGAGGCGGTTCCCACACCCGTACAGTCCATACCCGCACAATAAAAAACGGGAGCCAAGGCTCCCGTTTCTCATGTGTGCTGCAGAATCAGACGATCAGTGCAGCGTGTGCGGCTTGTCGTCGTCTTCATCCTCGTCGACCACTTCGAGGCCGGTTTCGCCGTGCACGTGGCCGTGCTCGATCTCTTCGGCAGTGGCTTCACGCACGTCCGTCACCTTCAGCTCGAAGCGCAGCGCCATGCCGGCCAGCGGGTGATTGCCATCCAGCACAACCTTGTCTTCCGCCACGTCCGTAACGGTGTAGACGACGGCGTCTTCCTCGTCCCCGTCTTCAGGCACGCCCTCGAACTGCATGCCGACTTCGAGCGGCTCCGGAAAGCGGTCACGCGGCTCGATCTTGATCAGCTCCTGGTCGTAGTCGCCAAAAGCGTCATCCGGTTCCAGCTGCAGCTTGGTCTCGAAGCCTTGCTCCTGGCCGTCCAGCGCTTCCTCGATCTTGGGGAACGTGCCATCATAGCCGCCGTGCAAGTACACCATCGGCTCATCGGATTCCTCGATGACGTTGCCCTGCGCGTCGGACAGTTTGTAAGCCACCGACACCACCGTATTCTTCGCGATTTTCAATTGCGCACTCCATGAACGAAGTCCCATTATACGCTGCCGATGGCGGCGTCCAAGGCAGCGACCAAACTGCCCTTCCGGCGGGACGTCCGGCACAGCTGCTGGGCGGTCTGTCACCACGCGATTTCATGCGCACACACTGGCAAAAGAACCCTCTGCTGATCCGCCAGGCGCTTTCCCCTGATGAGATGCGTGCGCTGCACTTTCCATTGTCACCCGAACGGGTGCTGGCGCTGGCGCAACGTCCGGACGTCGAATCCCGGCTGATCGCCCAGTCGCGCGGGCGCTGGTCGTTCACGCAAGGCCCGTTTGACGAGCGGCCGCTGCCCTCACGCAAGACGCGCAACTGGTCCGTGCTTGTGCAGGGCGCGAACCTCGTAGAACCGGCGGTTGAAGCGCTGATGCAGCGTTTCCGCTTCATTCCCGACGCGCGGCTCGACGACGTGATGATCAGCTTCGCCACCGACGGCGGCGGTGTCGGCCCGCATTTCGATTCGTACGACGTGTTCCTTCTGCAAGCCCACGGCAAGCGCCGTTGGCGCATTTCCGCCCAGGACGATCTCACGCTCGTGCCGGACCTGCCACTCAAGATCCTCGCCAACTTCCAGCCCGAGGAAGAGTTTGTGCTGGAGCCCGGCGACATGCTTTACCTGCCCCCACACTACGCGCACGACGGTGTGGCCGAGGGCGACTGCATGACGTATTCGATCGGCTTCCGCTCGCCGTCGTACCGCGAACTGGCCGGCCACTTCCTCGGCTTCCTCTCTCAAACGCTGGAAGACGATCCAAACTTTGAAGGCCGCTACACCGACCCCGAGCAGAAGCCCACGGAGCACCCCGGCGAACTGCCGGTCGCCATGGTCAAGGCGCTCACGCAGAAACTCAACGCGCTGCGCTGGACACCCGAGCTCGTCGGCGAATTCCTCGGCGCCTACCTGACCGAGCCGAAAGACCATATCGACTTCATCACCCAGCCGCGCTTACCGCTGGCGCGCTTCACTGCCCGAGCACGCAAGGAAGGCGTTGTACTGGACGCGCGCACGCAAGCGCTCTACAGCAGTCAGCACTTCTGGATCAACGGCGACACATTTGAGCCGCCGGGTACGCTGCTTGCGTGGCTATCTGCGTTATCTGACCGACGCAGCGCCAGCGGAGCATCCGTCGATGCAGTCGCCGATCTGCCGGACCTGATGGATACGCTGCATGCCTGGTATGAAGAAGGTTGGCTGCGTCTGGCAGGACCTGGGACGCGCTGATTCGCGCTGAAACAGATCGTTACAAAAGCGCATGAATCGCGTCTGCTGTAGGCCGGACTCGGCTACACAGGGTGTGTAAAGGTCGCTATAATCCGTTGCTAGCTTGCTGGCCGGGACTGCCTTTGCGCGGCTTGGCTGGAAGCACAGAAGAAGGTGTCGTTCCAGAGCGATAATTACCGGTAATTATTCATCGCCCTTTGTGTTGTCTGCTTTCCATATCCAGTTTAAGGATCGAAAAATGAAAAAGTCTCTCCTGATCGCCTCGCTGATGGCTGCTGTGGCTCTGGCCGCTTGCGGTAAGAAGGAAGAAGCTGCTGCTCCGGCTGCTGCTCCGGAAGCTTCGGCTCCGGCTGCTGCTGCTCCGGCCGCTTCGGACGCTGCTGCTCCGGCTGCTGCTTCGGACGCTGCTGCTGCCCCGGCTGCTGCTGCTTCGGACGCTGCTGCTGCTCCGGCTGCTGCCTCGGACGCTTCGGCTCCGGCTGCCAAGCAATAATCGCGTTTCTCGCGAGACAAAAAAGCCGACCTCGGTCGGCGTTTTTA
>NZ_ASZV01000012.1:0-35459 GCF_000442475.1 Ralstonia sp. AU12-08 | reverse complement strand
AACAAAAACGCCGACCTTCGGGTCGGCTTTTTTTATGGGCGTGTGACTACGACAATGTCGTTGCCGGCTTCAGTTGCCACTCGAAGTTGTATCTGAATCTTACAAGGCGCGCGCTCCAGCACTAGACCGTGCACCAAGGCAGCCCCTCTTCCTGATCGGCGATTGGTACATCGCTGGCATCAATGCCCAGCGCCACAGCAATCGCCTGACCCGCCAACAAAGGCGTGTTGTTCTGTTTGGACAAATGCGCAGCCACCACGGTCTGCAGGGCAGCATGCCTTACGCGCATGAGAATTCCACTGGCGATGTCGTTGGCCAAATGACCAAAATCCCCGCCGATACGCTGCTTCAATGACCATGGATACGCCGAGTTGGCTAGCATCTCGCGGTCATGATTGCACTCCAGTACGAGCGCGTGCATGTTTTCCAAATGCGCACACAGGTATTCAGTCGACATGCCGGCGTCCGTCAGGACACCAAGGTAGCGCGCGCCATCATTGAAGACAAATTGCAACGGCTCACGCGCATCGTGGGGCACGGTGTACGGCAGGATCTGTAGATCACCAATGCTGAACACGTCGTCTGCGCGGCAAAAGCGCACGGCGGCTCGATCGGCACCGCGCAAGTTCACGGTGGCGCGATACGTGCCGTGGCTGGTCCAGACGGGGATGTTGTATTTGGCAGCAACCGCATAGGCGCTACCAACATGATCACCATGCTCGTGCGTAACGAGGATGGCATTGAGGGATTCCGGCGCACAGCCAAGGCGTTCGAGCCGGCGCACGGTTTCGCGGATACCGAATCCGCAGTCGAGCAGGATGCGCGTGCTCGTCGTTCCATCCGTGGACTCGACAAGCAGCGCATTCCCTTCACTGCCGCTGCCAAGGCTGGCGAATCTCAGTGTCATCGCCCGATCATCGCCAAACCCTGGCAGCCGTACTGCATGATGCCGATTACCGCAGTTGCTCGTCGAGCAGCGACAGAATGCGCTTGCCGATGTCGCCGGTCTGCGCCGAGCCATCGTCGTTCTGCACCAGCACGGTCGACGAGGCACCGCCGTCCTTGACCACCACGCGATAGCGCTTGGCACGCTTCAGGTCTTCGATCTTCGTGCCCGAGAACAGGCGCGAGAAGAAGCCCGGCGCGTTCGCTTCAGCCTTGGTGTCGGCATAGCGGACGAAGTACACGCCTTGCGAGCGGTCGCGGTCATCCACGGTGAAGTTCACGCGATCCAGTGCCAGGCCCACGGTGCGCCAGGCGCGATCGAACGGTTCCGGCACGTTCAGCACCGGTTGACCATTGGCTTGCGCCAGCAGCGACGGCCCCGCAGCACGTGCAGCCTGCACGCCCTCGGTTGCCTTCGCGCCCTCTTCCACCGGATGCGCCGCCTGCGTCTGTGCCAGCTTCTGCTGCGCAGCTTCCTTGCTGGCACCCAGACGCTGCATCAGGCGCGAGAGGAATTCGGCTTCCAGCTCAGGATCGGCCGGGCGCGGCGTCCACACAGTCTGATCCTTGGACGAGCCGACCAGTTGTTCCTGTGCGCCACGGTGCGAGATGTACACCTCGACCGTGCCGTTCGGACCCTTCTCGATGCGGGTGCGGAACTTGTCGCGCTCGCCGGTCGAATACAGACCGTCGAACACCTTGCCGACCGTACGGCGGATGATGTCCTGCGGAATCTTCGCGCGGTTTTCGGCCCAGTCGGTTTCCATGATGCCGGTCTCAGGCGAGTCGATCACCAGCAGGAAGCCGAGTTCTTGCCAGAACGTGCGCAGGCTCGGCCACAAGGCGTCCGGCGTGGTCTTCACGACCAGCCAGCGCTGATTGCCGTCACGCTCAATGCGCATGTCGGACACGGCAGGCAGCACAGTGTCCGGACCCGAACCGGGCGTCGTGACCTTGGGGGCCGTCGACGTATAGGCCGACAGCGTGGTCGTGCCCGTGTCCGGTGCAGCATAACGGCGGTCAGCCTGGACGCTGGTCAGATCAGGCGGGATTTCCAGCGTCGGGCCCTTCTTGGCCTGCGACTTGTAGTCGATGCGGTCGGGCTGCATCACCTCATTAACGGTATCGCAACCGGAAATCATGGCAACCGACAACGCGGCCAGCAACAGTTGAGCGGACGTCGCCACAGCCCCGCGACGGGTTTGGAGCAGTTTCATTGACTTGCGATCCTTCAAACGAGAACGATGGCCTTAGTGGGCCAGGAAGAGCCGGTGAACATCAGGAGAGCAGCCCGGCATCCTTCAGGGATGCGCGCACCACTTCGTGATACTGGGGTGCCAGCGGCGTCAACGGCAGGCGGATACCGCCTTCCATCATGCCCATGGCCTGCAGGGCCCACTTGACGGGAATCGGGTTCGATTCAACGAACAAGTTCTTATGTACCGACAGCAGTTGCATGTGGATGCGGCGGGCCGTCTCCACGTCGCCGCGCATGGCGGCAACGCACAACTCGTGCATGGCGCGCGGCGCCACGTTGGCGGTGACGGAGATGTTGCCATGACCGCCCAGCAGCATCAGCGCGATGGCAGTCGGATCATCCCCGCTGTAGATCTTGAACGAGGCCGGTGCGCCCTTGATGAGTTGCGCAGCGCGGTCGATGTTGCCGGTCGCTTCCTTCACACCGATGATGCCCGGCACTTCAGCCAGACGCAGCATGGTCTCGACCGTCATATCGGCCACGGTACGGCCCGGCACGTTGTACAGGATGACCGGCAGGTCGACCGATTCGGCTACCTTGCGGAAGTGCAAATACATGCCTTCCTGCGTCGGCTTGTTGTAGTACGGCACGACCTGCAGCGAAGCATCGGCGCCCACCTGCTTGGCGTAGGCCGTCAGTTCGATGGCCTCCACGGTGGAGTTGCCGCCGGTGCCGGCAATGATCGGGATGCGCTTGTTGGCCTGCTCGACCGCCACGCGGATCAGCTCGCGGTGCTCTTCCACCGACACCGTCGGGGATTCACCGCTGGTGCCGACGATGACGATGCCATCGGTGCCCTCAGCGATGTGCCAGTCGATGAGCTTGCGCAGGGACGGGTAATCAAGGCTGCCGTCCTCGTGCATGGGCGTGACGATGGCGACGAGACTGCCGGAAATCTGGGTCATGGTTTCGAAAGCAAACAAAAGCGTCAACGTAAACAGTCGGATTGTACCGGATCGTCAAAACGAATTCGCCACATCGGATGCCCGCCAAGAGACGGGTAAGCCGCAGTCGTCAGCAACTTCAAAGTGCGTACCGGGGCGCCACGTCATCCGAGCGCTCGCGCACCGCGCAAACCCGCTGCACGTAAGCGTCTCGAGGCGACGAGATGAAGCCGTCTTCGTAGCCGATGACACGCAATTGACCCTGCACGGCGCTGAGCAGTTCACCCGGCAACAGCAGGAATGCGGGATTGGACGGCTTACCGACGGTTTCGTTTCCGATGGCGAAGGTTTCGTAGATCAGGCGCCCGCCCGGCGCGACGGCCGCCAGCAATTGCGGCCACAGCGGCCGATGCAGGTAGTTGGTGACCACCACGGCGTCGAAAGCCGCGTCGGCCGGCAACGGCCAGGGGCCACCTTCGATATCGGCGGCGACCGTTTCGGCGATGCCAGCCAGGCCCGCGAGCGCCACCGCATCGCGGTCGATGCCGGTCACGCGCAGGCCGCGTGCCGCGAGCCAGCGCGCGTGACGGCCGCTACCGCAGGCCACATCCAGCACGGACGCGCCGGATGGCAACTCGGCCGCCCAGCGCGCTACCCAGGCGGACGGCGCGGCGAGCCTATGCGGGTCGAGCATGGCAGCGGACATCAAAGGCGTTAGCTGTAGGTCAGGCCCATCGCTTCGCGCACCTCGCGCATGGTCTCTTGCGTGACCTTGCGGGCATTGTCGCAACCGTCGGCGATGATGGCGCGCAGCAAGGACGGATCGTCCATGTATTTCTGCGCGCGTTCGAGCATCGGTTGCTGCTCGCGCAGGATGCCTTCGATCACGGGTTGCTTGCACTCCAGGCAGCCGATGCCGGCGCTGCGGCAACCCTTCTGCACCCACTGCTTGGTGTCGTCGTCGGAGTAGACGAGGTGCAGCTGCCACACCGGGCACTTGTCCGGATCACCCGGGTCGGTGCGGCGCACGCGGGCCGGATCGGTCGGCATGGTGCGAACCTTTTTCTCGACGCTTTCCTTGTCCTCGCGCATGCGGATGGTGTTGCCATACGACTTGGACATCTTCTGGCCGTCGAGGCCGGGCATGCGCGATGCCTCGGTCAGCAGCACCTGCGGCTCGGGCAGGATGATCTTGCGTGCGCCTTCCAGATAGCCGAACAGGCGTTCGCGGTCGCCCAACGAGAGGCTCTGCGATTCGGCCAGCAGCGCGCGGGCCTGCTCCAGGGCTTCGTCTTCGCCGCGCTCCTGATAGGCGGTGCGCAGTTCCAGATACAGCTTGGCGCGCTTGCCACCGAGCTTCTTGGCGGCTTCCAGCGCCTTCTCTTCGAAGCCGGGCTCGCGGCCGTACAGGTAGTTGAAGCGACGCGCGACTTCACGCGTCATCTCGACGTGCGGCACCTGGTCTTCGCCCACAGGTACGAAGCCAGCGCGGTAGATCAGGATGTCGGCGGCCTGCAGCAGCGGGTAACCGAGGAAGCCGTAGGTGGAGAGATCCTTCTCCTTGAGCTTCTCGATCTGGTCCTTGTAGGTCGGCACGCGCTCGAGCCAGCCCAGCGGCGTGCCCATCGAGAGCAGCAAGAACAGTTCCGCATGCTCCGGCACGCGGCTCTGGATGAACAGCGTGGCCTGCGACGGGTCAACTCCTGCAGCCAGCCAGTCGATCAGCATTTCCCACACGGATTCCTCGATCACCTCGGGCGATTCGTAGTGCGTGGTCAGCGCATGCCAGTCAGCGACGAAAAAGTAGCACGGGTATTCGGCCTGCAGCCGGACCCAGTTTTTCAGAACGCCGTGGTAGTGCCCCAGGTGCAGGGCACCGGTCGGACGCATGCCGGAAAGTACGCGGTCAGGAAACATGTGGGTGTAAGTTGAACAAGGAATTATGAAAGGACTGCTTTCAGCGGACTCAGCATAGCGAGCAAAACGTGCGCCAGTATAGTAACGACGGGCCGCATCCAGAGCTGCGTTAGAACGCCGGTGAAGATCAGCGCCATGACTATGTAGAAGCCGTACGCCTCAACCCGAGCGAAGGCCGGTGCAAAGCGCTGCGGCAAGATCGCCGCCAGCACCCGCCCCCCATCCAATGGGGGTACCGGCACCAGCGCCAGAGCAGCCATCGCCAGATTGACGCGTAGGCCCGCGAGTGCCATGCCAGTGAAAAAGCGTTCCTCCACGCCCGCTGAGGCCAGACACATGCTGGCGACACCCCATGCAAGCGCCATCACAAAACTAGCTGCCGGCGCGGCCAGCGCGGCCTGCAGCCCGTGCCAGCGCGGATTGTGCAATGCCTGGAAATCCACCGGCACCGGCTTCGAGTAGCCGAACACCAAGCTGCCGCTGGTCAAGAGATACAGCAGCAGCGGCATCAGGACGGTACCGATCGGATCGACATGGCGCAGCGGGTTGAAACTCAGGCGGCCGGCTAGAAAGGCGGTGTTATCTCCGTGATATCTGGCGACATAACCACGTGCGACAGCCGGCACGGTGATCGCAAACAGCACCGGAATCGCGTAGACCGCGATCGTTTGAATGACAGTGGAATCCATAAGCAAGTTATTGTAGCAAGCGAGCGCGCTCGCACACCGGCCGTGCGCCGGCCACCTGAAGCACTTGTGCCTACAGGCCGACGCGGGCCGGATCGCCGCGCCCAAGGCGCACCAGTTCCGGCTCCCCGCTGGTCAAGTCGATCACGGTGGTGGGTTCGGCCGGGGCCGGACCGCCGTCGATGACGAGTTCGAGTTGTTTTTCCAGCCGCTCGCGGATGGTCTCGGCTTCGTTCAGCGGTGCGTCATCGCCGGGCAGTTGCAGCGTGGAGGTGAGCAGCGGCTCACCCAGTTCGGCCATCAGCGCCAGGGGGATTGCGTGTTCCGGCACGCGCAGGCCGATGGTCTTGCGCGAGGGGTGCGAGAGCCGGCGCGGCACCTCCTTGGTCGCTTCGAGCAGAAACACGAATGGGCCCGGCGTGGCTGCTTTCACCACGCGGTACTGCTTGTTGTCGACGCGGGCAAATATGGCCAGTTCAGAAAGATCCCGGCACATCAGCGCGAGATGCTGCTTCTCGTCGATGCCGCGCACGCGGCGCAGGCGCTCGACGGCCGACTTGTCGTCCAGATGACAGGCCAGTGCGTAACAGGAATCGGTGGGCAGTGCGACCAGGCCGCCGGCGCGGATGAGTTCGGCTGCCTGGCGAATCAAGCGCCCTTGCGGCGTGGTCGGGTGAATCTGGAAGAACTGAGACATGCGGGGCGCTGGGTAGGATTGGGTGGACGATAGGGTTAAGACATCCACCGGCTCCACACCGGCGTCAGGTTATCGGGCAACGGCGGCAGCTCGCCCAGTTCGATGCGGCCTTCGCCGGGGCCATGGAAATCCGAGCCGCGCGAGGCCAACAGGCCGTAGCGGCGCGCCACGTCGGCGTAGAGCGCGTATTGATCGGGCGTATGGCTGCCGGTGATGACTTCGACGCCCTCACCGCCCAGGTCCTTGAATTCGTCGAACAGCGCGCTGTGCTCAACCAGCGAGAGCGTGTAGCGGCCCGGATGCGCCATCACGGCGACGCCGCCGGCGCCTTTAATCCAACTGATCGCGTCTGCCAAGCGTGCCCAGCGATGCGCCACATAACCCGGTTTGCCGTCACCGAGGTAGCGGTCGAACACCTCAGAGATATCGCGGCAATGGCCGTGCTCGACTAGGAAGCGCGCGAAGTGCGTGCGCGAGACCATGTCCGGGTTGCCGGCGTAGCCCAGCGCGCCCGCATAGGCACCTTCGATGCCCAGTTTGGCGAGCGCTTCGCTCATGTCTTCCGCACGGGCGCAACGGCCCGAACGCGTGCGCTCCAGCCCCTGCACCAGTTCAGCGTTGTCCGGGTCGATGCCCAAACCAACGATGTGCAGTGTGCGCCCTGCCCAGGTGACGGAAATCTCCACGCCCGACAGATACGCCATGCCAAGCGACGTGGCCGCCTCGCGTGCGACGGCCTGCCCCGCCACTTCATCGTGGTCGGTCAGCGCCCACAGCGTCACACCATGTGCAGCGGCGCGCGCAGCCACGTCTTGTGGCGCCAGCAGGCCATCCGAGACGGTGGAATGACAGTGCAGATCAGCGTTGCGGGCGGAGGCGGTGGAAATGTTTGGCATTCCGTCATTTTACTGCTGCGACGCGGAATCGGGGGCCGCCCGCACCACTCAGCGCGGATCCGCAGAAAACCGGGAAGACCCGACTGCCCGTGACGGTGTTGGCAGCCGATGGGCCGCCGCACGCTATAGTGGCCGCATTGTTTCGTTCTCTTCGCTTTGCCATGACAAGCCCAGCCATCCTCCCCGCCAATACCGCTCAGCCAGTCGAACAGCGCGTCGACGTGCTCGTGGTGGGCGCCGGGCCGGTTGGCCTGTTCGCGGCGTTCCAGGCAGGCGTGCTGGGGCTGTCGTGCGTGCTGGTGGATGCGCTGGACCGCCCAGGCGGCCAGTGCACTGAGCTGTATCCGGAAAAACCGATCTACGACATCCCTGCGCTGGTGTCGTGCACCGCGCAGGAACTCGTCGACCGTCTGTTGGCACAGTGCGCGCCGTTCGGCTACCCCATCCTGTGTGGCCGGCGGGCTGAAACGGTGGAGACCGTCGAAGGCGAGCGCGGCCAGCGATTCCGCGTCACCACCAGTGCCGGTGACGTATTCGACTGTGCGGCCGTGCTCATTACGGCTGGCAATGGCGCCTTTGCCCCGCAACGCGTGTCCCTGCCCGAGGCTGCGGCGCTCGAAGGTCGTCACGTGCACTACGCCGTGCGCGACACTGCGCGCTTTGCTGGCAAGCGGGTCGTGATTGCCGGCGGCGGGGATTCCGCGCTCGACTGGGCACTGGCGCTGCGCAAGACTGCTGCGCGCGTCACGCTCGTGCACCGGCGTGAGGGCTTCCGCGCCGCGGATGCCTCCGTTGCCGAGATGCGCGCCGCCGTTGCCGCTGGCGAAATGGACTTCGTGCTCGGCATGCTCTCGCGACTGGACAGCACGCCAGATGGCACGCTTACCGGCGTCGCCATCCGTGGACGCGAGGGTGAAGTCACCCTGCCTTGCGATGAGTTGATCGCACTGTATGGGCTGGTTTCCGAGCCCGGCCCAATCGCCAACTGGGGCGTGGAAATGCGTGCGGGTCGCATTGCGGTGGAAACCACGGCGTACGAAACGTCGCGCCCCGGCATTTTTGCCGCGGGCGACATCGCGCTGTATCCGAACAAGCAGAAGCTGATCCTCTCGGGCTTCCACGAGGTGGCGATGGCGTTGCGCCGCGCATACCGCTACGCCAATCCAGACAAGGCGCTGGTACATACCCATTCGAGCAACGACGCAGGGCTGCAGACGAAGCTGCATGTGGCGGCGGGTTGAATGACCGCGCTACCGCGTGAAGTGCATGTCGTCGTCATCGGCGGCTACGGCTTTTTCGGGCGGCGGTTGGTCGAGCGCCTGTCCGTCCACGCGTCGCTGACGGTAACGATTGCTGGGCGATCACTGACGCAGGCACAGGCCCTGGCCGACGCGTTGCAGCCAAAGGCGCGCGCCGCACTGCGCGCTGCAGCCATTGACATCCACGCGTCCGACTTTGATCAACATCTGCAGGCCCTGTCACCCGACCTGTTGATCCACACGGGTGGGCCGTTTCAAGGACAGGACTACCGCGTGGCGCACTCGTGCATTGCTGCAGGCGTGCACTATATCGACCTGGCCGACGGCCGTGCCTTCGTGCAGGACATCACGACGCTGAACGACGCTGCCACACAGGCTGGCGTACTCGTTGTCAGCGGGGCCAGCTCGGTACCGGCGCTGTCCGGCGCGGCGGTTGACCACCTGACACGCGACATGGCGTCGGTGCGCTCCATCGACATCGGCATCAGCCCAGGCAATCGCACCGAGCGAGGGCTGTCGACCATCCAGGCAATCCTGACGTATTGCGGCAAACCGCTGCCGTCTGCGGGCGAGCCGGTCTTCGGCTGGAGCGGCACGTGGCGCCACACTTATCCCGCGCCGGTAGGTGAACGGCTGATGTCGCCGTGCGATGTGCCGGACCTGGCGCTGTTTCCGCAGCGGTATGCGGGCACGCCGCAGGTTCGTTTTGGTGCCGGGCTGGAGCTGCGTTTCCTCCATCGCGGCATGAACCTGATGGCCGCACTCGTGCGGGCTGGCATCGTCAAAGATTGGTCGCGACACACGCGCTGGCTGAAAGCCGCGTCCGACTGGTTCCTGCACTGGGGCTCCGACGTGGGCGGCATGCATCTGCGCGTCGAAGGTCTGGATGCCGACGGCACCTTGCGCTCGCGCCTGTGGCACTTGCTGGCCATTCGCGGCGACGGCCCTTACGTGCCGACACTCGCCGCCGCGGCGCTGGTCCGTCGGTTCCTCGAAGGCGCGCTGCCACAGCGCGGAGCGATGCCGTGCGTCGGGCTGCTGACGCTGGAGGACTTCGCGCGCGAAACCGACGGCCTGGCGATCACGATGCAGGAGGCGCGCGCATGACCGCCTCGCTCTACGAAACGGTGCTCGGCACACAGTACGCGCAGCTTGCACCCGCCGTACAGACCTTTCACCGGATGGCAGGGCTGGTGACGCTGCGCGGTGAGGTCGAGACGGAACCGCCTGCCACCCGCATGGCGCGCTGGCTCGCCTGGTGCATCCGCACACCACGCACGCCGACGCGCGGCCCGATCCGTTTCACACTCGACGCCACCGCAGCCGAGGAAACCTGGACGCGCCATTTCCCGCGCCAGACGATGCGCTCGACGCTGTCGCTGCACCAGGGGCGCATCATGGAGCGGCTCGGCGCAGTCCGCCTGTTCTTTGCGCTGGAAGCGGAGCACGGCATGCTGCGGATGCGCCTGGAAGGCTTGCGCTTCCTCGGCATCCCGTGCCCTGCGTGGCTGCGGCCTGCCGTCGTGGCCGAAGAAACCGGCGATGGTGAGCGCTTCTACTTCAACGTACGCGCCAGCGTGCCGTTGCTCGGTGTGGTTGCTGCGTACCGCGGTTACCTGGATCTGACGACGACGGAGCCCGCATGATCGTCGTCTATGACGCGCACTGCCTGCTGTGCAGTGGCTTTACGCAATTCCTGCTGCGGCACGATCGGAAAGGCGTGCTGCGCTTTGCGTCGATGCAAGGCGCAACCGGGCGGCAACTGCTCGCTCAGGCCGGCGTCGATCGGGACGACGTTGATACGGTGCTCTTCGTACGCCACGGCCATGCGTGGCGCGAAAGCGCCGCCGTACTGCGTATCCTGCATGTGCTGGGCTGGCCGTGGCGGCTCGCGTGGGTCGGCTGGTTGGTCCCGAAGCCGCTGCGTGACGCGCTCTACCGCTGCGTCGCGCGCAACCGCTATCGGTGGTTCGGACGTTCGGATGCCTGCATCCTGCCGCCGCCCGGCGCAGCGCAGCGGTTTCTCGACTGAGGCCAGCGCGGGTCAGGCGTGCTGGCAGAATTCCTCGATCAGCGCGGCCACCTGTTCGGGCTGATCGTGATGCAGCATGTGTCCCGCATCTGCGATCAGCACTTCGCGAAAATCAGGAAACGCCGCAAAGCGCGTCTTGAACTCAGGCAATGGCATCTCGCCCGCAATCGCCTTGAGCGTCGGCGAGTCGACCGCCTCGATGTGCAGCACAGGCGCGGTCACGCGGCGCCAGACTTCCATCACTTCGTCCAGGCGATAGAGCTGCGGGTTGATGATCTTGTGCGCAGGATCGCCCAGGATTTCCCAGCGGCCGTCAGCGCCTTGATGCGACCAATGCTGCGCGAGAAATGCGGCCTTGTCGGCCGGCAGTCGCGGGTTGGTTTTCTGCAGGCGCGCGGCAACGTCCTCGACGGTGGCGTAGGTGTTCAGGCGCGGCTTGTCCTTCAGTTCATCCAGCCAGCGCGCATACCGGCGCGGCGCCTGCGAGGCCTTGGAGGCCGTCATACCGAAGCCCTCCAGATCGACCACGCGGCGCACGCGCTCGGGCCGGATGCCGGCGTACAGGCACACCACGTTGGCGCCCAGGCTGTGGCCGACCAGCGTCACCTGCCCCTCCGGCTGGTAGTGATCGACGATGGCTTCCAGATCGGCCACGTAATCGGCAAACCAATAGCTCTCGACGCCGGGGGCGTCCGTCGGACGGGCCGACTCGCCGTAGCCGCGCCAATCCGGCGCCACGATGTGCCAGCGCTCGCGCAGCGCATCCACCAGAAACTGGAACGATGCCGACACATCCATCCAGCCGTGGAACAGGAACAGGATGGGCGCGCCCGGCTCACCCCATTCGCGCACGTGATAGCGCAGGCCGCGTACATCCAGGTAAGTCGAGCGGGAAGCTTGGCGTGTGGCCGGCGGCGTGGTCGAGGTCATGGTTTCCATCATCGAATCAGCAAATAATCGAACGATCGTTCTTTTTCCGATGATTATAGCGACGACTGCCCGACCGCGCGCCGCTTAGAACGAGGCTTCCAGCGCGGCGATTTCGTCATCGTCGAAACCAGCCTGGCGGCGCGCATCGAGGTTGAACGGCCCGCGCAGGCGCGGTGCGCCGTACTGCTCGGCCAGCTGGCGATACGTCGGCAGCGGATCAAGCCCCGCGCGCTCGCACAGGTAGCGATACCAGCGGTTGCCCACGGCCACGTGGCCGATCTCGTCGCGCAGGATGATGTCGAGGATGCCGGCGGCCGCCATGTCACCCGCCTGCGCCAGCTTCGCGCGGATCGGCGGCGACGCATCGAGCCCGCGTGCCTCCAGCGTGCGTGGCACCAGCGCCATGCGCGCGAGGGGGTCGGCAGCGGTCTTTTCGGTCATCTGCCACAGGCCGTCGTGGGCGGGGTGATCGCCATACCGGCAATCGAGCGTGGCCAGATGCGCCGAGAGCAGCGAGAAATGTGTCGCCTCTTCTGCGGCCACGCGCATCCAGTCCTGGTAAAAAGCGACCGGCATGCCGGCGAAGCGCCACACGGCGTCGAGCGCGAGGTTGATGGCGTTGAATTCGATGTGCGCCAGCGCATGCAGCAACGCAGCACGTCCACGCGGCGTATCGATCGCACGACGGCGCGGCACATTGGCGGGCGGCACAAGAACCGGCGCATCAGGCCGGCCAGGGATACCCGTGGCCGGCGCGGCAATCACCTCGTCGGCGCCCCAGGCGGCGCCTTCGGCACGTTGCGCGCGCTCGCCAAGGCGCAAGGTGGCGTCCACTTTGCTGGCGGGATCGGTGAGGCACAACGCGGCCAGGGCGGCGTGGCGCAAGCTGTCTGCAGGCGACTGGGCGGGGGACTGAGCAAGGTTCATCAGCGTACAATTCGGGCTTTCCGCCATTTTAATTCGACGTGTCGGGCCCGCCTCGCCGGCAGGCTTGAAGACGCGCGCAATTTCCCCATCTAGACAGATTCTGGAGACCGATCGCATGGCCCTCTACCAACTCGGCGACGTTGCCCCGACCATTGACGAAAACGCCTACGTGGCACCCGAAGCGACCGTCATCGGCCGCGTGGAGCTCAAGGCACGCGCAAGCGTCTGGCCCGGCGCCGTCATCCGCGGCGACAACGAACCGATCACCGTGGGCGAGGCCAGCAACGTGCAGGAAGGCTCGGTGCTGCACACCGACCCGGGCTGCCCGCTGAACATCGGCGACCGCGTGACGATCGGCCACCAGGCCATGCTGCACGGCTGCACCATCGGCGAAGGCTCGCTGATCGGCATCCAGGCAGTGGTGCTCAATCGCGCGGTGATCGGCAAGAACTGCCTGGTGGGTGCGGGTGCGATCGTCACCGAAGGCAAGGTCTTCGAAGACGGCACGCTGATCCTGGGCGCACCCGCCAAGGCCGTGCGCAAACTGACGGAAGACGACATCGCCAAGATGCACCTGAACACCGAGACATATGCGGTGCGCCAGGCGATGTACAAGCAGCAACTGAAACGGATTGATGGATGACTGACGAGCTGAAGAAATTTGTATTTGACGCCGCGCCGGTACGCGGTGAACTGGTGCGCCTGGAAAGCACCTGGCAGGAGATTCTGCGCCGCCGCCGCTACCCCGCCCCGGTCAGCACGCTGCTGGGCGAAATGATGGCTGCGGCCGCGCTGCTGTCGGCCAACCTGAAGTTCAACGGCGCGCTGGTCATGCAGTTGCACGGCGATGGTCCGGTGCGCATGCTGGTGGTGGAGTGCAACTCTGACCTGTCGATGCGCGCGACCGCCAAGATTGCCGAAGGCGCCGAGATTGCCGACGACGCCACGCTGGCCTCGATGGTCAACGTGCACGGCCGTGGCCGCTTCGCCATCACGCTCGACCCGCACGACAAGCTGCCGGGCCAGCAGCCCTACCAAGGCATCGTGCCGCTGTCGGATGAAACCGGACCGCTGACCAGCATGACCGAGGTGCTTGAGCAGTACATGCAGGCCTCTGAGCAGCTCGACACGCGCCTCTGGCTGGCTGCCGACAACAAGGTCGCCTCGGGCATGCTGCTGCAGCGCCTGCCCTCGTACGGCGGCACCATGGAAGGCCGCCCCGATCGCGAGCCCGCACAGGTGGGTGAGACGGGTCAGCCGCTGCACAAGGACGTGCAGGAGCAGGACCTTGACACGTGGGAACGCGTCTGCCAGCTCGGCAAGACGCTGCGCCGCGAAGAACTGCTCGAAGAGTCGATCGACACGCTCATCAAGCGCCTGTACTGGGAAGAGATGGAAGCTGCCGGCATCCGCATGTTCGAGCCGCTGGCGCCGCACTTCCGCTGCTCATGCTCGCGCCTGCGCGTGGGCGCCATGCTCCGCACGCTCGGCCAGCCCGAGATCGAAGGCATCCTGGAAGAGCAAGGCAAGGTGGAAATCGACTGCGAGTTCTGCGGCCAGCACTACAGCTTTGACGCTGTCGATTGTGCGCAGCTCTTCGCGCAGGAGACCGTCGTACAGGCTGTTCAAGGTGCGTCCGGCCAACGCCATTGAGTACGGCGACATAGTATGAAGAAGCGTGGCGCGCGGCACTTATTGGTGTCGCCCGCGCTCTAAGTCGCCAGTTCCCTCATCTGCCGCTTGCTGCGGAGCGCATCATGTCCAAGCCCATCACCCAGTCGTTGAACCTGCCTCGCGCTGGCGCGCTCGTGCTGCCCGTGGTGGCAGCGTTGCTGGCATCGGCATGCGTTGCCGTTCCACGCGGCCCGGGTGGCACGCCCTACACCGCGCGCCTGCCGGTGGATGCACAAACGCCTGCGCCTGCGGCACTGTCGGCGGAAGACCGCAAGAGACTGGATGACTTGAACGCCAAGGCGCTGCGCGAATCCGACCAGGCGGTCAAGCGCGATGCCGAAGCGCGCGCCTACGCGGCAACGCCCTACTACGCCCCGTATCCGTATCCGTACTACGGCGGCTATTCGGTCTACTACGGCAGTGGATGGCGCCACCGTGGTGGCTGGGGTGTCAGTTACGGCGCGCCCGTCTGGGGCTATCCGTACTACTGGTAAATCAGAAAGTGATGCCTGAAGAAGCGGGCGTGGCCAGAATGGCGCGTTCGCCAAGCGAGCTCAATGGTGAGTTTTCTGCCCTGCCGGAGGCGGCGGGGGCGGAGGTGTGTCGCTGGTCTTCGGCGCCGGCGCCACGAACTGCACGAAAACCTCGTCGTCCTTGACCATCCCCAGCTCATAGCGCGCGCGCTCTTCGAGAGCGCCCGTCCCATCCCTCAGGTCCTTCACTTCGCCTTCAAGCTTGGTATTGCGCTGCTTGAGCTCAACGTTGCGTTGATTCTGCGCAGTCACCTGCTTCTGCATGTCCCAGACGCGCAGCCAACCGCCCTTACCCAGCCAGAGCGGGTATTGGATGGCAAGCAACAGCAGCAGCAGGAACAGCGTGATCAGGCGCATACGGTCAGGCGTTGGAGCGGTGCAACTCGCAGCCCCAAATACCACGCGACCGCCACAGCGGCGGTCGCACGGTCATCCGAGGCGAAACTGCGAAGGATTATCGCAGGTTATAGAACGCCGACTTGCCCGGGTAGCTGGCGATATCACCGAGGTCCTCTTCGATGCGCAGCAGCTGGTTGTACTTGGCCATGCGGTCCGAGCGCGACAGCGAGCCCGTCTTGATCTGACCAGCGTTCGTACCAACGGCGATGTCGGCGATCGTGCTGTCTTCCGTTTCGCCCGAGCGGTGCGAGATCACGGCGGTGTAACCAGCGCGCTTGGCCATCTCGATGGCGGCGAACGTTTCGGTCAGCGTACCGATCTGGTTGATCTTGATGAGGATCGAGTTGGCGATGCCCTTTTCGATGCCTTCCTTCAGGATCTTGGTGTTGGTGACGAACAGGTCGTCGCCCACCAGCTGCACCTTCTTGCCCAGCTTGTCGGTCAGCGCCTTCCAGCCGGCCCAGTCGCTCTCGTGCATGCCGTCTTCAATCGACACGATCGGGAACTTGTCGGCCAGGTTTGCCAGGTAGTTGGCAAAGTCTTCCGACGACAGCTGCAGGCCTTCACCTTCCAGGTGGTACTTGCCGTCCTTGTAGAACTCGGAAGCGGCGCAATCCAGCGCCAGCAGCACGTCTTCACCGGCCTTGTAGCCAGCCAGCTCGATGGCCGACAGGATAGTGTTCAGGCACTCTTCGTTGCTGGCGAAGTTCGGTGCGAAACCGCCTTCGTCGCCCACGGCCGTGCTCATGCCCTTGTCTGCCAGGATCTTCTTCAGCGCGTGGAAGATCTCGGCGCCGCAGCGCAGCGCTTCACGGAAGCTCGACTGGCCGACCGGCATCACCATGAATTCCTGGATGTCCAGGCTGTTGTTGGCGTGTGCGCCACCGTTGACGATGTTCATCATCGGCACCGGCATCTGCATGGCGCCCGAACCACCGAAGTAGCGGTACAGCGGCAGGCCGGCTTCTTCAGCAGCAGCCTTGGCTACGGCCATCGACACGGCCAGCATGGCGTTGGCGCCCAGGCGGCTCTTGTTCTCAGTACCGTCCAGGTCGATCAGGGTGCGATCCAGGAAGGCTTGTTCCGAAGCGTCCAGGCCCATGATGGCTTCGGAGATCTCGGTGTTGATGTGCTCGACAGCCTTGAGCACGCCCTTGCCCAGGTAGCGCGACTTGTCGCCGTCACGCAGTTCGATGGCTTCGCGCGAGCCGGTGGAGGCGCCCGACGGCACCGCGGCGCGACCCATCACGCCCGATTCCAGCAGCACGTCGCATTCGACGGTGGGGTTACCGCGCGAGTCCAGCACTTCGCGACCGATGATATCTACGATGGCACTCATGAAAATCCCTCTTGATGTCTTTAAAGCAGGTAAGGCGGGTGACTAGGCTCAGATGCCCTCGACCACGATCATGTTCATCTTGGCAGCCTTGGAGCGCGCTTCACGGGCGGCACGGTACTCCTCGCTGTCATGGAACGCCTTGGCGGCGTCATAGCTCGGGAACTTGAGCACGACGATGCGGGTGGGGCTCCATTCGCCTTCCAGCGACTCGGTCTTGCCGCCGCGCACCAGCGGCTCGGCGCCATGGACTTGCATGGCCTTGGTCGACAGCACTTTGTATTGCTCGTATTGCACGGGGTCCGTCACGTCCACGTACGCGAGGATGTAGCCAGCGGCCATGTGTCTCTCTCCGGAAGCTGAATCGAAAACTGAATTGGAAACGACAGCGGCGGCTGGTGGAGCCGCCGGTCGTCGAAAAAATCAGTCGAACTGATTTTCCAGGAAACCGCTGCGCTTGGTGAGCGCATCCAGTTCTTTCAGTACTGACAGCAAGTCTTTCATGCGGCGCAGCGGCACAGCATTCGGGCCGTCTGATTTTGCGCATGCGGGATCGGGGTGCGTTTCCATGAACACGCCCGCCACGCCCGTAGCGATGGCAGCACGCGCCAGCACCGGCACGAACTCGCGCTGACCGCCCGAGCTGGTGCCCTGGCCACCCGGCAGCTGCACCGAGTGCGTGGCGTCAAACACCACCGGGGCCCCCGTCTCGCGCATGATCGCCAGCGAGCGCATATCCGACACGAGGTTGTTGTAGCCGAACGAGGCACCGCGTTCGCAGGCCATGAAGTTGTCTTCCGGCAGGCCGGCATCGCGGGCAGCGTGGCGCGCCTTGTCGATGACGTTCTTCATGTCGTGCGGCGCGAGGAACTGGCCCTTCTTGATGTTGACGGGCTTGCCGCTCTGCGCGCAGGCGCGGATGAAGTCGGTCTGGCGGCACAGGAACGCCGGCGTCTGGAGCACGTCCACGACTTCAGCCACCGGCTTGATCTCGTCGATCTCGTGGATGTCGGTCAGCACCGGTACGCCTACCTGACGGCGGACTTCCGCCAGGATGCGCAGGCCCTCTTCCATGCCCAGACCGCGGAAAGACGCGTCCGACGAGCGGTTCGCCTTGTCGAACGACGACTTGTAGATGAACGGAATGCCCAGCGCACCCGTGATCTCCTTGAGCGTGCCGGCGGTGTCGATCGCCATCTGCTCGGATTCGATCACGCAGGTGCCGGCAATCAGGAAGAACGGTTTGTCGAGGCCGACTTCGAAATCGCAGAGTTTCATCGTATTTCCTGTGCGCTAGCCCTTAGGCTACGGCGCGTTGTGCCGCAGTCTGCTGGTGATGTGCCAGCGCGGCTTCCACGTAGGCCTTGAACAGCGGGTGGCCGTCACGCGGCGTCGAGGTGAATTCCGGGTGGAACTGCACGCCGACGAACCACGGGTGCATCGACGCCGGCAACTCCATCATTTCCGGCAGGTTTTCCGACGGCGTGCGGGCGGAGATGATCATCCCGGCCTTCTCCAGCTGCGGCACGTAGTGGTTGTTCACCTCGTAGCGGTGACGATGGCGCTCGTTGACTTCCGCGCCGTAGATCGTCGCTGCCTTGGTGCCCGATTGCACCGGCACGCGCTGCGAACCCAGGCGCATGGTGCCGCCCATGTCCGAATCGGCCGAGCGCTTTTCCACCGCGCCGTCGCGATCCAGCCATTCGGTGATGAGGGCCACCACCGGGTGTTGGGTCTCGTCGTTGAATTCCGTGCTGTTGGCGTCGGTCATGCCAGCCAGATGGCGGGCGAATTCGATCACGGCCAGTTGCATCCCCAGGCAGATGCCCAGGTATGGCACGCCCTTTTCACGGGCGTACTGGATTGCGCGGATCTTGCCTTCCGTACCGCGCTTGCCGAAGCCGCCCGGCACCAGGATCGCGTCCAGCGACTTGAGCACGTCCATGTGACCCGATTCCAGCTCTTCGGAATCGATGTACTCGATGTTGACGCGCGTTGAGGTATGCAGGCCGGCGTGGCGCAGCGCCTCGATCAGCGACTTGTACGACTCGGTCAGGTCGACATACTTGCCGACCATGCCGATGGTGATTTCGTGCTGCGGGTTCTCCAGCGTGTGCACCATGTGGGCCCACACCGACAAATCCGCCGGCGGCGCATCGATGCGCAGCTCTTCGCAGATGATGCGATCCAGCCCCTGCTCGTTGAGCATCTGCGGGATCTTGTAGATGGTATCGACGTCCCACACCGAGATGACCGCGTCCTGCGGCATGTTGGCGAAGAGGGAGATCTTCGCGCGCTCATCGTCGGGGATCGGGCGGTCCGCACGGCACAGCAACGCGGTCGGCTGCACACCGATTTCGCGCAGCTTCTGCACCGAGTGCTGGGTCGGCTTGGTCTTCAACTCGCCAGCGCTGGCGATGAACGGCACCAGCGTCAGGTGAATGAACGCAGCCTGATTGCGACCCAGGCGCAGGCTCATCTGACGCGCGGCTTCCAGGAACGGCAGCGATTCGATGTCGCCCACCGTACCGCCGATTTCCACGATCGCCACGTCAGCCTTGCCGTCGTGCGACGCCGCGGCACCGCGCTCGATGAAGGCCTGGATTTCGTTGGTAATGTGCGGAATGACTTGCACCGTCTTGCCAAGGTATTCACCGCGACGCTCCTTGCGGATCACGGATTCATAGACCTGGCCGGTGGTGAAGTTGTTCGACTTGCGCATCTTGGCCGAGACGAAGCGCTCGTAGTGGCCAAGATCGAGGTCGGTTTCTGCGCCGTCCTCGGTCACAAACACCTCGCCGTGCTGCAGCGGGCTCATGGTGCCCGGGTCGACGTTGATGTAGGGATCGAGTTTGAGGAGGGTGACTTTGAGGCCGCGCGACTCAAGAATGGCCGCGAGCGAGGCGGCGGCGATGCCCTTGCCGAGTGAGGACACTACGCCACCGGTAACGAATACGAACTTGGTCATGACCTAGCTTGCCGGGGAAAGCCGGATTATAGCAAAGGTGCCTTGCCCGATCCGTGACAGAACGGTGGAATTTGACCGACCGGGGGCTTGCTTATGCGGCACACCTCGTAATAACCGGCATGGCGCCTGCGTTCGCGCGCATTTCATTGATCAACTGGCGGATCAACTCGGCCGTTTCCAGCGGCTTTTCCATCGGATACAGGTGGCTGCCTTCGATCCAGCGCAGCTTGCTGCCGACAATGCGCCGGGTTGCCGCCAGGCCGACTTGGCGGATTTCGCGTGATCGCGTGCCAGCCACAAAGCTGACCGGGAACGGCGTGCCGCCAGCGACCTTGCGGCCCATGTTGGTCGGCAGCGTGCGGTAGATCTGGTATTCGATCTCGCGCGAGAAACGCAGCGTGCGTTCATGCTCGCGGCCGGTGGGCTCGGTGCCGTGCTCAACATAGTCGCGCAGCACGTCTTCGTCCCAGCGATCAAATTTGCGCTTGGCCTTGAAATGGCTCCAGACAGAATCGAGGTCCGGCCACAGATTACGTCGGTTCTTGGTGGCGGCTGCCGGCGACTGGCTCTCGTCAATGTCGAGCCACTGTGCAACGCGCAGCAGCTTGGCGCGCCAGCCCGCAATGATGGGCGAATCGAGCATCAGCACACCGCGCACGCGCTCAGGCCGACGCAGCGCCGCCATCAAACTCAGGAAACCGCCCAGCGAATGGCCTACCAGCCAGACCGGCTCGGGCTGTGCGTCGATCTCTGCGAGCAACTCCTTGACCAGCCCCGGCCACGACCGGGTCACCGGAAAGCGCGGGTCATGCCCGAAGCGTTCAACGGCGTGGATGTCGAATTCGTCACCCAGCACGCCGAGCATCTTGCGATACGTACCGATCGGAAAACCGTTGGCATGTGAAAACAGAATCACGTCGCGCATCGAACCCGCCCCCGCCCGGCGCTCAGTGAGATTCCTGCGAACCACTGCCAGCCACGCGCTGGAGCGTCGACACCTGCTCGAACACGGGGCCAGGCGCGCGTTCCGGCGTGGCCGGAGCGTCCGCCACGGGCGGGGCAATGCGTACGGGCGCCACCTTGGTCGATGGATGCCCTTCGCGACGCAGGGGATGTGTCGGACTGGTATCCGTCTCCCAATCCGGGTCGTCGATCTCGGCAAACACCTGGCGCAGACGCTTGCCCCACGTGCCGCGGATCATCGTGAAATACGGGTTCTCTTCGTCAATGGCCACGAAGCGCGTCACGCGCAGCGAGTTGGTCTCGTAGACCAGCAGATCCAGCGGCAGCCCCACCGAAATATTCGACTTCAGCGTCGAATCCATGGAGATCAGGGCGCATTTTGCGGCCTCATCCAATGGCAGCCCAGGGGAGACCACACGGTCGATGATCGGCTTGCCGTACTTCGCCTCGCCGATTTGGAAGTACGGATTCTCGGGCGTGGCTTCGATGAAGTTGCCGGCGGCGTACACATTGAACAGGCGCGGACGCTCTGCACCGATCTGCCCGCCGAAGATGATGCTGACGTTGAAGTCGATCTTGGCCTTGGCCAGTGCATCGGCTTCACGGTCGTATACCTCGCGCACGGCCTCGCCGACGATGGTGGCGGCTTCGAACATATCGCGGGCGGTCCACAGCGAGCGTGGTTTGTCGCGCGCCTCCGTCAGCACCTGCCGCACGGCCTGGCTGATGGCGAGGTTGCCGGCGGTCAGCAGCACCATGACGCGATCGCCTTCGCGCTCGAAGACGGTCATCTTGCGGAACGTCGAGATGGCGTCAACACCCGCGTTGGTACGGGAATCCGACAGGAAGACCAAGCCAGCGTCCAGGCGCATGGCAACGCAATAAGTCATGGGAGCAGCAACAAACGAAATCTGTGGGTTGAGCGCATTCTAGCGTGCCAATCGCAATGCACTGGCACGCTTGGAAGCGGTGTTCAGTTCACTCAGGCGGCCTCGGCAGGCAAGGGCTCGATCGAGATGCTGACGTCCAGCGTCTCGGCACCGCCACCCTGGCGAATGCCACGGATTGGCGCGGCGGATTGATAATCGCGACCGACCGCCAAGCGGATGTGGCGCCCGTCGGTAAAGCACTGGTGCGTCACGTCGATGCTGCACCAAGTATGCGATTCGGCATCCTGGCAGACGTCGACCCAGGCGTGGCTGGCGAGATCTTCCTCGCCAACAGCATGGAAATACCCGCTGACGTAGCGCGCTGGAATTCCCAGCGCGCGGCAGCACGCCACCATCACTTGCGCCTGATCCTGGCAGACGCCGGCGCTCAGGTTGAATGCCTCGGCGGCGGTCGTACCGACATCGGTGGAGTTGGGCTTGTAGCGCACACGCTGCGCGATGGCACAAGCAAGACTCAGTGCCGAATCGGCATCACCACGCACCAGTGCATGCTCGCGTGCGAAGTCGCTCATCTCAGGCGGCGCGGATGTTAGCGGCGTGGTGCTCAGGAAGTACAGCGGCGACACGCGGTAGCGCCCCTCCCCGGGGGCATCGGTAAAGCCGCGGCTGCCCGGCGCGGCGGACGGGAAGGCCTCGACGATACCGCGGGCGTCGATGGTGACGTCGTCCGCACGGTTGCCCAGGGTGAAGTGGTGCACCACGTTGCCGAAGCCGTCGGTGGCGCGTGTGAGGTTGCCGGGGGCGTGGATCTGCCAGCTGTCCACCTGTTGCAGCGGCCCGCTGCGGGGGGTCAATCGCAGCTCATGCACGCTGTGGCGCAGCGGCTCGGCATAACGGTAGACCGTCGTATGTCGAATTTGGTATTTCACGATGGCGCGGGCGCTGCCCGAAAGCAACGCCCTGATAGATACAAAATGCCCCGCGCGTCACACTGCATCGAGCGGCACCAGGAAGTCCTGGCTGATGCCGTTGCCCAGATCGCCAATGCGCTCCAGGAAATTGGTCAGCCAAGGGTGCAGGCCAACCGCAAAAATGTCTTCGATGCGGGCGTACCGCAGGTCGGCGTGGAGTTTACCAGCGCGTCGCTCGGTCTCTGCAGACTGGCTGTTACGTACAGTGGACAGAATCGCCACGACTTCGTCCATGCTGGCCAGCAGCGAGCGCGGCATATCGCTGCGCAGGATCAGCAACTCGGCCACGCGCGTCGGCGTGATGACGTTGCGATAGATTTTGCGGTAGACCTCGAAGCCCGACACCGAGCGCAGCGTGGCAGCCCAGTGATAGAAATCCCCCTGCTCGGCGGCGGCTTCATCGCGCGTGGGGGTGGACTGGAATTTCACGTCGAGCAGCCGTGCGGTGTTGTCGGCGCGTTCCAGGAAGGTGCCCAGACGCATGAAATGGAAGGCGTCGTCCGTGAGCATGGTGCCGACCTGCACGCCGCGCGACAGGTGCGAGCGGAACTTGACCCACTCGAAGAACTGCGATGGATCATCGCGCAGCATGCCCTCGGCCATCAGACGCTCCACATCCAGCCAGGTAGTGTTGATGGTCTCCCACACCTCGGTTGTGAGGGAGCCGCGCACGGCTCGGGCGTTCTCACGCGCGCCGCGCAAGCAACTCATGATGGACGACGGGTTGGTCATGTCGCGGACCATGAAGTCGATCACGTCGTCGCGCGAAAGTAAGCCGTAGCGGTCGGCAAAAACCCGCGTAAGTTCAGAAATATCGAGCATCGCCCACCAGCCCTGCTCCGCCACTTCCGCCGATTGCGGCATCAGCGAGGTCTGATAGTTCACGTCGAGCATGCGAGCGGTGTTCTCGGCGCGTTCGGTATAGCGCGCCATCCAGAAAAGATGGTCTGCGGTGCGGCTGAGCATGGCGTTCCCTTCTACGTATTCGATATGTGTTTGATCGACTGCGATGGCTAAACTTCAGCGCTCCAGCACCCACGTATCTTTTGTTCCGCCGCCCTGCGACGAGTTGACCACCAGCGAACCCGCCCGCAACGCCACGCGCGTCAGGCCGCCCGGCACCATGCGCACGTCCTTGCCGGACAGCACAAAGGGCCGCAGGTCGATATGGCGCGGTGCGATGCCGGCTTCCACGTAGGTCGGGCAGGTCGACAGTGCCAGTGTCGGCTGGGCGATGTACTGGTCGGGACGCGCCTTCACCACCTCGCGGAACGCAGCAATCTCATCCTTGGTGGCCGCCGGACCGACCAGCATGCCGTAGCCGCCCGCACCGTGCGTCTCCTTGACCACCAGTTCGCCCATGTGATCGAGCACGTATTGCAGATCGTCCGGCCGGCGGCACATGTAAGTCGGTACGTTGTTCAGGATCGGCTCTTCGCCCAGATAGAAGCGGATCATGTCGGGCACGTACGGGTAGATCGATTTGTCGTCCGCCACGCCGGTACCGATGGCATTGCAGATGGTGACGTTGCCCGCGCGATAGACCGACAGCAGCCCTGCTGCACCGAGCGAGGAATCGGGGCGGAAGACCAACGGATCAAGGAAGTCGTCGTCAACACGGCGGTAGATGACGTCGATGCGCTGCGGGCCCTGTGTGGTGCGCATGTAGAGGTGGTCGTCCTGCACGAACAGGTCGTGCCCTTCCACCAGTTCCACGCCCATCTGCTGCGCAAGGAAGGCATGCTCGAAGTACGCCGAGTTGTACATGCCCGGCGTGAGCACCACCACGGTCGGGTCCGCAATGTTCTGCGGCGACACACTGCGCAGCATGTCGAGCAGCAAGTCTGGGTAATGCGCGACCGGCGCCACACGATTGCGTGCAAACAGCTCGGGGAACAACCGCATCATCATCTTGCGGTTTTCCAGCATGTACGACACACCCGACGGTACGCGCAGGTTGTCTTCCAGCACGTAGAACTCGCCCTCGCCCGCACGCACGATGTCGATGCCGGCCACGTGCGCGTAGATGTCGCGCGGCACGTTCACGCCGAGCATGTCGGGGCGGTATTGGGCGTTGTTGTAGATCTGGTCGGGCGGGATGACACCGGCGCGCAGGATGTTCTGCTCGTGGTAGATGTCGTGCAGGAAGCGGTTGAGCGCATCCACGCGCTGGCGCAGGCCGCGCTCAAGCGTGGCCCATTCACTGGCCGGGAAGATGCGCGGGATGATGTCGAACGGAATCGTACGCTCGGTGCCGCTGTTCGATTCGTCCTTGTCGCCGTACACCGCGAAGGTGATGCCGACGCGACGGAAGATGAGGTCGGCCTCGGCACGCTTGTTCTGCAGCGTAGTGGCGGACTGTGCGCCCAGCCATTCGGCGAAGCGCCCGTAGTGGCTGCGCACCTCGCCCTGCTGGACGAGGGCTGCCGGGGCCGGTTCGGCGGCATGGGGACTGCGTTCGCCATGCCAGTTGAGCATTTCATCGTAGAACCGGACTGCCATGCTGTTCTCCCCTGACGGACTGCCATGTCGCACGGTTGCACGACATGTGGTTTTTATAGCACAGTGGTTTTGGGCGCCACAATGGGGCCAACCCGCTGTGCAACCAAGTTTTACGGCAGCGCATCAATTCCGTCTGCGGCTGTCGCCAGGGCTTCCACTTCCAGCGCGGAGGACCAGTAGCGCGGCCGCATCGACCGTGCCGTCTGCACCTCCAGCGCATCGCCGCGCGTCTCGATGACGACGGCGCCGGTCTGGTCGGTCCGCAGCCGCTCGATGTCGCGCGCCACATAGCGCTGCCACACTTGGCGGTGCGGATGTCCGTACCGGTTGCGGTAGCCGACCTGGAAAACCGCCACCTGCGGTGACACTGCGTCCAAAAACGCACCGCTGGAGCTTGTCTTGCTGCCGTGATGGGGTACTAGCAAGATGTCTGCCATCAGCCGCTCCGGGGTTTCGCTGGCCACCAACGCGGCCTCCTGGGGGGCCTCAATGTCGCCGGTCAACAGCGCCGCATGCCGGCCGTTGCCGATGCGCAGCACACAACTGCGGGCGTTGCTCGATACACGCGCACCGTCGGCGGGCGGCCGCGCCGGGTGGAGCATCTCGAACGTCACGCCGTCCCACGTCCATACTTGCCCAGCCAAGCAGCTCGTCAGGCCGATATCGTGCGCGGCGGCCGTCGCGTGTAGTGCATGTCCGTTTGGCAGAGACGCCAACATGGTGCGTACCGGCACCGCGTCGATCACCGTTTCGGTGCCACCGGCGTGATCACTGTCTTCGTGGCTGACGACCAGCGCATCCAGGGCTTCAATGCCATGCCCACGCAGATAGGGTGTGATGACGCGGGCGGCCGCATCAGCGTGGTCACCGTAGCGTGGGCCGGTGTCGAACAGGAGGCGATGGTTGGCTGTTTCAACGAGCGCGGCGGCACCCTGACCAATGTCGAACGCGACAACGCGAAACTCGCCCGGCAACGGCACCGGAACACGTGCCAGCACCATCGGCACGAGCAGCAATGCGCCCTGCGCGCGCCATGCCCACGCGCGATGGGCACCCGGCACCAACAGCAAAGCCACGCCGCCCGTTGCCAGCAGCAAGGCCCACGCAGGGGCGACTGGCGCAACCCAAACCGACCAGCTTGGCCGCGCCAACCACTCAAGCCACACCACCAACCAGCGAAAGCTCACCTCGGACAGTGCCAACACTGGCTGGGCCAACGGATCGGGCAACGCTGCGCCAACCAGTGCTAGCGGTGTCGTCAAAAAGCTGACCACCGGAATCGCCAATCCATTGGCCGCTGCCGAGACCACCGATGTCTGCTGGAACAGCAGCAACGTCAACGGCAGCAGGCCAAACGTGACGGCAAACTGGATGCGCGTGGAACTGGCAATCCCATGCTGGTAACGCATCCACCAACGTTCCGTCTCGCGATCACGTCGACCATCGAGCACCATCTGCGCGGCCATAAAGATGATCGCGACCGCGCCAAACGAGAGCCAGAAGCCCGCCGACATAACCGCCCACGGGTCCACCGCCACCACCACGGCCGCTGCCCAGCACAGCGACAGGCTTGCCGGCACGTTGCGATCGGTCAGCCGCGCAATCGCGACAGTCGACAACATCAGCAGCGTGCGTTGCGCGGGAACCCCCATCCCCGCGAGCAGGCAATAGCCGAAGGCCGCCAGCATGGCTGCAATGGCTCCCGCTCGCGGTGTCGGCATGCGCAACGGTAACGGCATGCGCAGCCAGCGCGCCAGCCCGAACGAACGTCGCCACAGTGCCATCCAGAACGCGGCAAACAACCCAGCAATCATCGTGATGTGCAAACCGGAGATGCTGACGAGATGGCTGATGCCAGTACGGCGGAACAACTCCCAATCTTCACGGGCTATGCCACTCTGGTCGCCCACCACAAGCGCGACGATGACAGGCGCATACCGCGCGTCGGGCAATGCCGCGAGGATGTGGCGCCGCACGGCAGCACGCCAACGCTCTACGTTGATGCCGAAGCCTGCCTCGGCCTCGCCCAGCGCGATGTTCTGTGCGCGCTTGCCGGTGCGCACGTAGCCGGTGGCGCGGATGTCGTCGGCGAGCATCGCGTATTCGCCATCGAAGCCGCCCGGGTTGGACAGGCTATGCGGGCGTTTGAGCCGCAGCGTCAGTTTCCAACGTTGGCCAGGCTGCAGGTCGGGGATGCCGGCGCGGCGATCAGGCTCGACGCCCTCATCACCCGCCCCGCCCCAGGTGCGAGCGCCGTACCAGGAAAGACGTACGCGCGATGGCACGGCATCGCCGGCATCGCTGGATTCGATTTGAAAGAGAAAGCGCGTAGCGTCTTCGGAGACCTGCGGAAGTTCGGCCACCACGCCAGTCGCGATGATGTCCTTGCCCTCCCACGCCGGGCTGAGCACGACAGAAAATCGCTGTTGCGCGCGCCAGTCGCTCCAGCCAAAGCCAGCAACGGAAGCACTGGTGACCAGCAGGACAGAGAGCAGAATCGGTTTGCGACGCGCCACAAAGGCAAGCAGCAGACATAGCCACAGCACCACAACCGCTTGCCACGCAGGCATGAGCACGGCCTGCATCTGCAGCGCCATGCACCCCGCAACGAACCCAACCAGCCCCAACCGCATGGGCGGGCGTCAGGGTGCCAACAGTGCTGCCAGACGAGGAATGGCTTCGATACTGTTCCGGCGCGCCTGGGCGGCCAGTGCATCGATGGAGATGCCGCGCAGTTCCGCCATGGCGGCGGCAATGCCCGCCACCTCGGCGGGCGCATTGCGTGTGCCGACCTGCTCGCTGAACTGATCATCAGCAAGCCACGCCGGGGCGAGATCCGGGGCATCGGTCTCCAGCACGATCGCTTCGATCGGCATCTCGGCGGCAAGCCGGCGGACACGGTTGGCGCGCGAGAAGGTGAACACGCCGCCAAAGCCGAGCTTGAAGCCGGAATCGACATAGGCGCGGGCCTGATCGGGACTACCGTTGAACGCATGCGCAATGCCGCGCACGCCTGCCTTCGCGGCCGCGCTGCGCACCTGATCCTGCGACTTGCGCACGTGCATCAGCACCGGCAAATCAAACTCGCGCGCAATCCGCAGCTGGGCCTGATACACGGCGTTCTGCCGCTCGACGTTCGGATCGGGGATGAAGAAGTCGAGCCCGATCTCGCCGATGGCAACAAAGCGCGGATCGTCCATCGACGCTGCGACTTGGCGTCGCAGTTCGGCCAGATCGTCATCGCTGGCCTGCGCGGCACACATCGGGTGAATGCCCAGCGCATAGCTGCAGCCCGCGTGCCGATGGGCGAGCGTGCGCACCGTATCGAAGTTCCAGCGCGCCACGGCTGGCACGACGATGTGGTTCACGCCGGCCGCGTGCGCCTGCGCGACGACCGTGTCACGGTCTGCGTCGAATTCGCGGGCGTCGAGATGGCAATGGGTGTCAATCCACATGATCGGCTCTGGTCTATCGAAAAGCGGCAACGTACCGGAAAGACAGGCGTTCTAGAATCCGCCTTTTCTGATACTGGGGGCCTCCGCCCGCACAATGCAATGAAAACAGCCTACCTGACTTGTGCCGCACTGACCGCGCTTCTGACCACCCTGCCCGCCAGCGCGGAAACCATGCGCTGCGGCAGCGGCTACATCGTCCGCATCGGCGACAACAAGTCAGACGTCCTGCAGAACTGCGGCGAGCCCGTGATGCGCGATACCTTCTGCGCAACCACAGGCACCGGCAGCACGCAGCCCGCCGTCAACGGCGCCTGCAGCAATGTCGACGAATGGACCTACAACCCCGGCACCGGCCAGTTCATGACGACGCTGCGCTTTTTCGAGGGCCGGCTGCAGTCCATTCGCTACGGCAGCCGGGCTCGCTGACACGCAGCCTCATCGCACGGGCATCAGCGCTCGACGTGCAGATGGCCTTCGCGCAAACGCAGGATGCGATCACAACGGCCGGCCAGTTCGATGTCGTGCGTGACGATGACGAAGCTGGTGCCCAGCGTACGCGTCAGTTCCAGCATCAATTGGAAGACTTCACCGGCGGTGTGGTCGTCCAGGTTGCCGGTGGGCTCGTCGGCCAGCACGCAGGCGGGTGACCCGACCAGCGCGCGTGCGATGGCCACACGCTGACGCTCGCCACCGGATAGTTCGCCTGGACGGTGCGCCGTGCGCGGGCCCAGCCCCACACGTTCAAGCGTCATCTGCGCGGTATGGCGCGCCTGCGCCTCGGCCACGCCGCGGATGCGCAGCGGCATCGCCACGTTGTCCAGCGCGGTGAATTCCGGCAGCAGATGGTGGAACTGGTAGACAAAGCCCAGCGCCTGGTTGCGCAGCGTGTTGCGCTCACGCTCCTTCATGTCGGTAAAAGGCTTGCCGAGCAGCGCGACACGACCCGAACTCGGCTCGTCCAGCCCGCCCAGCACATGCAGCAGCGTGCTCTTGCCCGAGCCCGACGCGCCGACAATCGCCACCTTCTCGCCCACGCCGATACGGATGTCGACGCCCTTGAGCACGTCCACATTCAACCCGCCCTGCTTGAACGACTTTGACAGCCCCTCGGCCTGCAGCACCGCACCCAGCCGTGCATCGGCCGGCGCATCCATGGAAGTCATGACAGCCTCACTCATAGCCTTATTCATAACGTAAGGCCTCCGCCGGGTTCACGCGCGAGGCGTGCCAGCTCGGATACAGCGTCGCCACCGAGGCGAGGATGAAGGAAATGATGCCGATGGTCGCAATGTCGTTCACGCGGGGATCCGAGGGCAGTTCGCTGATGAAGTAAATGTCCTTCGGCAGGAACTGCACGCCGAAGAGGTGTTCGATGAAGGGCACGATCACGTCGATGTTGTAGGCGATGAGCGTGCCCAACCCCACGCCCAGCAGCGTGCCCATGAAGCCGATCGCCACGCCCTGCACGATGAAGATCTTCATGATGGAACTTGGCTGCGCGCCCATCGTGCGCAGGATGGCGATGTCGGCCTGCTTGTCCGTCACCGTCATCACCAGTGTGGACACCAGGTTGAACGCCGCCACCGCAATGATGAGCGTGAGGATGATGAACATCATCTTCTTCTCGGTCTTCACCGCCGCGAACCAGTTGCGGTTCTGGCGCGACCAGTCGCGGATGTACAGCTCGCCGGTGAGCGTGCGTGACAGCGCCTCGGCCACCTGGGGCGCGCGGTCCATGTCGGTCAGCTTCAGGCGCACGCCGGTCGGGCCCTCCAGGCGGAATAGGCGCTCGGCGTCTTCCATGTTGATGAGCGCCAGCGAGCTGTCGAACTCGTAGTGCCCCGATTCAAACGTGCCGATCACGGTGAACTGCTTCAGGCGCGGCAGCACGCCAGCCGGGGTGATGGTGCCCTGCGGCGCCACCAGCGTGACCTTGTCCCCCTGGCGCACGCCAAGACCCTGGGCCAGTTGGCTGCCCAGTGCGATGCCGAACTCGCCGGGTTTCAGGTCGTCGATCGCGCCGGACTTGAAGTCCTTGGCGATATCCGACACCTTCGGCTCATCCGCCGGCGACACGCCGCGCAGCAGCACGCCGCGTACGGCGTCATCACGCGTGATCATGGCCTGCGCGCCGACATACGGCGCTGCACCGATGACTTCCTTGTTCTGCATCGCCTCATTGGCGGTGCGCTGCCAGTCGGGCAGGCTGCCCGGCGCCATGACCTCGATGTGCGCGAGCACGGACAGCATGCGGTCACGCACTTCCTTCTGGAAGCCGTTCATGACCGACAGCACGATGATCAGCGCCGCCACGCCCAGCGCAATGCCAAGCATGGAGATGAGCGAGATGAAGGAAATGAAGCTGTTGCGGCTGGCACGCTTGCCCGCGCGCGTATAGCGCCAGCCGATCTGCCATTCGTATGGAAATTTCAAAGGGGCATCCCCGTGTGGTGTGACCGTGTGATGTGACGATGCTGTGTGACTTTGCCGGCGCACGCGCCGGGCAGCCGGAAGTTTACAATCTCGGAGCCATGATCCCTGAACTCTTTCTGATTGTCCCGTTTTGCGCCCCCGCCGCCGAGGTGGCGGACGACGCTTACCGTCAATTGACCTTGCCGGGCCTGGAAAGGTTGCTTGCCCGCGCGCGTGAGACGGAACGCGAGCGTCACGACGACGCCTACCTGCCCACGCTGCCGCACGAACGCTGGCTGGCAGCGCGCGCCGGGCTGCCCGCGGGTTCCCCAACCTCGCCGTTGCCTTCCGCCCCGTACATGCGCCTGGCAGACGGCGCCGCCGCCGACACGCGCACCTGGGCCTGCCTGCAACCGGTGCATATTCACGCCGCACGCGACCATCTGGTGATGCTCGACCCAGCGCAACTCCGGCTGGAAGCGGCCGATGCCGACGCGCTGCGCGCCGCCATCGCCCCGCTGCTGGCCGACATGCACTTGCACCTGGACGCCCCCCAGGCCGCCCGCTGGTATCTCCCGGATGCGCCGTTTGGCGACCTGATTGCCGCAGCTCCGCAGCGCGCCACCGGCCACAACATCGACATCTGGATGCACAAGGGCGAGCAGGAACGCGCCTGGCGCAAGTTCCAGAACGAAATCCAGATGACGTGGTACGACCACCCCGTCAACCAAGCCCGCGAGGCGCGCGGCCTGCTGCCGGTCAACTCGGTCTGGCTGTTCGGCCAGGGCGCACTGCTTGATACGCGCCCGATTGCCGAACGCATGATCGGCGCCGATCCGTTCTTCGCTGGGCTGTGCCACGCCGCCAATGCCACCGAGCTGTGCGCCGAAACGCTGGCCGCCCTGCCGGCAGACGGCACCAGCGCCGCCGTGCTGCTGGGCGATGCTGGCAAGCCCTACCTTTCCGCCGACTGGTACGACTGGATCGAAACCTTGCGCGCCTACGACCGCGACTGGTTCACGCCCGCCGCCGACGCACTGGCCGACGGCCGTATCGATGCCGTCTCCCTCGTACTGACCGGCGATTCGCACTACGCCCACTACCGCGTCACCCGCCGCGACCTGGCCAACGGGCCGCTCGGCTGGCTGCGCCGTTTCAGCCGTGCTCGCACCTTGCGCGATGCGCTATCCCCGCTTTCCATGGCTGCCTGAATGACCCGTATCGCTGTCCGCTCACACTCCACTGAGGCTGCCAACACACTGGCAGGCCACGGTATCCATCCTGTATTGGCACGCATCCTGGCCGCACGCGGCGTTGCTCGACCCGATGAACTGTCGACCGAGTTGGCCGACCTGCTGCCGCCGGCACAGCTCAAGGGCATCGACGACGCAGCGCGCTATCTGGCCGACGCCATCGCCGCCAACAAACGCTTGCTGATCATTGCCGACTATGACTGCGATGGCGCCACCGCCTGCGCCGTGGGCGTGCGCGGGTTGCGCATGCTCGGCGCGCAGGTGAGCTACATCGTGCCGAACCGGTTTGAATACGGCTACGGTCTGTCGCCCGAGATCGTGGCGCTGGCCGCGCGCGAGAAGCCGGACGTCTTGGTCACCGTCGACAACGGCATTGCCGATGTGGCGGGCGTGGCGGCGGCCAATGCCTTGGGCATCGACGTGGTCGTCACCGATCACCACATGCCGGGCGCGCAATTGCCCGAGGCGCGCGTGATCGTCAACCCGAACCAGCCTGGCTGCGGCTTTCCGAGCAAGAACCTGGCGGGCGTGGGCGTGATGTTCTACGTGCTGTTGGCACTGCGAGCCGAACTGCGCGCCCGTGGCATCTTCACACCGCAGGAACAGCCTCGCCTCGACGCACTGCTCGATCTGGTGGCGCTGGGTACCGTGGCTGACGTGGTCAAGCTCGACGCCAACAACCGGCTGCTGGTGGCACAAGGGCTCAAACGCATGCGCGCGGGGCGGATGTGCCCCGGCATCGCCGCCCTCTTCCGCGTGGCAGGGCGGGAGGCGCGTCGCGCATCGACGTTCGACCTCGGCTTCGGCTTGGGCCCGCGCCTGAACGCGGCCGGGCGGCTGGCCGACATGTCGCTCGGCATCGAATGCCTGCTCACCGATGACTACGATCGCGCCATGGCCATCGCCGCCGAACTCGACGGCATGAACCGCGAGCGCCGCGAGATCGAAGCCGGCATGCAGCAGGAAGCGCTGGCCATCCTGGACAGCATGAACGCCTTCGATGGCGCGGGTCGCCACACCATCGCCGTGTACAACGAGACATGGCATCAGGGCGTGATCGGCATCGTCGCCTCGCGCATCAAAGACAAGTTCCACCGCCCCGTCTTCACCTTTGCCCCCGGCGACGACGGCGTCATCAAGGGCTCGGGCCGTTCGATTCCCGGCTTCCACCTGCGTGATGCGCTGGACGCCGTGCACAAGCGCAGCCCCGGGCTGATCGTCAAGTTTGGCGGCCACGCCATGGCGGCCGGCCTCACGCTGCGCGAAGACGGCTTCGACGAATTTGTTGCCACCTTCGAAGCCGTTGGTCGCGAATGGCTGAACGAGGCCCTCCTCTCGCGCGTGCTCGAAACCGACGGCGAGGCCGACCCCGAGTGCTTCTCTCCCCAGTTCGTCGAGCTGCTCGAAACCCAGGTCTGGGGCCAGGGTTTTCCGGCGCCGAGCTTCTGCGGCGAGTTCGATGTGCTGTCGCAGGCGGTGCTCAAGGACAAGCACCTGAAGCTCAAGCTCGGGCGCGGCAAGCAGCATTTCGATGCGATCTGGTTCAACCACGCTGAACCGCTTGGCGCTTCAGCTTATGTGGCCTACCGGCTCGACAACAACACCTTCAACGGCATCACGCGCGTGCAGATGGTGATCGAACACGCGCAATAGCCACCTGCCCAGAACTTGCGCCGGCGCATAAACACATGCCAAAACTGTCTGACGGTACGCAGATGATGCAGCCGTCAGGCACGGCAGCTGCGTTACAATACGAGATTGTCGGCTTGGCACCTGCCATGACCGCACACCCCACGAATTCCTAGCATTAACCTCCAAGCGAAATGACTCACGTCGTTACCGAAAGCTGTGTCCGCTGCAAGTACACCGACTGCGTGGACGTCTGCCCCGTCGATTGCTTCCGCGAAGGCCCGAACTTCCTGACCATCGATCCGGATGAGTGCATCGACTGCGCTGTGTGCGTGGCCGAGTGCCCGGTCAACGCCATCTACGCTGAAGAGGACGTGCCTGCTGATCAGCAGAAGTGGATCGCCATCAATGCCGAACTCTCGACCATCGGCTGGCCGTCCATCACCAAGACCAAGCAACCCTTGCCCGACGCCGACGACTGGAAGGACGTGAAGGACAAGGAGCAGTATCTCGAACGCTGATCTCCAACTTTTTTTACCGTCAACGCAAAAAAGGTATTGACGGGGAGAACGGAAACTAGCTAGAATTCATTTCTTCGCTGTTGCAGCGATTCCTCGATAGCTCAGTCGGTAGAGCGCCGGACTGTTAATCCGTAGGTCCCTGGTTCGAGCCCAGGTCGAGGAGCCAAGTACTTAAGCCCTTGCGAGAAATCGCAAGGGCTTTTTACTTTGGTGAATGGACGTCGACGTCACGATTGGACAGCCGTCCAATTTCATTTGTGGCATCGGTGTCGTCGCCGGTATCGTGTACCGTCTTGCACCGATCGTCGTGCCCGAGTGGTGAAATTGGTAGACACCGCGGACTTAAAATCCGCTGCGCCCTAATCGGCGCGTGCCGGTTCGATCCCGGCCTCGGGCACCACCACACTTTTTCGGAAATTCCCAATCATGGGAAAATCCAGTTAAAACAAGGTGTTATGGCGGTATCGTTGCCTACACGCACACCCTGAATTTGCCATTGCGCGGCGCTTTTCGTAGACTGGGCTCCCCAAAATTTACGCATAGCCCTCCCCACGATGGCCTCGATCTCGCAGCACAGCGCTGGGTGGCGCGCTCAGGTCTACGTCGCCGGAACCAGAGACTCAAAGGTATTCCGCACGAAACGCGAGGCCCAGCTATGGGCATCATCGCGCGAGATCGAACTCCGTGAGCAAAAAAACAAGTCCCCCGCGGAACGGCATACCGTGGCCGAGATGCTGGCTCGCTATCGCGAAGAAGTGTCGTCGAAGAAGGCTGGTGCTCGCGCGGAGGGATTGCGCATTGATGCGTTCCTCCGGGATTTTCAGGAACTGGCGGAGAAGACCTTAGCCGAGACCAAGACCCCCGATCTCGCTGCATGGCGCGACGCTAGACTCAATGGCGAGTTGCCAGATGGCCGCAAGGTCAGGCCGGTAGCATCAGCCACCGTCTTGCGTGACATCAACTGGCTACGCAACGCCTTCCTTGTGGCGCGAGATGAATGGCACTGGCTTGAACATAACCCGTTCAAAGGCATGACGATGCCCAACGACGGCGTACCGCGATCACGGCGTGTTCTGCCAAAAGAGGTAAAAAGGATCTGTAGACGCTTGAACTACAGATCAGGAAAGCCCCCCATCACGAAGAGCCAAGAGGTCGCGCTCGCGTTCCTCGTTGGACTGCGTACCGCCATGCGCGCAAGCGAGATTCTAAGCCTGGGGAAAGCTACGCTTGACATGAAACGCCGCGTGGCGACGGTCAAGCACAAGATGCAGTACCTCACCGGCCGCCCGCGGGAAATCCCGCTCTCCAGGCATGCCATCAGGTTGCTCAAACCCGTGGCGAATCGAGATCAGTGCTTTTCGCTCTCGGCAAGCGTGCTTGACGCCCTATTTCGCAAGGCCCGCGACCAATTGCTGATCAAGGATCTACATTTCCATGATTCCCGTGCCGAGGCGCTCACTAGGTTGTCACGAAAGGTCGATGTGATGACGCTGGCGAAAATCAGCGGGCACACTGTTGATTT